>CAYRXH010000039.1:0-21880 GCA_964428185.1 uncultured Bacteroidales bacterium
GACCCTCAAAGCTAAGGGATGGCATATTGGTGCCGGTCTCACTTTCATGTTCTGATAGAAAAATAATTAAAAAACTCAACCCCATGAAAAAGATATTATTCTTCTTAATATCCTGTTATCTTTGTGTCCATTCTGTAAAAGTGAATTCCCAGATAAGTAGTCTGGATATCATTGGGCAAACACAGGGCGGAGCGGGATTTCATGTAAACTGGGATCAATCCGGACAGAAACTTATTGTTGGATGCGGCACAAGTCTGTGGATCTATGACATGACAGATCCTGAAAACCCTGAAATCATTGCCAGAAGACCATTGCTCGGAGTTGTGAATGAAACTGAGTTGTATGGAGACACATTATTTGCCGCAGCCACACATGACGGAGTATATGCCCTTGATTTTTCTTCACCTGATCTTGAGATCATTGCTCATTATAATATGAAAAGCATGGGTGATTCAGCGGCATATGATATGTGGCGTAGCAATGACACGCTTTACATTGCTGATTATTTCAGCGTAAGAATGTTAAAGTTCAACGGAGCAACGGGTTTTTCAAAGATCGGAAATTTTGGAGGACCAAAATCATTCTGCGTGGCCAGAAGAGGGAATTATATTGCTGTAGGGAATACTTCAACTCTTTTTACTAACGGTAATATTCAGATTTTCTCAATTCAAAACCTTACAACACCAATAGCTACATGGAGCAGTCCATATCTCAACTGGATACAGGATTTACAGTTTGCTGATCTTCGAGATGATATTCTCTATGTATGTGCAGGTCCTGAAAATATTCTCTTTACTGAATCCAATTTTTTTGCATTTCTGTTTGATGGTTCTACAATAAGCGTTGCAGACACCTTTGAACTGACAGGAGGATTCCCCGGATTTGCACAGCTCAATGTGATGAATATGGACTCCAGAAATGATACTGTATTCCTAGTTACTACTGCAGCATTTGACACACTGTCTTTTCCCTTGACCTATATGCCTGTCATCGATGCCACCGGATTACCCGTTGACACAATGAAGGAAATTGCACATATTACTCCGGGATTGTGGCACTTTGATGCGGCACTGATGCATGGCACTCCATATATCGCAATGTCTTCCGAATGGCTTGGTGTTATGATCAGTGATATTTCAACTTTGGCATTTGACGACACCCTTGGGCTTCTTCCAACAGGTGGATCGTGTGTTAACAATGAAGTAAAAGACAATCTTCTTCTGGCAGCCCACGAAGGTTTTGGGATGATTGCCTGGAACATTGACAGCCTAATGTTCAGCAATGGATTTCATTGTGATGCAACTGAAATGCATATTCACGACCTGAACAATCACTATTTTTGTTCTGATGTTGAATATCTTGATGATACTCTGCTGATGGTTAATTCATCTGTTGTTTACAATATCAAACCATGGCAAATGGGCGGACAGGCAGTTGAAGAATTTGATATGAAAAAGTCCTTGATGGTCTGCATGAAGCGCATATACACCAACACAGGAATGAAGATGCTTGCATCATACACAAATAATATCAGCAAACCATGGATAGATGTATTTGATCCCTTTGATCATTCCGGAAACTATCAGAGAATTTTCATTGATACAACTGACAGTGATCCATACGGCATCGAAGTTTACAGGGATACATTATATTATGGTCGCAAATATGGCACTGAAAATTATCTGGTTGCTCAGAAAGTTGAGAACAATCAGGTTGTTTTTCTTGATTCTGTAAAACTTACAAATACATGGGGAGCACTTTCTGCAGATGTAATTCATGGAATTTCTGTCGAAAACGGAGTCATTGCTGTGGCATATGGTCCTCAGTTTGCCTTATTCAGATGGAACGGAAATGAACTGGAGGAATTATTTACAAATTTCAGCTTCACGGAACGATATTATGATTGTGTTCTTCGTAATGAATATTTGTACGTTGCTGATAAATTTTTCGGAATGAGGATATTTGACGTATCATCCATGAGTGGAGCTACACCGGTTGCTGAATGCAGAGGGACAGGCGGATGGGTGAACCTGTATGGCAGCAGATCAATTTCCGTTGCTTCAGACGGGCACATTTATCTGAGCGATTTTCATGCAGGAGTCATTATTATTGAACCCTTTGACACAACATTCATGGCTATTGATCAACCAACAAATGAGCCCAACCATCAAAACTTCAATATCTATCCGAATCCCAATGATGGTTCTTTTTCAATTGAGTTGTCAGATAATGCACAAATATTGATTTTTAACAATAACGGGCAATTGATCTATTCAGTACAACCTTCAGGACCTGAAACCCACCTTGAGCTTCCAATGCTCAGTGAAGGCATCTATTTTGTTAGTGCCATGTTTCTGAATGAAATTGTCACCAAAAAAATGCAAATTCTCCGTTAACCAGTTTTTATCATAGTTTAAAAAAGGCAGATGAAATCCATCTGCCTTTTTTTATTTCCCTCACTATCTGAATTTTACAAAAATATTTAAAAAATTTCAATCCATATAAGGGTATGTATTGAATGGTGTGTTTTATTATCAGAAACGCAAAAATTATTAACCATAAAAATTTAAAGCCATGAAAACAAAAATCAGATTCACCTTCATCCTTTTGAGTCTTGCATTCAGCATCGTATCTCATTCATGCCAGAAAGAACCTGTTCAAAAACCAGTAATGCCATCAAGAGTAGCCAAAGACAATGCAGTTGCAGAAGCAGCATTTGCAGATCTGGGCAATCAGGTACAGTCCGGAGTTCAACAGGCACAGGAAGAAACAGAAAACGGCAAAGGAACGTTATTAATGAACAGCACATGTGCAACCATTACAATTACTCCTTTTGACTGGTCAACTTTTCCAAAAACAATTGAAATTGACTATGGAACTGGTTGTGTAGGAAATGACGGCAGATTAAGAGCAGGAAAAGTAAACATTCACACTACCGGCTGGTATCGTGAAGAAGGAACTGTTATTACAGTAACTACAGACAACTACACAGTGAACGGAAATCTTGTTGAAGGGATAGAAGTCATCACCAACAACGGAAGGAATATCAATGACAATCTGTACTATACAGTTTACATTGACGGTTCAGTGACAACTCCTGAAGGCACAATTTACATCACCAGTGAACGTGAACACGAATGGATTGCAGGAGAACCTACACTTATCAATCCCTGGGATGATGAATATCTTATCACCGGATGGCAAAACGGACAGACAATCCACGGCGATTCATACCAGATTGAAGTTCTTGAAGCACTCCATATCAAACTGAATTGCGGGTACATTGTAGAAGGAACATTAAAAATTACTGCCGACGGATTTCAGGATGATATCATTGTTGACTATGGAGACGGAGAGTGTGACAATATCGCCATAGCAACATACATGGGACAAACCTATACAATAGTAATGCAATAACAACATATACCGGAGAAAAGCGGACTGGTTTCAAGTCCGCTTTTCAATATTGAAAAAAATGTATTTTTGTTTATTCATCATGGCAAATAAAAACAAAAAATAAAAAAAACCTAAAAACCTAACAATTATGAAAACACTTTTCCGCCTTTTCATTCTGAGTCTCATTCTGATGGTGACATTCGGAAGTCAGTCCTGTAAAAAGGAAGACCCAGATCCTCCAGCAAGCAATTCAGTACCCACAAAATTTTCAGTAGATATCCCAAGTTCCCTGAGCAGAAATGAAATGGGAAGTAAAGATATGAAGTCAGATACACTGAACGGCAACACCATCTATTATCACCTTTGTACATTCATTTATGCTGCAGAGAGGTCTGCAGAATTTGTACAACAAATCATGGTAGCCATATCAACATACAACATCAATCACCCCATGAGTTTTTCATATTTGAGTTCTGATGACAACCGAATAAAAAATGTAGTTGTAATTGAAAATTCAAGTTTTCAGGGAATAAACTGGCAGTTTCAATTAACCATCACAGATGCACAGTCTGAGTCAAATCCTGACGGAGGTAAAGCCCTTCAGATTTTCTGGAATACCGACCCTGTGAAAGGGATTGCAGTTCTTAAGGTATATAATGCAGATCGTGATACCTGGGTTGATTTTCCTGATGCCATGTATAGTGTTTACTATAGTGAAGCCGGTGAGGGTGGATATTCCAACCAGATGATTGTTTCACTGGCAGGGCTTCCACTTGCAGATCCTCTTGAAAATCCATACTCAATGAGTACCATGAAAATGTTCGCAGGCAAAGACGGCGACTACGTTGATGTTTTTGGGAACTCAGATCACCCCAATGCGAAGTTTTTCACAACACAAACTGGCTTTAACTGGGCCTTTGTTGCATCATGCAATCATCCTGTCAATATTGCTGTTGCTGAAGTTGGCCTTCCTGAAAGCACCCTGAATACCAGTGACAGAACAGTGATCCTTGAGGATAATTCAATCAAGAATGTATTTACTGATCAGATATACGAGACCTGGCCAACAATTGACAGCGCCAGTGTTGCCAACTACCTGTACAACACTGATCCTCCGGGATACTTCAACCAGAACGGATTCGTTCAGGGAGGCACAGCTCCAAATTCCTGCTATACAACTATTGAAAGCAGGATGAATCTGCTGTCACCTTACAATCCTTTCCAGATAACCAACCTGAGCATTGAGTTCAAACCATAATCAGGTACTGGTTTTCTCTCCCTGCGCCTCCCCCCGGAGGCGCTTTTTTTTGTGAATGTCAAAAATCTTTTATATTTGTGAAAAATAATAACAACATGAAGACAATCAATAAGTTTCTGTGTTTTACAATCGCTTTTTTATGTGTTACAACCCTACAGTCACAAACCCCAAAAATACTGTGGTGGTTTGATACAAATGATTCATCATTTGGTCAATCGGCGATGGGTTACATTGACAATGATGGTAAACCTGAACTTGTTTTCGGATGTTACAGGAATGACAGTATGATCTATGCCCTCAATGCAGATGATGGCTCCTTATTATGGAAATATAATGCTTCGGGTGCTGCAGAAGGATGCAATGATGCTGCATCATTGATATATGATGTTGACAGAGACAGTGTTATTGATGTTGTTGTCCCTTCATCATGTAATCCTAAGACCTTCTGTTTCAACGGAGCTAATGGCTCCTTAAAATGGCAGACACCCACCAGAGGAAGTGATTCCCCTCCAACTGTCGCAGATCTTGATAATGATAACATCCCCGATATTCTTCATGGTGAATTTGGCGGATATGTCATTTGCATTGATGGAAGTACAGGTTCTGAAAAATGGGAGATCCTTGTTGATCCAGATTCATGGATTCAGACAGCACCCACAATTGTTGATCTTGACCTTGATGGACAACTTGACTTTGTTGTCGCCACCTGGCATTTTTCTGACAGTAACAGGATTTATGCATATCATGGTGGCAATCAGACAGTCATGTGGTCAAAAAGACTAGATGACGTTGTCTATCATGGAACTGCAGTAGCAGATCTGGATAAAGACGGTAAACCCGAACTTATAATCGGTGATTATAGCGGCAAACTGAGGGTACTGAAAGGAGAAAACGGAGATTCAGTGTGGACATACAATACCGGTACTTACATTGGCTCTCCCGTTTCGGTGGGAGATATTGACGGAGATGGTTTTTGTGAACTTGTTTTTACTTCATCCTATAAGGTTTATGCACTGAATCATGATGGCACTCTATTATGGCAATTTACAATTCCAAGCTATAACAGCTCATTCAGGGGTGTTGCATTATCTGACATCAATAATGACTCTCATCCGGATGTAATTTTCGGAACAAGTGCAGGACAATTGATCGCTCTGAACGGACCCGATTCACAGCCCATTTTCAATATGGATCTTGCAGCACATTACGGGGCAGAATTAGATTTTGACCATGCACCTGTTGTGGGAGATTTTAACTCTAATGATACTCTCGATATTTTTATTGTAGGAGGCAAAACTGATTATCCTGCCTTTCAAACAAATTACGGGCGAGGATATGCTGTTGAGCTTGGCAAAGGCACAGGTCCATTCTGGCCTATGTTTCAATTCGATGTTCATCGAACAGGTAACCTATGTGTTTTGCAAAATGCAGATATTCATGAAGTTATTAATCAACCATTTCTGGTGTATCCCAATCCTTCAAAAGCAGGAGAATATCTGTATCTGAATTATCAGGGTCAGGGACATCCAATACATGTATGTATCAGCGATCTGACAGGAAGAGTAATAATGAGTGAATATGTTAATAATAACAGGATTCTTCTTCATCATCAGATATTACCGGGATGTTATATTATTACTATCAGTAATAATGAACAACAGGAATCAGTAAGGTTGATCATTTATTAAACACCAATACTTCTGTTGCTCCAATGCCGTATTTTGCAATGGGAGCATCCCTGAATTGTATATTTTCATAGGTTTTCAGAATTTTATGGAGTTCCATTTTCAGAATACCCACACCAACTCCATGAATAAACACGACCTTTTTATAGGAATGTTCAATGGCACTTTCAATACAGTTCTTGCAATAATCAATCTGTAACTTTAATTTGTCTGCATCACTCAATGTATCCGGGTCATTGACAAGTTTGTGAATATGAAGGTCAACTTCGGCTTCTCCGGGTGCAGTTTTAAATTTTCCAATGAAACCGTAATCTTCTATAACTCTGGAATGACCCTCCAGGTGATCTTTTCTTTCGAACCCTTTTGACAAATTAAAATGAATCAGAGAAAGTTCATCAATTCTTAATAGAAGACTAGTGATACACATCATCTCAATAACAGGGTTCATCAGATACATATCTTCCTTCAGGAATCTTCCTTCTCGAATTTCAATGGTACTTGAAAATGGAGCGGGTACCCCACCTGAAATTTGTCCTGTAAACAAACACTGAAAAACACCTCTGTAAAATCTGGACAATTGCTGTCTTTCCACAGTGTCAATAAGAATGGCAGATGCCGGCTCAATATTTCCACTATAAGAAGGATGTTGCATTTGATCGCCCGAAAGAAACAGAGTATATATAATTCCAATTTTCGAGTAATTTATAAGATAAATCCTTATATCACCCGTCAGCAGTACGTTCTGATTAACCGGTACAAATGCAACATAAACCCCTTTTGTCACTTCAGCCTTGCGAATGAATTTTTTTTCAGCAACAACTTGTTCAACCGTTTCAGTTTCAACAACGGAACTGTCCGTTGCTGCTTTCTCCATGATTATCACATCCTGAAAAAGCATTGGAATTTCAAAACCATCGCCAATATCCACATAAACAAACTCTTTTGTCACTTTTGTGACCTTTCCCCCACCCTTTTCATGCAGAAAACGAACGGTGTCTCCAGGTTTACAATCTTTACCCCTTTGCATCATTTGTACTAATCTGGAAAATTATAATGTTTTCTCACCGGTTTGCGAATATCCCAAATGCAATTGAGGCCCGCCGGAAATACAACAAAATCACCCGTGAGAATATGAACTGTTTCAGAAGCGGTCTCGACATACACTTCCCCTTCAAGAATCAGACACTCTTCAATGGAATCGTATGTCCATGGAAATTTTGATACTTCCTTTTCCCAAATAGGCCATTGTGAGATATTTCTTGAATCAATAAATTCACTATCGGGTTTAAAAATTTTAATTTTCATAGTTTTTATAAATTTTGCTGTAAATTTACAAAATCTTTACGGAATATTATGCTGATACTTTCGCTCGCCTTGACTCCAATCCTGATCATCATTCTGTTTGTATATTTTCAGGATAAATACTCAAGAGAACCGACACTTACATTATTTGTTACTTTCATTCTTGGAATAGTTTCTGTCATACCAGCAGCCCTCATAGAAAACATATATGAATGGACCATCAATCTTAAGGCCGGTGACAATATCTGGGTTACAATTGTTTATGCATTTATTGGTGTGGGTTTAACAGAAGAATTTTTCAAGTTTCTGTTTCTCAGATTATATATATATAAAAACAAGAACTTCAGTGAACCAATGGATGGTGTTGTATATGCAGTCATGGTTTCAATGGGTTTTGCTGCTCTGGAAAATATCTTTTATGTTTTTATTTTCAGCGATGATCCCATGGGAACTGCAATAGCACGGTCTCTCACGGCTGTACCTGCACATGCCTGCTTCGGAGTAATCATGGGATTATATTTCGGATATGCCCGTTTCACTTTTGCAAAAAAACGGTTCAGATTACTTAGTAAAGCAGTGATTTTGGCCGCTCTGGCCCATGGCATTTATGATGTTTTTCTTTTTATCGGCTGCCCCCTATGCCCGATATTAACCATTCTCTGTCTTATTGTATTTATCATTATATCCCTGAGAATTATATCCAGGTTTAAAAGAATTTCTCCTTTTAAGAAAAAATATGTTCTGATTTCTCATAGAAAAAGAATCATCACTGCTGAAGAGCTTGCAAAAAATGAAGCAAGAAAAGCAGAGCTTAGAAAAAAACTCAAAAACGTTCTTAAAAGGAAAAAGAAAATCAAGCCTGTCGATACATCTTCCCTGGAAGGCTTTTAATAGCTCCAGCCATTTCCATATTGAGTAATAATGCTGCCACCTTACTCAGGGTATAATCAGTCGAATTACAAATAAAATCGAGTCCGCATTCTCCGTTTTCAACCAAAAGCCGAAAGATTTTCTCTTCTTCTTCATTCAAAATCAATCGTGCTTGTTTGCCTTGTTTTTTATCACCGGGCAAATCCCAGTTCATATTGTAATAAAGATCTGCCGTTGAAGATACCAAAGCAGCCTTATTGGTTTTAATCAACCAATTACATCCCTCAGAATAGGTGTCTCCCATTCTGCCAGGCAAAGCAAATACATCCCTGTTGTATGAATTACCCAGCTCGGCTGTAATCAATGCCCCTCCCTTTTTGCCTGCTTCAATCACCATAACTGCATCTGACATCCCTGCAATAATTCTGTTTCTTCGCGGAAAATTTTCTTTTTCAGGAATATGTTGTGAACTGAATTCTGTAACGAGGGACCCCTGCTTGCATATATTTTTTGCTAAAGTTTTATTTTCAGCAGGATAAATGATATTAAGACCTGTACCCAAAACTGCAATTGTTTCCAAGCCATTCTCAAGAGCACACCTGTGGGCAGCCGTGTCAATTCCATGAGCCAGACCACTTACTATCTGCACAGGCTCACCCCTCATGCCCTGAATCAGATTAGCAGTACTATCTCTACCATAGGACGTTGCTTTGCGTGTTCCAACAATACTTACAGACTTCACCGGATTAAGCTTTGAAACACCCTTCTTATAAAGTATAACCGGAGCATCAGAACATTGCCTGAGACGAAAAGGATACGCTTCATCATCAATGTATAATACATCTATTGAATACTTCAATGCAAACTCTATTTCCCTTTCAGCCTGAACCAAAATTTCCTTTGTAAATAATGATGCAGCAACCGGTGCTGACAATAGTCCCTGTTTAACAATAGATTGTCTGTTTTCGCGAAACACCAGATCGGGGCTTCCAAAGTAGTTGATGAGGCGACGTGCTGTAACTGAGCCAATTCTGTTCGCAAAAGTAATTGCTATGGCATAGAATAATGTATTCTCGTCTAATTTTTTTTCCACTGAAAATGAGTCATTTATAGATGTTAGTACTGTAAGTATGAATCTCTGTCTGTCAATATTCAATGCTCAAAGATAATTTAAATATCTGTCAGCGAAAAATAATTTATATATTTGAACTTTGAATTTTTGCTTACAAATTTTCAACAAGCTGATTATCAACTAAATATTGTTTTATGAACAGATATTTACCTCTCTTTATTTTTGCTTTCATAAGTTTACAACTCACAGCACAAAAAGCTGTTCTCAAGGGGACAATTTCTGATGCTAAAACCAAAGAAACTCTGATCGGAGTGAACATTCTTGTCACCAAAGATCTTGGTGTAGTTACTGATTTAAATGGAAATTACAATATTGAAGTGGATCCCGGCACATACAGTATTATTTTCAGATATATTGGATACACCGAAGAAGTTAAAACAATAAAATTGCATCCCGGAGAAACCAGAATTTTCAATCTTGAAATGAACACAGAAGTCAAGATGCTTGATGCTGTTGTCGTGTCTGCCGGGCGTCATGAGCAAAAGCTTTCTGAAGTGACTGTATCCATGGAAATCATCAAGCCATCTATGATTGAAGGGAATAACATCACCTCGCTGGAAGATGCCATACAGAAAGTTCCGGGAGTATTTATTGTTGATGATCAGGCCAGTATCAGAGGGGGCAGCGGGTATTCATACGGAGCTGGAAGCCGGACTCTTTTGCTTGTGGATGATCTTCCTTTGCTGACCGGAGCATCGGGAGAAGCACGCTGGGACTTTGCACCCCTTGAAAATATGGAACAAGTTGAAATTATCAAAGGAGCAAGTTCTGCTCTCTACGGTTCATCTGCATTAAATGGAGTCATTAATATCAGAACACGATTTCCCGGAGCCGAGCCCTTTTCATCAATAACAATGTTCAGTGGGATTTATGGCAATCCCAAAAGAGACGCCATCAAATGGTGGGATACCCACTCGCCTTTCTTCACCGGAGCACGCTTCGGTCATTCACAAAGATTCGGTAATCTTGACCTTGTTTTTGGGGGCAATATTCAATCTGAAAAAAGTTATCAGGAAAATCGAAATGAACAGAGAATACGTTTTAATATGAACCTCAGATACAGGTTTAAAAAAGTTGAAGGCCTTTCCATAGGTGTAAGTGGAAATTATATGGACAGGACAGGAGATATTTTTTTACTGTGGCTTGATGGTGACAGTGGGGTTTGGAGAGCAAATCCAACTTATCAGCAATCATTTCACAATACTTCCTTTAATGTTTATCCATATATCACATATTTTAAGAATCATTCGACAAGACACACTCTAAAAACCAGACTATACTCCATTCGTAATAAGAATGATACTGAACAAAATAATTTTGATGATACTTATTACATAGAATACCAGTTTTTGAAACTTTTCGAAAACAAACTTGCATTTTCAAACGGAATCAGTTTTTCATACAACGAAAGTGTTTCACAAATTTTCGGAGGTGATAAGCACTTCGGATCAAATATGTCTATGTATTCTCAACTTGACCATCAGTTTTGGGGAAGACTGAATTTTTCACTCGGAGCCAGACTTGAGGGCTACAGGATTGATGCAGAAGAATTAAATTTCAAACCAGTACTACGTACCGGACTTAATTATTCCGTTAATGAAAAAACATATATACGGGGCTCCTTTGGAATGGGATATAGGTATCCGACTATTGCTGAAAAATTCACTGCAACCAGCACAGGAACTATTGCAATTTTCCCAAATCCTGATTTGCTTGAAGAAACAGGATGGAGTTCTGAAATTGCAATAAAACGGGGATTCAAAGTCAGCGGTTGGAACGGGTATACTGATCTGGCACTGTTCTGGACCGAATATCACAATATGATTGAATTTGAATTTGGTTATCACAATCCGGACAGTGTTATTTTGGTAGCATATCCTCCTGATCATCCCAATTATTTTCAAAAGTGGATAGGATTCAAAGCTCAGAATGTGAGAAATGCCAGAATAACAGGAATTGATTTTACAGTAACCGGTGAAGGGAAATTTTTTGGACTTCCTGCAATTTTGCTTGCAGGTTATACCTATACAAATCCTATCGACATGGATGTGGATCTTGCTGATACTCTAAAATCTACAAATTCCGAAATCCTAAAATACAGGTTCTATCATAATATGAAGTTCGACTTCGAAGTTACATTTAAAAAACTAACTTTCGGTTTTAACAGTGAATATTGCAGTCATATGATTAATATTGATAAAGCATTTGAAGATACTGTTCGCTTTCCCAACGGAGACCCTATTGTTCTCAATGGTGAGCCTGTGTTTCTTCTGCGCGGACTAAAAGAATACAGAGAAAAGAATAATAAGGGTTTTATTGTTTTTGATCTGAGACTGGGATGGAATGTCAATGATAAAGTAAGATTCACTGCCAGTGCCAAAAATATCTTCAATAAAGAATATCAGATTAGGCCCGCTGATGTTCAACCGCCCAGAACATACGTTGTTCAACTCACAGTGAGGATTTAGAATCTCTTTTCTTTTTTCAGAGTCCAATGGTAAAGTAACATTTAATGGTTAAGTTTGGAATCTGTATTCTTTCCATCACATGACGAAATCTCCAAAAACAGTTCTCATATCTCCCCTGAACTGGGGACTTGGGCATGCAACACGATGCATTCCGGTCATTCATTGCCTGCTTCAACTGAATTGTAAAGTCATTCTCTGTGGAAATGGTGATTCCCTGAATCTCCTGAGCAGTGAATTCCCTGAACTGCCAACAGAAATTCTGCCTCAGTATTCAATCAGATATCCAAAAAATCCACTGTGGTTTTCTCTAAAAATGCTTTTACATCTCCCCTGTTTCTTCAGGTCCATTTCAAGGGATATTGCAACAACAAAAGCATTAATAAAAAAGTACCGACCTGACCTGATCATCTCCGATAACAGATATGGCTTTCGGCACCCATCAGTTCCCTCTGTTCTTATTACTCATCAGACACAGCCAGTTTTGCCTGCATCTGCACGCACCTTGAAAAAATTCGTTTGGAAACGGCTTGAACAAATGATGAATCATTTTAATGAAGTCTGGATTCCTGACCAGCAATCTGAGCATGGCTTATCAGGAGTACTTTCACACAACGATGCCCATCTTAAAAAAACTGTATTTATCGGACCTTTATCAAGATTCTCAATAAATTATGATTCTTTTCAAAAGAACACTATCCTTGCTATTGCATCAGGACCCGAACCACACCGGACTGAGTTTGAAAAAATTGTATACGCACTGGCTGCTTCCACCCCGTTCCATTTTACTCTCCTGCAGGGAAAACCCAACGAACCCAATCATTCTAAAAAGAACAATCTGGAAATCATTCATCATCTGAACACATGTCAACTACAATCGCTGATTGGTAAAAATGAGATTATTCTCACCAGAGCCGGATATTCATCAATTATGGACATGGTTGCACTGAGAAAAAAGGCAATTCTTATCCCCACACCCGGACAGACTGAACAACTCTATCTTGCCAGGCATCTGAAAAATCATCCGCTTTTCTCAGTATTTGACCCCAAAAAAAATACTTTTTCTTCCATTTTTAATGAACTTTCATGTAGAAAAATTGAACAATATCAGTTGCATAAGGAGAACAACCAATCACTGATAGCTGCCATTCAAAGCATATTAAAACAATGACAATCTGTCACTATTTATATATTCTTGAATTTCAATGTATTAATCATTTGCTTGTTCATTTTTTCTACAAAAACCCTCAAGGCATAACTTTTGATTAAATTAATTCTAAATAAAAATCAAAAAAATATACTATTCATGAATCCAACATTTCATATAAAACATACACCGAAAGAAATTTTAGAAAACTGGTTTTATCTGATGGCTTTGGGGCGATTGCTTGACAACAAAGCTCCCAATTATCTGAAGCAAGCACTTGGATGGTCATATCATGCGCCCTATGCAGGTCATGATGGGATTCAGCTAGCCATCGGTCAGGTATTTGACAGAAAAACAGATCACCTTTTTCCATATTACAGGGATATGCTTACGACAATCAGTGCAGGTTTGAGTGCTGAAGAAATTATTCTTAACGGTATCAGCCGGGACACTGATGTTGCAGGCGGAGGACGCCACATGTCAAATCATTTTGCCAAACCTGAATGGAATATTCACAATGTATCATCTGCTACGGGCAATCATACCCTTCATGCTGCCGGACTTGCAAAGGCGATGAAATACTATGGAACGAAGGGGGTAGTTATCAGCTCTCAGGGAGAGTCTTCTGTATCAGAGGGCTACGTCTATGAAGCAATCAATGGCGCAAGCAGAGAAAAATTACCTGTTATTTTTGTTTTCCAGGATAACGGATACGGAATTTCAGTGCCAAAGCATGAACAGACTGCAAACAGAAAAGTTGCAAATAATTTTTCCGGATTTAAAAATCTGAGGATTATCCATTGCAACGGCAAGGATGTTTTTGATTCCATGAAGGCAATGAATGAAGCAAAAGAACACGTACTTAAGAACGAAGAACCTGTCATCGTTCAGGCAAATTGCATCCGGATTGGATCTCATTCAAACAGTGACAGACATGAACTTTACAGAAGCGATTATGAGCTGAATTATGTCAGGGAATACGATCCACTTGCAAAATTCAGACGGATGTTGCTGAGGTATCAGCGATTTACCGAACAAGAACTGACAGCCATAGAAGAAAAAGCAGAATCAGAAGTAAAATCAGCACACAAGAATGCTCTTCAGACACCGATACCATCCCCAGCTTCCATATATGACTTTATGTATGCACCTGCCTATTTGCCTAAAAAATATACAGACGGAATACATCAAATGACCGAAGGTAAATCACTTAAACTGATAGAAGCAATTAATGAAACCCTTAAGGCAGAATTCAGACTCAATGAGCAAACATTTTTATGGGGACAGGATGTGGCGAACAAAGAAAAAGGAGGCATATTTAATGTTACCAAGGGGATGCAGAAGGAATTTGGCAAACAAAGAATTCATAATGCCCCAATTGCAGAAGATTACATTGTAGGAACTGCCAATGGGATGAGTCGATACAGCAAGGATATTCGTATCGTCATCGAGGGAGCTGAGTTTGCAGATTACTTTTGGCCGGCAATGGAGCAATATGTGGAATTATCACATGAGTATTGGAGAACAAAAGGTCAGTTTTCACCCAATGTGGTCATTCGTCTTGCTTCAGGTGGATATATCGGAGGTGGGCTGTATCATTCCCAAACAACAGAAGGAATTTTGGGATCATTCCCGGGTATACGGGTAGTTTATCCTTCGTTTGCCGACGACGCTGCAGGTTTGCTTAGGACAGCCATACGTTCACAGGGTCCTACACTTTTTCTTGAACCAAAAGCCCTTTATAACGCACCCCAGGCCTCAGCCATAGTCCCTGATGATTTTGAAGTTCCTTTCGGAAAATCCAGAGTTCGCAGATCCGGAGATGATCTAAGCATTATTACTTATGGAAACACTACACAAATGGCTCTTCAGGCTGCAGACATTCTCTCAAAGGAGAGCGGAATTGAAGCAGAAGTTATTGACATTCGGTCAATTCGTCCTTTGGACGAAGATGGTATTATCAATTCTGTGAAAAAAACAGGAAAAGTGCTGATAGCACATGAAGCACAGGTTTTTCAAGGTCTTGGTGGTGAAATTGCAGCAATCATCTCTGAAAAAGCATTTGAATTTCTGGATGCACCAATAATTAGGATCGGAGCCGAAAATACACCAGTTGGTTTCAATCCTGTCCTGGAAAAGGCCATACTTCCAAATACCGATAAAATTTTGGCTGCTGCAATGAAATTAATTAAATATTAACAACATTCAAACAAGACATTATGAAAATTGCCCTGATATATAGTAAACACTCTGAGCACACAGCTGGTGTAGCAGAAATGATAAAAAAAGAAATGGCAGATAAGGAATACACAGAAGTTAATGTAGAGGATGCTTCCTTTGATGAAATACTGAATTATGATTTTTTGATTCTGGGAACATCAACCTGGTTTGACGGAGAACTTCCAAATTATTGGGATGAATATCTTCCGGGGCTTGAAGACTTCGATTTTTCTGGAAAAAAACTGGCACTGTTCGGTCTTGGAAATCAGGCGGACTTTCCTGAAAACTATCAGGATGCAATTGGTTTACTGGCTAATTTTTTTGAAAGTCGCGGAGCATCAGTTATTGGGCAAACAAGCATCGAAGGATACGAGTTCGAGAACTCTGCTGCAGTCAAAAACAACAAATTTTGTGGGCTTGCAATTGACAGCTCATTTGATGAGAAAACAAAAGCAGCATTGGTCGCTATATGGATCCAGCAAATTTTTCAGTAGTTCTTCCTTTATTCTGCTATTTCTGCTTTTATGCATTTTTATTCAACAACAAAATTTCTATATTTAGATATTGAAATGGTTTGAATTAAAAAAAAGATAACTTTTGATTTTCAGCAGAATTTTTTTAACTTTGCATAAATTTAATGAGTATATGAAATATCTGATGGTTTGTTTAGGTAATATTTGCCGTTCTCCGCTTGCTGCAGGAATTCTGAAAAATAAACTTGAAGCTGCCGGCAGCGACTCAGTTGTTGAATCAAGAGGATTCGAGCCCTATCATAATGGTGATTACGCTGATGCAAGAGCCCAGAAAATTGCCCGCAAGAACAATATTGATATTTCAAAGCACAGAGCAACTTTGTTTCAGTCAGGGGATTTCGACAAATTTGATAAAATATTTGTCATGGACAGAGGAAATTTTTCTGATGTTGCAGCCATGGCCAGAAATAAAAATGATCTTCAGAAGATTGATTATCTTATGAATGTCTCACGGCCTGGAACAAATACTGTTGTTCCTGATCCATATTATGGTGTTGATGAAAACTTCTCACAAGTATTTGAAATGCTCAGCGAAGCTGCCGATGCCATTATTGAAAAATATGAGAAAAAATAAGTTTCCTGCCATTGAAAACATATATTTCTGCCTCTGATATCATTGAGGCTCACAGTCTGATCAAGAATTACATACATCATACTCCGGTACTTGAATCCGAATCCATTAACAAAATTGCAGCTTGCAGAATTATTTTTAAATGTGAAAATTTTCAGAAAGCCGGAACTTTTAAATCAAGAGGTGCATCAAATGCGCTTTTTCATTACCTTGAAGTTGCCCTGAAATCAGGAGTAGCAACCCATTCGTCCGGAAATCATGCTCAGGCTCTTGCAAGAATAGCAAAATATTTGGGTGTTAAGGCTCACATTGTTATGCCTGAAAATTCAAACCCATTGAAAATTGCTGCAGTAAAAGAATATGGAGGACATATTACTTTCTGCAAACCTACACTGGAAGCCAGAGAAGAAAGTTTGATCAAGCTTATCAAAGACACAGGGGCTGTTGAAATACATCCGTACGATAATCTGCATATCATTGCAGGTCAGGCAACTGCAGCAAAAGAATTACTTGAAACAAACCTCTCTCCGGATATTGTTATTGCTCCTGTTGGAGGTGGTGGTCTGCTTAGCGGAACTGCTCTTTCATGTCATTATTTTTCTCCTGAAACCAGAGTTATCGCAGCTGAACCACTTCAGGCAAACGATGCCTGGCAGTCATTTCAATCCAGAACATTTGTCCCATCGGTTCAACCAGATACAATAGCCGATGGACTAAGAACTTCTCTTGGAACTATTACATTTCCAATTATCCTCGAACATGTTCATGACATTCTTACTGTAACTGAAAAAGGGATTTTAGAAGCAATGAAAATGATTTGGTTGCGAATGAAAATACTTGTTGAAACTTCGTCAGCAGTTGTCCTTGCTGCAATCATTGAACATCCTGAAGTTTTCCATAATAAAACCGTAGGCGCCATTCTTTCTGGTGGAAATGCAGATATAAATAATCTACCATGGAATGAATAAACCTGCGACATTATTTATCATACCCACTCCCATCGGAGAACATCATCCTGAAATTGTTCTTCCGCAAGAAACACTTTCCGTTCTGCCTGAAATCAAACATTTTCTTGTTGAGAATCTGAGAACCGCAAGAAGATTTCTGAAATCTGCAGGATATCCTTATGATTTCAATGAAGTTTGGTTTTATGAATTGAATGAACACAACCAGTTTCACATTCACAGTGAATGGATACAACCCCTTGTCAACGGGAATTCAATGGGACTTCTCAGTGAAGCCGGCCTTCCATGTGTTGCTGATCCAGGATATACAGTGGTAAGAATGGCACATGAGAAACAGTGCACAGTGATCCCTCTTGGAGGACCTTCCTCAATTCTTAAAGCATTAATGGCTTCAGGTCTCAACGGACAACAATTTACATTTCACGGATATCTTCCAGTAAAATCGGAAGAACTAAAAAAAACAATTAAAATAATTGAAGAACAAAGCAGATCCGGATACTCTCAGATTTTTATTGAAACACCCTATCGAAATAACAGAATGTTTGAAGCCCT
This sequence comes from uncultured Bacteroidales bacterium, assembly GCA_964428185.1. Taxonomy (GTDB): domain Bacteria; phylum Bacteroidota; class Bacteroidia; order Bacteroidales; family DTU049; genus CAYMAZ01. Next base: position 18,097 of record CAYRXH010000039.1, read on the forward strand.
GTGCAATATATGTAGAAATGAAACTCTGATATGTATTGCTTCTTCTTTGGATTCTCAGGAGCAACAAATAGTTACAAAACCTGTGGCTCTCTGGAAAAAAACAAAGCCTGAGCTGAAAGGAAAACCTTGCGTGTTTATACTAGGGCTTTGATCTGTTTGGGCAAAGCACAGTGATCAACCCAATTCATATACTCTGAGTTTTGCTTGCTTGATTCTCAGAGGCCTTTTATGCTTATTCCAGATATATACCACCATTCCGGCAGCATCCTGAGGAATATTCAATACACTTAGAGAATAATGCAATTCAGAAACCTGCTTTGAAAACATCCAGTCTGTTTCAAGTCTCTCATATTGCAGATTGTTATTTACAGAATCCCTCACCGATACAACAAAAACACTGCCCCTAGGTCCAAATCCATCTTCAAACTGAACATCAAATTCAAAAACCAGAGACCTGCCACAAAAATCGAATACTGTATCAGGGAAAAATTCAATAAATTCATTCATAGTTACTTCACTTTCTGCCACTACATTTTTTTCAAACAGAAAATTTCTTGGCAGAAATTCACGCCTTTTTAATAACCTGACACCTGAATACTTATCTTCTGCAAGTACAATGTAGTCATCAAAATATCCGGGCATTGTATCTGCTTCCTGCTTCCTGAGTAATATAAAATCATCCATATTGTTTGGATAGGAAGCAGGGTTGATCAGATTCACTCCGTTATTCATAGCGGCAACATGAAAACCCCAAATCTGTTCATGAATTTTATAACCTGAGATTGTAACATCTGAAGGAGATCTCTCGCCTGAATTGCTTGCCACTATTTCAGAAAATTCAGCAGGAATGCGTTCATAATACCATTGAAAAGAATACGCTGAATTGATATGGAAAACAAAGTTGAACGGGATATACATCAGTGGTATCAAAATCCATCTTTTCCATCTGAAGCGCAAGGCATCTGAAGTGAAAAAAATATAACCAATAAAATAAGGATAAAGAAATATTGAAGTTCTGTCCTCAGGATAATTAACCCCCATAAAAAAATGCATCACAAGAATAACAACAAGTGAGGATACCAGAAGAAATGGAAACAGAGTGACAGAAGGTTCAAAAATTCTTCTGAATGAATTTCTGAAACATTCAATCACAAACAAACCCATAATGAACGCAAAGACAGCAACAACAGCCCACAGTAGAAACTGAGATGTATTGTTAAACAACATCTGTCCATGAGTTTTTAAAATTGCATTGAAAAACCCCTCTTCACCTCCGTAATAAAGAAGGTTCATACTTTTAAGTTTCAGGCTGTATCCTAAAAAATATAAAAAGAAAATCAAAAAAGCTATGATAAAAAATCCAGATAAAATGATACTCCACTTCTTATAGAACTTGATTTTTCGAAAATACACAATACCTGTATAAATAACTATCATGAGTGCAGATGGTAAAAGAGTCAGGTTTGCCAAAACAGACAACATCAAACCCAATAATACAAAAGCTGCATGAAAACCTGACTGCTTTCTGTTCATTTCTAAAAGCATCCACAGCGAAAAGAGAAGAAATGCCATTGACATTCCGTATCCTCGCGCAAATGCAAAAAATTCGATGAACCCATGCGTCAAAAACATGACAGACACAAAACCAAATTTTAGAAATTCATCTCTCAGTAAACTGGCTATCCCCGCTACAGATGCAGAGAACAAAACCCAGGACAACAGGTTGGGCAAACGTAAAACAAAGGGTGATGAACCAAACCATTCATACATTTTATGAACCGCAAACGAATTAAGAATATGATTGTTTGCATCAGGCCATGCTGTATGTGGCCAAAAGTTGCCTGATTTAATGTAAATCAGATATGTAGAAACTTCATCATGCAAAACAGGAACATACATTGCCCTGAATATCAGATAAATGAATATTGATAGTGAAAGAAAACCCAGCCAGAACTGAAACCTGTGCTTTATCAAAAACATTAAACAAAATTTCAGCAAAAATAGAGAATTCGATGAAACATCTTACAAAATGATCATGAATTATATTATTTCAGAGAAGAATCTGAACCTGAATTACAGGTGCTTCTTTATTGACTGTATGATAGCCTGCTTACTTTTCACTCCTACCATCCGATCAACTTCACGACCGTTTTTCAGAACTATCAGACTGGGAATACTCCGTATTCCAAATTCATTGGAAACTACAGGATTCTCGTCAACATTCAGTTTACCAACCATCATCTTGTCTCCCATCTCCTCTGCAACTTCGTTAATAACCGGTACAATCATTTTACAGGGCATACACCAGGGTGCCCAGAAATCAATCAACACTACTCCCTTTGATACTTTGCTCTTATAATTAGCATCTGTCAATGTTATAACGAATTTGCTATCAGAAACTACAGGCATATTTTTAATTTGGCGGTATTGGTAGATTATATATCCGACAACTATTGACAGCACAATAAGAACGATAATCAGTATATTCATGAGTTCTTAATAACTTTAATTTGGTGAGTAATGCTTGCAAAATGTCTAAACATAAATGACACTCCGCAATATTTTTCCTGTGACAAAGAAATTGCTTTTTCATATTTTTCAACATCTGGTTCTTTAGAAGTAAACTCATAGATTATATGAATCGCATTATAATACTTAGGATGTTCATCTGTAAGTTGAGCTTCAATCTCAACTCTTAAATTATCAACTTCATGTCTCATCTTTTTCAGAATTGAAATCACATCTATTCCTGTACATCCGGCCAAAGCGCTAAGAAGAAGCTTCTTGGGAGGAGCTCCTGCCGAAGTCATGCCATCTGAAGCAGGGGCATCCATTATCAGATGGTGTTCTGAAATCTCTGAATCAAACTTCATATCGCCAAGCCATGTAGTTACGACCTTATGCTTCATACTTATATAATTGTATATTTTTATGCAAAATTACCAATTTTTCATGAAATCTGAGCTATACTTTTATAAAAAAGTTGACGTTATTAATAGAAAAAAAAGTCATGAAATTTTTTGCAATCTCTGTCATTATTATTTCCTGTTTTTTCCTTGTTTTTTCTGCTTGTAAAAAGGAACAGGACAATATCATTGTCACAACAGTGAATAAACAATATGTATTAATACGCAATGTTGCTGAACTTCAGGCATCATCTAATCCTATTTCACTGCATATAGACAGCATATTGCAGGGGCTTATAAATACACAGATTATTTCAACAGGTCTGAAGCGATTTGACCTAAACGGAGATGGAAAACCTGATATTTCATTTGAGATTCTGGACCTGATGACTTTCAATCAGGGAAATCTCCCTGAAGAATTTGATTCACTTGCTGCGAAAGCATGGTTATACAATGGGACTGAAATTCTTGACAATTCCACATGGGGCTACCCTGATGCCCTTTGCGAAGGGACAGATATCAGCAGCGATGGAAACTGGAGGTCAGACTTTGGTGTATTGGGGACATTTCTGAATGCCGGACAGTTCCAGGGCAAAGGCGACCGGTATCTTGCATTCCGAATCCCTGAAGGCGGAGATTATCAGTACGGCTGGATCAAAATATACTGCAGTCAGCACAATGACACTATTCGCATCATTGATTTTGCATACAACATACTTCCTGGAGGAAGAATTCAAAGTGGTCAAACAGAACAATTTTTATAAAAAGTTCAAGGTGTTGATAAATCTTTTTTTGTAGATTTGAAACATAAAATAATGACTAAAGAATATGTTAGGAACCAATTTTAATAATGTTCTTTTTCTGGATATTGAAACTGT
>CAYRXH010000040.1:0-21710 GCA_964428185.1 uncultured Bacteroidales bacterium
CGTTGGACTGGATTTTTATCCCGTTTATGTGTAATTAAAATTTTATGTAAGTTTGTCATAAGATATAATATGATCCCGTTTTATAAACCATTTGTTGACAAGGAAACTGAAAAAGCTGTTATTCAGGCGCTTCGCTCAGGGTGGCTGAGTTCAGGACCTCTGGTCAGGGAATTTGAACAGGCTATTAAAGAGTATACCTGCGCACAATCTGTTGTGTGCACAGGATCTGCCGGCATGAGTCTGCAGATGATTCTCAGGAGCTTATCTGTCAGTTCAGGAGACGAAGTTATCCTGCCTGCTTATACACATCCGGCAACAGCAAACGCAGTTGTTCTCTGCGGTGCAACTCCTGTTTTTGCCGATATTTGTGAGGATGACTTTTGTATTAACCCTGATTCTGTGAGGGGGCTGATCACTAATAAAACAAGGGCAATTATTGCAGTAGACATTGCCGGGTTCCCTTGTGATTATAAGCAACTTTATGAAGTTGCGGAAGAGAAAAAGAGTTTTTACGAGCCTGCTTCTGACAGACAAAAATATTATGACCGTTTGCCTGTCATTGCCGATGCTTCACATTCATTTGGTTCTGAAATTTCCGATAAAAAAAGTGGTATACTGGCAGATTTTACAGTGTTTTCGTTCCATGCCGTAAAAAATCTCACAACCGGTGAAGGCGGGGCCATTTGCATCAGGCAGTCAGATTCTGAAATCTGCCGTGAATTTTCGTCAATTTTCTCGGCATGCAGGGTTCATGGACTCAGTGCTGATGCACTTATGAAACTGGAAGCAAAAACCTGGGAACATGATCTGCTCCACCCATCCGGCAAATCAGTAATGACAGACCTGGCTGCCTCAATTGGGTTGTGTGATATTAAACGCTACCATTCTCTTATATTGCCACTGAGATTCAGGCAATTCAGTTTTTACAATGAGAATTTTCCTGATGATGAACGATTCATATGCCCTGTTTTAAACAGCAGCAACAGAAAAGGAAACGGCCATCTTTATATCATGAGAATCAACAAATACTCTTCCGGGCAACGGAACAGACTTATGAAAATCCTCTATAAGAAAGGGATTGCAACCAATCTTCATTTTCAGCCGATTCCATTGTTCAGCTGGTATCAAAATGCGGGCTTTACTGTCAGCAGTATTCCCATAACCATGAGCGTATATCAGAATTGTCTTTCATTGCCTTTGTATCATGATCTGAGTGAAGAAGAACAGCTGACTGTTTGCAACACAATCCGGTCAGCTGTTTGATGAATTCATTCCCTTTATCACGAATTTACATGCCTGATTTGATGTAAAATTTCATACCTTTGCCACCTGAAGTTCAGAATAATGTCAGGCCTGAAAAGAAAAGAACTGTATGAAAAACTGAAGAAGAAATGGCTCAGAAAGTATCGTCTTGTTGTCATGAATGACAGTACTTTTGAAGAAAAGCTGTCCTTCCGTCTTTCCAGAATGAATGTTTTTATAGTTCTTGCTTCTTCCGGGGCAATACTGATTCTTCTCACAGTCGTCATCATTGCCTTTACCCCATTGCGTGAATATATTCCCGGGTATTCAAACATTGATGACCGGAATCAGTTGTACAAACTTTCTTTACAGGCAGATAGTCTTCAACGCGTTGTTGAGGCAACATCCGGATATATGGACAGTCTGCTGATGGTTCTCAGCGGAAGCAATGATTTTGCAAGAATTGACTATGCTGAAATGAATAAATACACCTATGAAATTTCCGAAACCGATCATTCAGCAGAGGGCAATAAAAAACTCTACGAATCTCATTATTATGAAAAACCACTTGAGGGAATCATTATTCAGGATTTCAATCCTGCAATGAATCATCTCGGAATTGATATCGTAACACCCGAAGAATCACCTGTGAAAGCCGTGAGAGAAGGAACTGTGATACTGGCACGATGGAATCATGAATTTGGGAATATGCTGGTTCTTCAACACTCCGGCAATATCGTTTCTATTTACAAACACAATTCTCTGCTCCTGAAAAAAGAAGGAGACCGGGTGCAGGCAGGACAGGTTATTGCTGTGTCAGGTAACAGCGGAGAAATGACGACAGGACCCCATCTGCATTTTGAATTATGGATCAACGGTGCCCCTGTCAATCCTTCATTATTTATAAATTATTGAGATCATGGGTGATCAAAAGATACTGCGAAAAATTGCCATACTCGGATCAACAGGTTCTATTGGCATCCAGTCACTCAACGTGATCCGCTCATATCCCGATCTGTTTTCAGCTGAGATACTGACCGCCAATTCAAATGCTAAGTTGCTGATCGCTCAGGCTCTGGAATTCAATCCTGATTCTGTTGTTATCGCTGATGAGTCAAAATACGAAGAAGTATCTCATGCACTGAAAGACACTGATATAAAAGTTTTTGCCGGAGAAAACTCTGTTAAAGAAATTGCTGCATCAGGGTCCGTTGATATGGTTCTCATGGCTCTTGTTGGCTTTTCCGGTCTTAAACCTTCTGTTCATGCTATCGAACACGGGAAACATATTGCTCTGGCTACAAAAGAAGTTCTGGTTGTGGCAGGTGATCTTATTATGGAAAAAGCCCGAAACAAAGGAGTAGCAGTATTACCTGTGGACTCTGAGCATTCCGCAGTATTGCAGTGCCTGATCGGAGAACCTTTACAATCAGTTGAAAAGTTAATCCTTACTGCATCAGGTGGTCCCTTTAAAGGGTTTTCACGGTCTGATCTTGAAAATGTTACAATTAAAGATGCTCTGAATCATCCCAATTGGTCAATGGGGAAAAAAATAACCATTGATTCGGCCAGTCTTATGAACAAAGGCCTTGAAGTAATTGAAGCAGGTCACCTGTTTCACATGAATCATGAACAGATAGAAGTCATTGTTCATCCTCAATCTGTTATTCATTCAATGGTACAGTTCAGGGACGGTTCTGTCAAAGCTCAGCTTGGCCTTCCCGACATGCACCTGCCGATACTATATGCCCTTGGCTTTCCACACAGACTTCCTTCTGATTTTCAAAGAATACAGTGGGATACATTGAATATGCTCACCTTTGAAAAACCTGATATCAAAAATTTTTCCTGCCTTCAGCTTGCATATGACGCTATGAATCAGGGAGGAACATCCCCATGTGTGCTCAATGCAGCAAATGAAACTGCAGTAGAGGCTTTTCTTTCTGGAAAAATAAGATTTGTGGCAATCCCTGAAATTATAAAAGATACACTATCACATTCATCTTTTCAGATTTCAAATCCTAGCCTTGAAGACTTTTTTGAAATCAACAAAAACTCTCGTATTTTTGCATCCGAAATAATTCATAAAAAATATTCTCTTTAAGCCCCTGTTCATGGAAGTATTTATCAAAATCGTACAACTGCTGCTCAGTCTCTCACTCCTTGTTCTTGTTCATGAATTTGGACATTTTTTTGCAGCCCGCATATTTAAAACCAGAGTTGAAAAATTTTATCTGTTCTTTAATCCCTGGTTTTCAATATATAAATTCAAACGAGGTGACACAACCTACGGTCTGGGATGGCTTCCCTTGGGCGGCTACGTGAAAATTGCCGGGATGATTGATGAATCTATGGACAAAGCACAGATGAAGCGTGATCCCCAACCTTGGGAATTCAGATCAAAACCTGCCTGGCAAAGACTGATAATCATGCTTGGAGGAATTCTCATGAATTTGTTTCTTGCATTCATTATCTACATTTTTCTGTTGTTCATTTACGGGCAGCAATATCTTCCGTCTTCTGCACTGAAAAATGGAATCGCATGTGATTCAACGGCAGTGGAAATGGGTCTTCAGAACGGAGATCATATTCTGAAACTAGATGGACAGGAAGTTGATAATTTTATGGCCATTCCTGCAGATATTCTGTTGAACAACACTAGGATAATTACCGTTGAACGCGAAGGGACAATTATTGATGTCACTGTTGATGATGAAATTCACACAAAACTTCTCAGAGAAAAGAACTTCGGGTTTATAACACCCCGTTTTCCAACTGTTGTTGAAGGCTTTGGGGAATATTCAGTTGCCAAAGAGGCCGGTTTATTACCCGGAGATACCCTGATCTATGTGAACGAAACTTACACTCCTTTTTATAATGATTTCAGACAAGCTATTATAGACAACACTGATAAACAGGTCATAATTACTGCACTTCGGGGAAATGACACACTCAATATTGGGATGACGGTTCCCAACACCGGATTTATTGGAATCGTAGTCGTCACTGATATGAGTCAGTTTTTCGAACTAAAAACAAAAGAATATACTTTTTTCCAAGCAATCCCAGCCGGGATAAGTTTCACCTATGACAGAACCACGGATTATCTGAAGCAGCTGAAAATCATTTTTTCTCCAAAAACAAAAGCCTATGAATCACTTGGCGGTTTTATCAGTATCGGAAATCTTTTCCCCGGTCAATGGGATTGGTATTCATTCTGGACTATGACTGCCTTTATCTCAATCATACTTGCCATCATGAACTTGTTACCGATTCCTGCACTGGATGGCGGTCATGTATTATTTCTGCTCTGGGAGATTATTACCAGAAGAAAACCACATGACAAATTCATAGAGTACGCTCAGATTGCAGGGATGATCTTTCTGCTGCTGCTCGTGCTGTATGCCAATGGAAACGACATCTTCAGATTATTTAAATAATGGCAAAACCAGTATTCATTACTATTCTTTTACTCGTTCAGCTTTATTTTACTGCAAGTGCACAACGCATCAGACAGTCGCTGAATGATTTCTGGCAGTTTGCAGAAAAGGGATCAACTGAATTTCAGGCAGCTGTTGTCCCCGGAAACATTTATTATGACTTGTATTCACATGGAGTAATCAGCCATCCTTTGAAAGGTACTACTGAAAACGACATTCAATGGGTCAGCACCAAAGACTGGGTGTATCAGACAACATTTATTCCCAATCCCACTTTGGCATCGAGGGCATAGGTATTTCTTTGTTTTGACGGTCTTGACACCAGAGCAGATATCTATCTGAATAACGAACTCATATACAAAGCAGACAATATGTTTGTCCCTGTGAGAATTGATGTCAGGGAAAAGATGAAAACGGGACAAAATAATCTTCGTGTTCATTTTTATTCTGCAGTTAATTATTGCGACAGCCTCTGGAAAAATTATCCTGTCAGACTACCCGACCATCCAAGGGGGATGATCCGGAAAGCAACCTATCAGTTTGGCTGGGACTGGGCACCAGAACTACCGGGATGTGGCATCATCAACGATGTGTATCTTGAAGGCTGTGATGTTGCAACTATTGAACATCTGCAGTTTGTGACCAATGAAATCACTGACAGCTCGGCCAGTATGCAGTGTATCGTTACAATCCATGCAGAGAGGCCGGTTTCTGTGGAAGTGATGTTTGAAACTCCTGATGAAACTTTGCCCATTGATGCGCCCGAATTTCTTGTGGAAAAAGGGTACTCAACCTTTACATTTTATTTTGATGTGAAAAACCCCAAACTGTGGTGGCCAAACGGAATGGGAGAGCAATATCTGTATTTCAGTGAGTGCCGCCTTTATACTGATCATGGCAGAATGATAGACAGAAAACAGTTGAACTGGGGAATCAGAACAGTGGAACTTGTAACTGACCCTGAACGAACAGGAGAATCATTTTATTTTAAAGTCAATGGAGAAAAGGTTTTTGCCAAAGGGGCCAATTTTGTTCCAATGGACTTCTTTCCTGAGCAGGTTACACAGGATCAGACACAACTGCTCATCAAACAAGTTTCTGATCTCAACTTCAATATGCTCAGAGTGTGGGGCGGTGGAGTGTACGAAGATGATTATTTCTATGATCTTTGCGACCATTACGGGATCATGGTATGGCAGGACTTTATGTTTGCCAACACAATGTATCCCTGGGACAGCTCATTTGTTGAGACAGTCAAAGAGGAACTTGCCAATAACATTATTCGCTTAAGAAATCATCCAAGTATTGTTTTATGGTGTGGTAATAATGAAATTTCCGAAGGATGGAACAACTGGGGATGGCAGAAGCAGTTCGGCATAAGTTCTGCCGATTCTGCCAAAATAGCGAATGGATATCATCTGATCTTTGAAAATATTATCCCCCAAATGACTGAAATGTATGACGATTCAAGACCCTACTGGCCTTCATCACCGCAAACCGGATGGGGTCATGATGAAGCATATCAGTAAGGTGATGTGCACTACTGGGGAGTCTGGTGGGGAATGCGTCCGTTTGAATCATTTGCAAAATATACAGGGAGATTTGTCAGTGAATTTGGTTTTCAGGCTCTGCCACTCATGCAAACCCTGATTGCAGCAGGCGTATCACCAGATAACAACATCAATGACGAGGTTCTGCTTTCCCATCAGAAGCATCCAAAAGGATTTGAGACCATCAATGAATATATGTCCCTGTACGGGTATGTCCCCGATTCACTTGACGATTATATTCTGATGAGTCAGTATATTCAGTATCTGGGTCTAAAAACTGCTATTGAGGCCCACCGCCGCTCAATGCCATATTGTATGGGGAGCCTGTTCTGGCAGCTTAATGACTGCTGGCCTGCCGTATCCTGGTCAGGAATTGATTATTACGGCAGAAAAAAAGCCATCATGTTTCATCTGAAAGAACTGTTTGCTCCTGTTATGCTTAGTATGACCGAACAAAACGGCAGACTGCAGGTATGGGGAATCACCGAGAAAAAACTCGCTGAAAAACCCCTGCTTTATGTAAAAATGGGAGACTTTGAAGGGGATGTACTGAACGAAGTGGTCAGAGAAGTCAATTTTCTGGCTGGCCGTTCTATGGTACTCATCGAATTTGACATATCCACACTCGGAAAACTTTCAACAAGTACTTATATTAAAGCAGAACTGAGAACGAAAGAAGGGGTCATTGCATCTTCTATTTATTATCCTGCTCCTCTGAAAGAACAGAAACTGGAAGACTGCTCGGTATATACTGTCCATTGTTTTGAGCCCGGCAAAGTGACTCTGTCATTTTCTGCTCCTTCCCTTTGCCGGTTTGTTGAAGTGAGTTACAACGGTAGAACTGACGTGTTCAGCAAAAATTATTTTGATATCATTCCATGTGAAACCACAGAAACCGTATTGAATTTATCAGGGCTTGGCAGCTTTGATGCTGAGAAAATAAGCATCAGAAAATTACATTGATCTGTACTAAGCTGATTATCAACAGATAAATTGCCACAATTATTCCTGTTGTTCCTTTAACCTTTGATTCTGCTGAATTCTGAAGTTCAGGATATTCAGATAATCAAGTGCTTTGCGGTTGTGGTCCTCCTTCACATCTTATGATCAGACTTCTGGTTGAAAGGAATGGGAATATCAGCACTCTTGAAGTAAATGAACTATACTAAGATGCTGCAGAGGCGGGATTGAGTGTTGACTAAAATCAGTAACCGGCGGCCAGAAAATGAATAATCTTGTAGTTTTTAATTACCAGTCCATCTGAATGGTGCTGAATCTATAGCTGCCTTTTCAAGGATTCGGTCAACAAAGGGGATAATCAAGCCGTTAAGAGAAGATGGTTTGTGATAGAAAAACGGAGATGCAGGAAAAATGAATGCTCCAGCTCTGTCAAGAGTGAGCATGTTTTGCAGATGAACAGCATTTAATGGAGCTTCTCTTGAAACCAAAATGAGTGTTTTTTTTTCTTTCAGCATCACATCTGCTGCTCTTGTAATCAGATTATCAGAAACTCCACATGCAATTCTGCCAAGTGTGCCCATGCTGCATGGAATGACTATCATTGAGTCATAGCCGGTTGACCCTGATGCCACGGCATCAAACATATTGTTATTGTCAATAAACCGAAAAAAACCTTTAGTGGTGAAATCCGGAATTTCACCTATTTCATACTTCCATACCCTGATGGCATTTTCAGAAAACAACACAGCACACTCTTCAATCTGTTCATGCAACTGAGCAAGTCTTTCAAATACTTTCTGAGCATAGACTGAGCCACTTGCTCCGGTGACAGCGACTATAATTTTCTTTTTATTCATTGGTGATTAAATCAAATAAACAAACCCAAACATAAGCAGAGTATTATACTGACCTAGATTCAGTCTGAATGTTGCCCCACTTGCATGTTCCCGGACAGGAAGTATTGAATTGTTCAACCTGAAATTTATTTTCATCTGTTCATTCAGAAGATAATTCATTCCGAGCTGTATTGAAATTTCAAATTTTTCAAAAGGACGTGCTGAAGGAAGTAATCCGCTTTCATCCCACTCAACATCTGTGTTTTTAATGAGATATCCATAAGACAATCCACCTTCAAGCTCGAAATAATCATTTCCTCTCCATGTGTATATGACAGGAAGTTCAAAATAATTCAGTCTGAGGAGATATGATGTATATATTCCTTTGTCGGGCTTGGCATTTTGTCTGCTTCCCTTCTGAACATAGAGCATTTCCATGCGTATGTTTGAGCGATCACTCAACGAAATTCCTGCAAAAAATCCCCCATGCAGTCCTGCTTTGTCAAATCCTGCAAGCATATCTCCTGATACCTGACTGCCTCCAACACCACCCTTCACTCCCCCAAAAAACATCTGAGATATAGATAAATCAACAAAAACAAGCACAAAAACAATGAACACTGCAATCATTTTCATAATATTGTAATTTCCTACGAATTTACAACTTTTTTCTTTTTCAATGGTCCCCTTCATTTTTGAAAAATTCAGAACATTGAACTAAGGTTTTGGCTTAAAACGATTTTAATAAAAACCTGAAATCGTCAAATTTTTAATTATCAATTTAAAAAAAAACATTTATATGCATTTCACTTTTAACAACAAATTATGTCGGAAACAAACCGTGACCTGACCAGAGAACAGATTATCACAGCTGCTTTCAATGCGTTCAGCAGATTTGGTTACTAAAAAACAACACTTGATGATATTGCTTCTCTGGCCAATAGGGGAAAGACGGGAATTTATTATTACATCAAAAGCAAAGACGACATTTTCAGGGAAGTTATCAAAAAAGAAGCTGTAAACATAAAACACAAGCTCACCACAATGGTTTCAAAGAAGAAGAAACCGGTTGAGAAATTTACATCTTATGTTCACGGACGGATGAGTGCATTTGAAAAGCTGGGAAACTATTACAATGCAATGAAGCATGAGCTTCTTGAGCATCTTCATTTCATCAACATGAACAGAGTTGATTTTGACAATACTGAACTTGAAGTCATTACTTCCATTCTTTCAGAAGGAGTTCAAAGCGGTGATTTTAATATTGACAACATAACAAAGACAGCCCAAACAATACTCATCACCTTAAAAAGTCTCGAAATCCCATTTTACGGACATGAATCAGGCTCTCTGAATACAAAAGAGATACTGGATTCATTGATTTCTCTTTTCCTGAAAGGAATGTACGTCAGGAACTAATCCTAGAAGAATTATTCTTCAGTGGCTTGCACAACAGCATCTTTATCAAGGGGAATATAAATTTCAAGCAATATCGGGTTATGATCAGAATATTCAAATCCCGCATCAAGAGTTTTACATGTATGCACTTCAATATTTGGAGAAATTACAAAGAAATCAGTTATTGTTGTTGGAGAGATGCCTTTCTTATAGACAGCCCTTGAAAATCTTTTTGAAGGAATTTCAGGATCAAAAATCACCTGCCATCCTGAGGAAAAAAACTCTGCTTCCAGACCTGCGGAATAAGAAAATCCCTTGTCTCCGTTGTTCAGTGCAGAAAAATTATAACCGGCAGGGTTCACTTGCCAATTTCCACCGGCAACCACAAAATTGCCTTTCAAATATTCGTCGAGCATGAAACTTTTAATGACCTGAAGATGATGCAATCTTAATCCGGGAAATTGGCGCAAAGGGAGATTCTGAATGTTAAGAACGACAAGAAATGTACCGTTTCGGAGACTGAATCGGGACAACTGAAAACAAGGTGCGTCAGTTATTGGGTCATAATACGGTTGATATACAGGGGGCAAGGCAACACGTGTCAGTTCTTCGAATGGCAGGCGGCTGAAAGTACTCATTGCACATCTGATTTTTCCTTCAGGATTATGAAAAGGATGCATTACAAAGGGTGAAGATGCATTCAGAGAATATCCATGACCAAAATGCTCCAGCATCTGAGTAATCATCTCATGCTGATTTATATAACGTGATCGTCTGGAGTCAATATCAACATGCTGCAGCAGGATAATATCAGCATACTCAAGTTGGTCAATGGTTGACACAACCCCCTGAAGATACTTCTGGTAGGTTTCATTATCAGGGAAAGGCTGATTTCCGCCTTCACGGTAGGAATCAGAATATCTGCCACGGCATGCATAACCGATGTCCCAGCTTACAATACGTATAAATGTTTCTACATCATCAAAAAAATATATTTCCTGATCTGAGGTTGACTGGACAAAACTTACAGATTCAACTGCTGCCGGAGTATGCTTTTCAAGCCATGAATATACTGAAACTATGGCAAAATAGATTAATGCCAGAACAACAAGAATCCAGGACAGATGAATCAAGAATTTCAGCAAATAAATGAACCAGTGTCTTTTTTTGCTCATATAAAATATCACGAAAGCCTTTCGGCAAGCAATTTCATTTCAATGACTGGAGAAATCTGTTCATAAAGAATGTTATATACAGCATCAATGATGGGCATATCCACATTCAGTTCCTTGTTGATTTCCTTGATCCCTTTGACTGCATAATATCCTTCGGCAACCATCTTCATTTCAATCATGGAATACTGAACAGAATAGCCCTTTCCGATAAGAGTCCCAAATATTCGGTTGCGGCTGAACTGAGAATAGGAAGTAACAATGATATCACCTGCATAGGCTGAATCAAAAATATCTCGTTTTGTGGGAGTTATCATTTCAAGAAAACGACTGGTTTCGCGTATGGCATTCACAGTGAGAATGGACTGAAAATTATCTCCAAAGCCCAGTCCACTGCAAATTCCGGCGGCAACTGCAAAAATATTTTTCAGAACAGCAGCATATTCCACACCACGTAGATCATTCAATACATTTACTTTAATATACCTGCATGTAAGAAGTTCTGGCAACAACAAACTCAACTCAGGATTGGTTGACGCAACTGTCAGAACCGATAATTTCTCCATTGCCACCTCTTCAGCATGACATGGACCGCCAATCATGGCAAAATTCTGGCTTGGTACACCATACTGAGAGTGTAAATACTCAGTAACAGTAGATTTGTATTTCGGAACAATTCCCTTAATGGCTGACACATGCAATTTGGTGTCAAGAGTTGACAGATCATACTGCTCAATTGATTGATGCAGAAAGGCAGCGGGGATAGCCCATAAAATTATATCTGAATTTTTAATGACTTTGTTGAAATCATTTGTAAGATTCAGTTGTTCGGGATTGAGATGAACATAACTCAGATAATCAGGATTATGGTGATATGTTTTAATGAATGTAACGGTCTCAGGTTTTCTGATCCACCAGTTCATCTTCTGGGATCTGCCTGATAAAATCTTTACAATAGCTGTTGCCCAACTACCACCACCAATAATCCCGATTCTTTTCATTGTATCTATACTAAAATGTTACATCCAAAACAAGTTCTTCATTCCCTCTGATGACCTTCACCTTTGCTTTCATTCCGGCTCTGAAGTTGACCAGTGCTTTCATATAGCTGGTCAGGTCGCTTACTTCAAAATCGTCAATCTGAACAACAATATCACCGGGTTTAATCCCTGCAAGATCAGCATTTCTTCCAGAAAACACGTCATCAATTCTAATTCCCTTACCACCGAAGGTATGATCAGGTATAATGCCAAGAGTTACGCCACGGGTATATGATCTGTCAACCAATGACCCCTTATCTTCTCCCTCAACAAAAGGCATAGCACTGACATTGTTCAGATGATGCAGGATATTTGCCACCAAAACAGTGACATCAACCATCCCGCTGAAATTAAGTTTTGAAATAACATCGGTTGGAGCATGATAATCTTTGTGAATTCCTGTAATAAAAAACAAAACAGGAATATCTTTCATGTAAAAAGACATCTGATCTGATCCGCCTGTACCGGATGGATTTCTGTTTATGTCAATTCCTGAATTATAGGAAACATTGAGTAATGAGTCCCATTTTGCTGATGAACCCGTTCCCAGTACATTCAGCTTCCGGGAGACTGAATCTAAACGGCCCACCATGTCAAGATTGAACATTGCAATCACATTGTTAAGTTTGCAAATGGTATCGTCAACAAATGCCTTGCTGCCCACCAGCCCCTTTTCTTCTGCACCAAATGCAACAAAGACATAATTATGCTTATTCAGGTCTGCGGTTTTAATATATCTTGCAACTTCCAGCAGAACAGCCACGCCACTGGCGTTGTCATCCGCACCGGGATGAATCTGAGGTGGTCCCACATGTCTTGAAATGGGGCCGCCAAAACCAAGATGATCATAGTGTGCTCCGATAACTACAGTTTTTGGTGCATTATTGTTGATTTTTGCAGCGACATTATATCCGGTCAGTGGTTTTCTGCTGGTAAAAATCTGAATATATATCTCCTGATCATCAGTTCCCTTACTGATTTTCTTCTTCAATGTTGGTCCTGCAAACAATATGGGAACAGACTTTCTTGTGTTCTGAAAAAATGTGCCGGGATGAAAGGAAAACTGTTTTTCATTACTCTGAAACAGAATGATGGCTGCTGCTCCCTTTTGAATGGCAACATAAATCATCTCCTGAACATAATGATAATAATTTTTCTCAGTAATAAAATCATATTCTGGAGGATATGAAATATCAATGACAAAAACATGTCCATTCAGATCCTTCACTTCAAAATAGGAGTAATCATCTATACCACGATCAGGATCACTGATGCCATTACCAACATGAACCAATTTCGCTTTGATCGATGTTTTTCCGAAATAACTCACTGCATAAAAATCAGTATTGATGAAATAATTAACTCCGGCAAGAACAATTCTAGAATCTTCAGAGTAGGTCTCGCCTGAACTGAAATCAAAGGATTTATAATAGTTCTGGTCGTTATAATAGGGAGTCAGTCCGATCTTCTGAAACTGAGCTGCAATAAAATCTCTTGCCACAATTTCATCATCTGTGCCTGCTTCCCTTCCCTCCAGAGAATCAGAAGATAAAAAATCTACAACCTGATACATTCTTTCAGAAATCTGTTTCCGGGATGCCTCATCCGGCTGCCATTGCCCATGTGTCAATCCAGCAACAGCAAAAACTATCAATACAAACCAAACTAATCTTTTCATATTACCTTTTTAAAAATGATGTAGGCACAGAGCTTCCTGTGTCTGCAAAAATCTCTACTTACAGTCCGATATAAGAAGGTCCTTGTTTGAATACAATATCAACAGGAATTTTCTCTGCTGCCAGACGATCAAGATCGTTCTGAAGTTCTTCCTTGATCACACTGTCTGTTTCAATAAGTTTTACTGCTTTTGCATAATCTCCGTCTCCCTGAATAGTAAGAATCATGGTAACAGATGATATCATAGCATCCTTCATTTTATCAAAATTGACAAAATAAGTTCCGTCTTCACGGCGTTCAATGGCTCCTGTTTCCATAAAATAATTGAAGCGCATCATATTGGCCTGCCCATGTGAACTTGCAGCTCCAAAACGCACAGATCTGAAGATTCCGGCAACAAATGTTACAAAATTATCCATCACTTCTCCGGAGTTCAGTTCCCCCATTTCATAGAGCCTAAAAACTAAATACAGACCCATGATATCAGCTTTTGCCTCTTCGATGGGTGAATAGGCTTCCTTCAGTGCCTTTCTGACTGAAAGGGTATCACCAACAACTGTTTTCACGCCCATGCCATGTGCTACTTCGTGAAACATGACATTTTCGAAGAATGCATCAAACTTCACGTGTTTTCTTTGTTCTTCAGCAATGAGAATATTGGCAATGGGAAGCAGAATTTTATCAAATTTTGCCTTCATGGCATTTTTAAGTTGTAGTTTTCTGGTGCCTTTGGCAACATGAACCTTTTCATCATTGGGGAGATTAATGGCAATGGTTTTACTGCCTGAATTGCAATCCCCTGCATAATACACCGCCTGATACACATTCATATCACTGTCAGCACCGGGCATTTCTTTTTTGTATTTTTCATCAACGGGCAAGCCTTTCTGAAGACCAGGCAACAATTTGGTAAACTTCTCAAGCTTGGCACTCCATTCAAGATCTTTGATCAGTATAAATGATTCATAGGCAGCCTTATATCCGAACAATCCGTCTTCATAATTCTCTATCGGGCCACAGATAAAATCAATATTTGATGTTTTCATGTCCATCCACGCCAAATCACTTTCAAGATAATCATCGGTCAAAAATGCATCTGCACGCTTCAGCAAATAGTTCTTCAAACCTGAATCTTCAGCAAGTTCTGCTGCTTTACGAAGCAGCTCAACAACCTTTGCCAGCTGATCCTTGAAAAAATCCTTATACCAGATTGCCTGAAGCTTTCCGTCCTCTCCACGACGGATCATGGTGTAAAGACTTGTTTTGTCAGGATTGTCCCATGCTTCAAATTCTTCCTTTGTCATATCTGCGGGATAAAAATTTGCCCCGGCTGGTTTTTTACCAAAGCCATCAATAAAAGGCTCCATATCATTCAGTCTGTCCCAGGGTCCATAGTTAATCATCGCAAATTTTTTGGCATCTTCATTTTCTATCCTTGCAAGCAGAGAGTCCTTTTCTCCATAAGATTGAATCCAGAAAAGATCATCCATTAAATCAGCGATCTCAAACATTATTTTGAGCATTTCCTTTTCGTTATCACTCAGATGGCTGATGTCAGCTTCAAGTGTCACCTCTGCATATTTTTCAACCAAGGCTTTGTAATCTTTTTCAGGTTCCTGAACCTGCTGTTCTTCGGGTTTGTTTTTACAGGCAAACAGAACAAATACTGTTGCCATTGAAATGATGATCATTTTTTTCATAGTATTGCTGAATTTTAAAAATTGCCACGAATTTAGACATTTTTTGTGAATTCAATAATAACTTATTGGCAAAAAGTGATTATGAAAAAAAACAAAATGCAAACTTACCTGAAATGTTTAATTTTGCAATCAAAAATAACACAAAAGACATGAAAGCATTTGTATTTCCGGGTCAGGGAGCCCAATATCCGGGGATGGGAAAAGATTTGTATGAGAAATATCCCATGGCAAAACAGTTGTTCGAAAAAGCCAATGAAATTCTTGGTTACAGAATTACAGACATTATGTTTGACGGTACCGAAGAAGACCTCAGACAAACAAAGGTCACCCAGCCTGCAATTTTTCTTCACTCTGTTATCCTTGCCAAAGTGATGGGCAGTGATTTTCAGCCACAGATGACGGCAGGACATTCTCTCGGTGAATTTTCAGCATTGACAGCTGTCGGAGGATTAAGCTTTGAAGACGGGCTGACTTTAGTATTGAAACGGGCCATGGCTATGCAGAAAGCATGTGAGGCAAATCCCTCTACAATGGCGGCCATTCTTGGTCTCGACGATGATAAAGTTGAAAAAATCCTTTCTGGTATTGATGATGTTGTAGTTGCAGCCAATTACAACAGTCCCGGACAACTTGTCATTTCTGGCAGTTTCAGCGGTATTGACAAAGCCTGTGAAGCACTGAAAACAGCAGGAGCAAAACGTGCATTACCACTGAAAGTTGGCGGTGCTTTCCACTCCCCTCTGATGGAACCCGCACGCGTGGAACTGGCAGCAGCCATAGAATCAACAAAAATTGAAACTCCCGCTTGTCCTGTATATCAAAATGTTGACGGCAAACCCTATACAGATCCCACACAGATCAAACAAAACCTCATCGCACAGCTCACCTCACCTGTTCGCTGGACACAGACAGTGATGAACATGACAAAAGACGGTGCAAAACATTATACTGAACTTGGTCCTGGAAATGTACTTCAGGGTCTTATCAAAAAAATATCCCCCGAAGTTGAAACTGCAGGCTATTCCAGTTTGTAGAAAAATTACAATTTAAAAAAAGAGCCACGAAGCTCTTTTTTTTTACCAAATGAAAACAACATAATTAAAGCACACCTTCATCATAGGCCTTTTCTCTGTGTTTGGTCTCATCAATTCCCATTTTTTCTGTTTCCTATGAAGTACTGCCCGGGGTGATAAAATTGATTAGGATTTACATCACTTGGGTAAAAATGAAAGCTTATGCAGAAGCTGCAACAACAGCAATCACATTTTTTTTATAATAGAAACCAGTGTCAACCATAAGAATAATAGTCGTTCCTGTTGAATTTACTGCTGACGATCCAAAAACACCGGCAGGATTGTACGAATGCCAATACTCAAACTTTCTGCAATCTCACAATTTGTTTACCCTTGTGCAAAACGTTTCAATGTCTTCTTTTCCCTCTGTGTTAAACAGTTCAAAAAAAATTTGGACCGAATCAGGGATAATAAGATGACGCTTTTCAATAATAATCAGAAAAAAGCCTGGTCTCCGAAAGAACACCGATCCCAATAAGAATAAAAAACAAGATCAGTTTTTCAGTTATGCTAATTTGGTTCATCCTTCTCATTGCGGCAAAAGCAATTGTTTCATTGTAAAAGTACATCATAAGAGAGCAAAAACAAAATTCAATTTTTTGATGTAACTTTGCAAAAAACTCAATCTGCTTGAATGGCAAAACGGACGAACTACAGGAAAGACCACTCTCTCTGGACGGATTTCAACAATTTTATCAGACGCAACCGCAGAAGATTTCTTGTAAAACAGCGTCCTCTTGTCATTTGGCTTACCGGATTGCCTGGTGCAGGAAAAACTACCCTTGCCGAATCTTTGGATGCCGCAATACTTAAAAAAGGTTATTTTACAAAGCATTTTGACGGTGACGAAATCCGCAAGGGGATCAACAGTGACCTTGGTTATTCAGATGCGGACCGCAAAGAAAACGTAAGAAGAACTGCAGAAATCTCAAGCTTGTTTCTTGACAGCGGACTCGTGATCATTTGTAGTTTTATTAGTCCTACCCGTGAAATGAGACAGATGGCAAAAGAGATTATCGGCAAGGACAGATTTATTGAGGTTTTTGTCAATGCTCCATTGGAAATCTGTGAGCAAAGAGATCCCAAGGGAATGTATAAAATGGCCCGAGCAGGCTTGCTTAATAACTTCACAGGAGTTGATGCCCCCTATGAGGAACCTGAATATCCCGATATTGAAATCAGAACCGATTTGTGGGACATTCCTTCTTCAACAAAATACCTATTAAGAAAAGTATTACCAAAAATAAAATTCAGACAAGGATGGTCTCTTATAAATTAAACCATCTCAGAGAACTTGAATCTGAGTCAATTTTTATCATGCGCGAGGTTGCAGCTCAATTTGAGCGCCCTGCACTTCTTTTTTCAGGCGGCAAAGACAGCATTGTTATGGTACATCTTGCTGTGAAAGCATTCTGGCCTGCAAAAATCCCATTCCCTCTTGTTCATATTGACACAGGTCATAACTTTGAAGAAACGATTATTTATCGCGATAATCTGGTGGAAAAAATCGGAGCAAAGCTCATTGTCGGTTCTGTTCAGGAATCAATTGACAAAGGCAGAGCAGTGGACGAAAAAGGGATCGGAGCAAGCAGAAATGCACTTCAGACCATCACCTTGCTTGATACTATCGAAGAACACAAATTCGACTGCGCCCTTGGCGGAGCAAGACGGGATGAAGAAAAAGCAAGAGCCAAAGAACGATTTTTTTCACACAGAGATGAATTCGGACAATGGGATCCCAAAAATCAAAGACCTGAATTGTGGAATCTTTTCAACGGCAAAAAGAAAATCGGCGAGCACTTCAGGGTATTTCCGCTGAGCAACTGGACAGAAGTTGATGTATGGATGTATATAGCACTTGAAAACATTGAAATGCCTTCCTTGTATTTTACCCACGCAAGAGATGTGTTCTACCGTGATGGTATATGGATGGCTGTGGCCGACTGTTTGCCCATGAAAGACACAGAAAAAATTGAACGAAGAATGGTCAGATGCCGTACTATTGGTGATATCACCTGTACCGGTGTAACTCTTTCAGAAGCTAAAAATGTGGAAGATATCATCGCTGAAGTGGCTGCATCAAGAATCACCGAAAGAGGAGGAAGGGCTGATGATAAACGATCTGAAGCCGCCATGGAAGACAGGAAAAAAGAAGGATACTTTTAAACATTTTAAAAAAGATTTTTTTAAGAAAAAAAAAGCACTATGGACCAGGTTTCGAACCAGCAATATCTAGACATGGAACTTCTGCGGTTTACAACTGCAGGGAGTGTGGATGACGGAAAAAGCACCCTTATCGGCAGACTACTGTATGACACCAAATCAATTTTCGAAGATCAGTATGAGGCAGTTGTAGATGCCAGCAACCGAAGAGGAGAAGAACATGTGAATCTGGCACTTCTCACAGACGGACTGAGGGCTGAAAGAGAACAAGGAATCACCATTGACGTAGCCTATCGCTATTTTCACACTCCAAAACGCAAATTCATCATTGCAGACACTCCCGGACATATTCAATACACCCGCAATATGGTCACAGGTGCCTCAACGGCCAATCTTGCCCTGATTCTGGTAGATGCCCGCAAAGGTGTCATTGAACAGACCAAACGACACTCTTTCATTGCTTCTCTGCTGAAAATCCCTCATGTTGTTATTTGTATCAATAAAATGGACCTGGTAGATTACGATATGAAGGTCTTTGACCGCATTGTTGAAGATTATAAAAACTTTTCATCAAAACTTGAAATCGCTGATGTCAGGTTTGTTCCCATCAGCGCTCTCAAAGGACACAATGTGGTTGAGCGTTCTGAAACTATGCCATGGTATCAAGGCCCCACATTGCTGTATCTGCTTGAAACAGTTCATATCTCCAGTGACCATAATATGGTTGACTGCCGTTTTCCTGTTCAGTATGTGGTGAGACCCTATAATGACCAGTTTCATGATTACAGAGGATATGCAGGACGAATTGCGGGCGGTATTTTTAAACCAGGCGATAAAGTAATGATTTTGCCATCAGGATATACTACTTCCATCAAATCAATTGAAACCCAGAATGGTCCTGTTCAAGAAGCCTTTCCGCCAATGTCATGCACTATTTTACTTGAAGATGAAATTGACATCAGCCGGGGTGATATGATTGTCAGGGAAAACAACAGACCTGAAGTTTCACAGGATATTGAAGTGATGCTCTGCTGGATGAATGAAAAGCCCCTACAGGCAGGCGGCAAATATGCACTCCGCCACACAACAAATGATGCACGCTGCATTGTGAAAGACATCCGCTACAAAGTAGATGTGAATACCCTTCACCGTATTCTGGAATTTGATAAGGTGGGATTGAACGATATTGCACGTATTCAGCTCCGGACAACAAAGCCCCTGCTGTATGACAAATACAAGAACAACCGCAATACCGGTAGTGTGATTCTCATTGATGAAAATACCAATGAAACTGTGGGTGCAGGGATGATTATCTGATGCTTTTTACTGAGCTGCATTGGAATTTATCTGCTTATTTCTATAAAGAATAGGGTTTACTACCGAAAACTGTTTGTTTTAAAAGTTTCTATGCTTTTTTCGTAATTTTGAAAAAAACTCCTTCTCAGCTATGGAAAACTTTATAATCTACAATCCTACAAAAGTTTTTTTTGGCAGAAATGCCATTGAAAAACTCCAAAAGAACTTCCCTCCATCAGTCAACAGAGTGTTGCTGCTCTACGGCAAAGGCTCAATCAAACACAACGGCATCTATGATGATGTGACCCGCCAGTTGAAACTGTCAGGTATTGAATGGATTGAGTATTCGGGAATCAAGCCAAATCCCGTGATTGAAGATGTGAGATCGGCTGTTGAGGTGGTGAAGAAAAACAAGCTGCAGGCCATTGTTGCCGTTGGAGGTGGAAGCGTCATCGATTCAGCCAAAGCCATTGCCGCTTCCGCACCTTTTGATGCTGATCCCTGGGAATTATTTACCGGTGCTTTCAAGCCGTCCTCTGCCCTACCCGTCATTGCAGTGCTTACACTGGCAGCCACAGGTACAGAAATGAACAGTTTTGCTGTGATTCAGAATCATGAAGCAGGGCTGAAAGGGTCTTTTGCCAGCCCTCATGTATATCCCCTCATGTCTTTTCTTGACCCGGCATATACCTTATCCGTTTCAAAGGAACAAACAGGCTATGGTATCACTGATCTGTGTGCCCATGCCATGGAGGCTTTCTTTGGCGGAGGTGATGTCCCTCTTTCAGACAGGATAGTGGCCGCAATTATTCAAGAAGCCATCACTGCAGGTCCTGCCCTGCTCAACGACCTTAACAACTACGATCTGCGTGCCAGAATCATGTACGCTGCAACTATGGCACTGAATAATATCACTGTATATGGCCGCATTTCGGGCGACTGGGGTGTTCACGGCACAGGCCACGAACTCTCTCTGTTGTATGATGTGCCCCACGGTGCAACACTTTCAGTAGTGTATCCGGCATGGCTCAAGCTGATGAGTGACAGAATTCCGCTCAGAATATCACGCTTAGGAGTACTGGTTTTCGGAACCGGTGTACATAGGGATATTTTTGCTAAAACAGAACAGATGTTCGAATCCTTCAACAGCCCTGTCCGTTTGAAACAACTTAACATCAATAATTTTGACAGTGAAAGGCTAATCAAACAACTTGAAAAAAATAAGGTAAGCGGATACGAGCAAAAACTGAGTGTTGAAGACTATCCGAAACTGCTGGAACTGATGCAGTAAGCATTCCTATCAGGAGACAAAAATCATCCTGAAGGCATTGTTAGAATTAATTCCCAGTGCCGGTGTATTGATACTATTTCAGGAAAAAGAACTTCACTACCTTTGCATTCAATCAAATTCATCCCGGTTATGTCAAAGCTGTACATCGTTCCTACACCCATCGGCAATCTGAAGGATATTACCCAAAGGGCACTGGACATTTTGAGCAATGTGGATTTTATTATCGCTGAAGACACAAGAACATCAGGCACTTTTCTAAACCATTTCTCAATCAGTAAACCCTTGGCTTCTTTTCACCAGCATAATGAACACCGTGTTGTGGAGCAGCTAGTTGAACGAATCAGGAATCACGCTGCAGCCCTTATCAGTGATGCAGGAACTCCGGGCATTTCAGATCCGGGTTTTTTACTTATACGAGCCTGTATTGAGGCAGACATTGAAATTGAGACCTTACCAGGTGCTACAGCTTTTGTGCCAGCTCTTGTCAATTCCGGATTTCCATGTGACCGTTTTTATTTCCATGGATTTCTTCCCCACAAAAAAGGACGCGTTAAAGAACTGGAGTTTATAAAATCTCTTGGAAGGACAGCCATACTGTATGAATCTCCCCATCGCCTGCTGAAAGCACTTGAACAATTGGAGGAAATCTTTGGTGGGGACCACAGGATTAGTGTGTCCAGAGAAATTTCCAAGCTTCACGAGGAGACAATCAGGGGAAGTATTGCAGATGTGATTGAATATTTCAGCAAGAAGCAAATAAAAGGAGAAATTGTAATCGTTGTTTCGGCAAAATAAATAACTTTATTTTTTTCATTATTAATTGTAAAGTTTCACCACGTTGTTGGGTGTAAAGTTTAAGATTTCCCGACTTT
>CAYRXH010000041.1:0-20989 GCA_964428185.1 uncultured Bacteroidales bacterium
ATTCTTCGCTTCGGCATTGCTCAGCACAAGCGCTTCGCTCTGAATGACAATTTCATACAGATGGATTGAGGAACGAAAACCATTAGGCGATGCTATTTTTGATTTTTTTGAATTTTTCGCACTTGCCCCTTGCCCCTGAAGGGGAAATGGCATCGTGCCTCGAAAAATCAAAAAATAGTAAACTTATTGATCCAACATTCTGCAATTCCGAAGTATCACAGAGTGAGAGTGTGAGTTTTGAGAAAAAAATAAAGAGAAACAAGTTTCTCTTTATTTTTTTAAAGTCGGGGTGAGAGGACTCGAACCTCCGGCCTCCACGTCCCGAACGTGGCGCGCTAGCCAACTGCGCTACACCCCGATTTCAGTATGCAAAAATAGTTATTTTACAAGACCTGTACATTTTTTTCTCAATTCAAAAATAAATCCATGATACCCCCCCGCCAGGGCATTTAACAAACATTTCCTGGTTATATTCAACAACATTACTGAGCTTATCACAAACCACTAGTCACTAATTACCAGCCACCAATAACTAAATACAGTCAAATGCACAACTTCATTTGGCAAACTACAACCGTCACAAGGTGATCCCCTTCCCATAGAGAAGCCTCAGGCTTGGGAAAGGTAAGCCTTTGGCTAAATCTTCAAATCCACAAATCTAATTATCTGTATTTTTGTACTTCGATTCAAATTCTCATGTATTCTGTCATTGATATAGAAACCACCGGAGGAAATTACAGAACAGGCAAAATCATTGAACTTGCTGTTGCAATATTTGACGGCACAAGCGTGATTGAATCATTTGAAACTTTAATCAATCCCGGGAGATTGATCCCCCCGTTTATCACAGGACTTACCGGTATTGACAACAGCATGGTTCAGAAAGCGCCTCATTTTCATCAAATTGCAAGAAAATTTATCGAGATGACAGCAGGAACAATTTTTGTTGCCCACAATGTCATTTTCGACTACAGTTTCATCAAACAAGAATATAAAGAATTGGGATACCGGTTCCGAATGCCGAGAATCTGCACTCTTCAGGAGTCAAGAAAAGCATTTCCCAAGTTAAAATCACACGGCCTTGGAAACCTGTGCAGAGAACTTAACATCACAAACCATCATCGCCACAGGGCCATGGGTGATGTGATGGCAACTATTGAGTTATTAAAACTCATCATGATTCAAAAAAACAACGGGTTTTCAAACAGTTTCACAATAAAATCTGATGGCTGATTCCAAATCAAGACCTCCAATAATCAAAGTCTGCCCCAGATGCGGCAAACTGTTTCAATGTTATGAGAACAACATCTCATTGTGTGAATGCTCAAAAATAATCCTTAATAAACAGACCATTCAGAACATCAGACTACGATACAATGATTGTCTGTGTATTTCCTGTCTTACTTTTTTTCAACGGACTTCAGTGGAATATCAAGATAAAACATAGTCCCTTTGTGGAGTGCTGATTCCAGATGAATCTGCCCTCCAAGCATTTCTGCCAGTGATTTTGAAATTGAAAGACCAAGCCCCTTGCCACTAAATTCACCGGCATGTGTTTCATCAACACGTACAAAACGTTCAAAAATCCTTTTTGCATCTTCCGGAGAAATTCCCATACCAGTATCTTTTACAAAAAACCTCATCATCGTCTTCTTCTTTTCATAGCCAAATATCACTTCTCCTGAATGGGTATATTTACATGCATTATCCAGCAAATTTGTGAGTATCTGCCTTACCCTTAGCTCGTCTGATTCAATCACCATTTCACTGCCTGAATTTTTAATATCCAGGATTAGGTCAAGCCCCTTCTTGTCAAACCGATGTTGCATCATCTCTTTGAGGTTTTTCATTAACAGGTTGATATCAAACTTTCTGAGATTGATTCTCATTTGTCCTGATTCAATTTTTGCCAGATCGATAAGGTCATCAATAATATTCAACAATTGATTGCCTGCGTTGGTAATAATTTCAGAATACTTTAACCTGTCATCTTTAGTAATATTTGGCCTTTCCAACAACTCTGCAAATCCCATTATCGCATTCATCGGTGTTCTCACCTCATGGGAAATATTTGCCAGAAAAGAAGACTTCATTTTATCACTCATCTCAGCCCGTTCCTTTGCAATAATCAGTTCACTTTCAGTTCTTTTTCTTAAAATTGCAAAACCGGCAAGTTGTGCATAGGTTTTTAGAATTTCTTCCGGAATTGAGGATGTTTCTGTTATAAACCCGGTTATCGTACCAATCAGATTTTTTTGGCGGTGTAACACCGTAAGCAGAACTTCCTTAACTGAGGCTGTTTTTTGAATATAGCTCAGAAAATCCGATGAAAAAGCCCCCATTGTCACTTCTTCAATGGAGTCTGTTTTTTTGACTCCTACTTGCAAAATTCTTTGTATTGCTTCCTCCGTCATTGGCATTTGTGGCAATACGAATTCCTCTTCACCAAAAACATTAATGATTGTTTGCTGAATCTTTTCAGAAGCAATAAAATGCTTCAGGAATAAAACTTTCATTCCCGGATCATACAGCATTAAAACCGAAATCACTGCTCCGGTTAGTTGCTGGTAATATGTTACAACCATATTTTCAAGTTCTTCCATGGTTTCAGCCTGTGAAAAAACAAGAGCTGCTCTGCTGAGTATCTGGTTATATGCTGCAAGCATCTTAAAGTTAAACTGGCTCTTCATCAGTAAGTCCTCAGCCTCCTTCCTGTCAGTTATGTCCATTATGAATCCTTCCAATGCTTCTAACTGACCTTGTTTGTCATAAATACCTGCACCTTGCTCATAAACCCATTTATGTGAACCATCAGCACTGATAATAACATACTCATCAACAAAAACCTCATGCTTTGCCAGAGCATCCTGCCATTTCTTCCACAGTCTCTCCCTGTGTTCTTCTAGAATAATACTATTGAACGTTCTTTTTTTATTTCTGACAAAATCAGATGCCGGATACCCTGTCAGGTCCTGACAACGCCCGCTGATAAACTCCATGGTCCAATCCCTGTCATTGCGACAGCGATAAACAATTCCAGGTAAGTTTCCGACAAGTGTTTCAAGAAAGCGTTTCTGTTCTCCCAACTGACGCTCTGACTCTTTTCTGTCGGTAATATCTCTGAAAAAAGCCTGATATGTACCATCGGGCATTTTCTTTGAGTGCATTTCAACGATAATTCTCTGGTTTTTCTTTATCTTAAATTCCCTTTCTCTCACCACAGTCAATCCTTTATTAAGCAAATCAAACCGCAAAGGCTCTGAATCAAGCACATGTTTCTCAAATAACTCCCCAATAAACTTCCCAACAATCTGATCCTTTCGGAAGTGTCCCATTTCAAGAAATCTCTGATTCACATCAGTTATTCTCCCATCAGAATCACCAATAACAATGCCGTCAACAGCAAGTTCTATTAATGAACGGTATCGCTCCTCACTTTTTCTTAATGCAACTTCTGCAGCTTTTCTTTCAGTAATTTCATAGGCTGTCCCAAGTGCAGCACCCTTGCCTTCGTATTCTATAACGGTTCCTGAATAATCAACCCACTTGACAATACCACCTTTGGTTACAACTTTAAATTCATATCTGTCCAGAACATCTTCTTCTTGTTGCCCCAATACTCCCCCCTCCTTCACTAAAGGAAGAAAATCTTCGTGAATAAAATCAAAGAAATTCATCTGTAAAAGTTCATCAATGTGATATCCAGACAATACTTCTGTTGCAGGATTGGCATACACTATGCGATCTCCTTGATAAATAAAAACTGCCATAGGTGATGATTGGGCAAGGACCCTGAATTTGGTTTCGCTTTCACGCAAGGCGAGCTCAGCCTGCTTCGATTCAGTAATGTCCTGTATCATGACTTGTTTTGAAATCTTCCCGTCAGGTCTGAAAATCGGCGAATTGACAATGCTATACCAACGGTTGTCCTTGGAACTCTGAATTTCTTTTTTTACTGACTGCCCATCCTGAAAACTGTGATTGACACACCAGGGACATATCTCATCCAGATCATGAAGCACTTTGTAACACATCTTTCCTGTACCGTCATATCCCGTTCTGTCAATTAACTGCTGATTCATAAATTCAACCCTGTAGTCGGGAGAACAAATGTAAAGCAAACCATCAAAAGCATCTACAATTGCCCTGTATCTCTCTTTCTCAAGCATCAGCTCCTCTTCAATTTTTTTCCTGTCACTGACATTCCTTGTAACACCTATCACCTCAACAATACGATTCTGATCATCCCTTACAAGACTCATGCTGGATTCACCCCACAGTGTGCTTCCGTTTTTATGTCTGTATTTCAACTCAAATACAAAAGAATTTATTGAAACATCAGCTGTTGCTATCATGTAACTTTCCATGAACAGCTTTTTCATGAGCTCTGCATGATCACCTACCAGTTTTTCTTCAAAAGGCATAGCCATATACTCAGCAGGTGTATAACCAAGTTGCCTCTCAATGGATGGACTCATATAAAGGGTCTGCATCTGCATATTCATAACCCAGATCACGTCATTGCTGTTTTCAGCAAGCATCCTGTATTTTTTTTCACTTTCAGCCAGAATCATTTCACGGTTTCTTTTTTCAGAAACATCTCTGACAATGGTTAAAAAATACTCTTTCCCTTTTCTGTGCAGATAGGTCAGCGAAACTTCAGCATAAAAAACCTCTCCGTTCAGTCGTGAATGAATCCACTCAAAAATATGGCTTCCTTTTTTTTGTGCCTCATCCATCATCATCTGTGCTTTCTTATCAGAACGAATTCCATCCTCCTGATAATCAGGAGAGATATCAGCAAGTGTTTTGCCAATAATTTCCACCGGGTATTCAGCACCCATCAACCTGGCAGCAGAAAGATTACATGCAATGAACACACTGTCACATATAAGAAAAAACGAATCATAAGTTCCTGCAACAATAGAATCAAACAGCCGGATTGGAGATGCCCGTAGATCAGATTTTTCCTCTAAAAATGACAAAATCAAGCTGTCCTTTCCTCCCATTACTCCTGTCACCTCGAAGTATTGGTCTTCTTTTTTTAATTGAAAGCGAAACCCGTTTTCACTGTAATAGTGTTCCAACTGATGACAAAATTGATTTAGGTATTTCGAATCAGAAGCTCGCTGATGTATAATTTCATCCTTTTTCAAAGGAACATCAAGGTTAAAAATATCAGATATTGAATCACTGCATGACTCAATAATAAACTCCCTACTCTTCACTAAATTGTTGATTTTTATAACTAATGCTCCGCTCATACTGTTTCGCTTAAACTTTGCAATGAGCTGGCAATATTACAAATAAATTACATGAATGTTTCATTCCTCTCTTCAAATTTTTGATTTCTTAAAAAAGGAATAAAACCAGTTTGCACAATGATTCTTTTCATTTCTGCAACAGATAGCTTTCCTCTAACACCTGTCGATGCTACAACATTTTCTTCAAGCATGATACTCCCCAGATCATTTGCTCCTGCGTGCAATGACACCATGGCAGTTTCTGTTCCGGCTGTGAGCCATGATGCTTGTATATTTGGAATATCCTGTAAGATAATTCTTGCTATGGCTATTGTTTTTACATACTCATGCGAATATATCTTATATTCACCCGGAAATTTCATCAAAAGACGCGTATTTCCGTCCTGAAAAGTCCAGGGTATAAATGATATAAACCCGGGACCCTCATTCACATTCTCTGATTGCAGTCTTCTGATTTTTAACATGTGTTCAATCCTCTCATTCTTTGTTTCAATATGTCCGAACATCATTGTCGCTGTGGTGGATAATCCAAGTTCATGAGCAAGCCGCATTACTCCAAGCCATTGTTCAGTATCTGCTTTTTTAGGGGAAAGGATTTTCCTGACCCTGTCATTTAATATTTCAGCTCCCCCACCGGGCAAACTGTCAAGACCTGCTGACATCAGTCTTTCCAGAATAACTCTCACTGAAACTTTTTCCTTCTGAGAAAGAAAAAATATTTCTGAAGGACTCAGTGCATGAAGATACAGATCCGGAAACATAGATTTCATATCTGAAAACAGTTGTTCATAAAAATCAAGACCAAGAGCAGGATGCATTCCTCCCTGCAGCAAAACCTGATTTCCACCAGCTTCAAACAATTCTCTTATTTTTTTCCTATACTGCTCAAAAGTAGTAATATATGCATCCTGAGAATCAGCTGTAGTGCAGAAATTACAGAACTCACAAAAAGAAAAGCACACATTGGTGATGTTGATGTTTCTGTCAATAATATAAGAAACCTTATTATCGGGATGCATTCGTTTTCTTATACTGTCTGCAGCCACCATCAGGGCTGACAGTGGCAAATCATAGAGAGCAAAAGCCTCTGTATCACTGATTTGCTCATTATTTAGAATTTTATTATATAGAATTGCTGATTTCATCGGGATTAAGAAAGAAATCCTTAATTTTGTACAAAGATACTTCAAGATTATGATCATTCAGATAAAAAACAGTAACAGAAAATCTGATACAATGAGTTCTGTCTTATTGTCATTTTCAGCAGACAATATTCCTTCCTGGTTTCTTTCAAAAAAAGAAATTTTATATATACAAAATCAAAAAAAGAAACACAAGGAAAAAAATCTATTTCATTTCAACAGGTTGACCTTTCAGATCGTAGTTGGTTTTCTACAGCCAAAAGAAGAAGATAAAGAATATATTGCCCGTGAAAAAAACAGAAAACTTGGAAGTCAGATTTTATCTGTAATGAAATCAGAACGCTGTGATACAATTCAGGTTGTGACTTCAGAAGTTCCCGAAGAAGATCTTATTGATTTTCTTGAAGGCATCCTTCTTGGCTCATATAATTTCGATAAGTACAAAAAGGAGAAAAAGGAAAAACCGATAAAAAGCATTTCAGTCGTCGGGATAACACTGAAAAAAGACACAATAACAGAGCTCAGTTTATTAACGGATGCTGTATTTCATGCAAGAAACTGGGTAAATGAACCCGGGTCTACACTAACGCCGGCTATCTTTGCAAAACAGATATCCCGGATCTTTTCTTCATTACCACAGGTCAAAACCGAAATCCTCACTCCCAAAAAAATCTCAGCCTTAAAGATGTCGGGGATTGAAGCTGTGTCGAAGGGAGGTCCCAATCCTCCTGCCTTTATTATTCTTGAATATATCCCTGTGGCTTTGAAAAAAGCACAACCATATATTCTTGTGGGCAAAGGTATTTTTTTTGATACAGGTGGCATTAATCTGAAGCCCGGGGCAGGCCTGTCATATATGAAGTGTGACATGTCAGGCGCTGCAGCAGTTGCTTCAGCACTATACCTCATTGCATCCCGGAAGCTTAATATTCCTGTAATCGGTCTGATTCCCTGTACAGAAAACAGACCAGGGAATATTGCATACCTCCCGGGTGATATTCTAACCATGATGAATGGTCTCAGTGTCGAAATCAAAAACACTGATGCCGAAGGCAGGCTGATTCTTGCCGATGCATTATGTTATGCCAGCAAATACAATCCTGCTCTCACGATAAGCATTGCAACGCTCACAGGAATGGCTCATGCAACATTTGGATCTCAAGCCATTGCGGGTATGCACAACAATGCTTCCATGGGTTTTTCTATCCTGAAATCTTCATCATTTGATGTGTTTGAACGCATTGCTGAACTCCCCATGTGGGAAGAATATGAATCAATGATAGAATCACAAATCGCTGATATTCAGAATGTTGGAGGCAAGTATGCCGGAACAATTACTGCTGCCAAATTTCTTCAGAAATTCACAGATTACCCGTTTATTCACCTTGACATTGCAGGTCCTGCATATACTGAATCTGCTGATGGCTATATTCCCTCGGGAGGAACTGGTGTTGGCGTCAGATTATTTTATGAATTTTTCAAAAAAATATCTGCTCTTTGATTGTTTTTTAACACATAACATCAAACAGGATGTATAGCCTGAAACTCAGAAACCACATTGAATTCAGCAAAACTGCAGCTTCAGCAAACAGAGCCAAGGGGAACAGACATGTTGAAATCTTGTCTTCACTATATTCTGATACTTCACGCTTTATTGAAGAGCTGCTTCAGAATGCCAACGATGCATGCCTGAGAAACAACGCACATCAATCTGGGAAAGTCAGTTTTGTTCTTTTTGAAGACCGACTTATACTATACCACAACGGAATTCCTTTTAATGAAGCTGATCTGATTGCCATTACCACTATAGGCCAGTCAACCAAATCAGAAAATACGGATGTCAATCTTGCAGGAAAATTCGGACTGGGTTTCAAATCTGTTTTTGCGGTTTGTCATGAGCCAGAAATACATTCAGGAAAATATCATTTTAAAATTACTGATTATGAAGTTCTTGAAGAAACGCCAGCTGTATGTGACCAGGGATTCGGGACTTGTATTGTCCTGCCACTGAAAAAAGACCCCAATATCCGCAATATTGTTCAGCATGGTCTTGCCCGAATTGACTGGAAGCACATATTGTTTGTTTCCGGATACGATCACATTGAAATTTCTGATGGGTTAAAAACTCAAACAATTAGCCGTTCCGTTGTAAAAACTTACAATAATCAGCTGCAGCTAATCAGGATAAACAATGATCATTTTCTTCTTTGCTCTGCAGAAAAAAACAAGGAAGGTCCCTTATTCGCTTTCATGGCTCAGACAGACAGTGCCGGGAATCTGGAATATTTGCCCTGCTCCTTTGAAAACACTTTTGTGTATTATCCCACTCTCAATGTATCAGGACTGAAATTTCTGCTTCATGCAGGATTTACAACCACACCCACCAGAGAACAAATACCATTTTCCCCATATAAGACACCTGAAAATCTGCATATTTTGAAAACTATTTCGGAAACCATTTCGAAACTTCCCGAAATTCTTCTCACACAAGGATTATTAAACCCCGGATTCTGGAAAATTACACCGGCATTTGACACTCATGAGGTTAATAATCCTATCAGGGAAGCAGTTTATTCAGGGCTTGAAAAGACACTGTTGACAAAGGCTGTGATGCCTGCCAATGATGGAACCTTTTGCAAACAAACTGATTTATGCGTTGTTTCAGAAGATATTGCCTCGCTGTTCACGAACAAAGAAATTCAAATGTTATTCGGCAGAAAAAAGGTTCTTGCAAATGAGTTGGCAGTTGTCCTTCAAAACAATCAACTGCTCCGGAGCCGGTTTAAAGATATTAAACACACCGACATTCGGGATTTTGCTTTTGCAATTACCAATCACCCTGAGATTCTGAATAAAAAAAAGAATTCTGCCTTTCATGTATCCTTTCTGAAAATTATCTCAAAATACCCGGAATTATGGAGCCAGTTCAGCAAAACTTCCTGGTACAATATTCTCGAAAAACCATTTATTCTCAGTGCATCCGGAAAAGTTTGTGCTCCATTTTCAAATGGTCAGGCAGTATTGTTTATTGGTGAAAAAGGCAGCAGATCTTTTCAAACAATTCATCCTGATTTGCTGAAAGATGATGAAGTTTTATCATTTCTTCAAAATGCCGGAATCCCATATTCGGGAGAACTGATTGAGTTTGAACGAAATATTGTACGTGTCTTTAAATCCGGCAATCCGGGAATAAAAAAAGCAGCATCTACAATGATTCAGTTTTTGCAACTTCTGGAAAAAACACCACCTGAAACGGCAAAACGTATGATAGACATACTCTCGGATATCCCGTGCATCCCTGTCAGTGCTAAATCAAAAACGATTTCTCTCCCCAAAAATGTGTATTTCCCCGAGCAGGCTGTTCTGAGCTTTTTCAGGGATGTGAATATCCAACTGATCGACCAGAAATTTCTTTCCCTTCTTTATGATGCAGAACCCAGCGGAATTTCAACAAGAAACTTATTATGTCAACTTGGAGTCAATAAAAGACCTGCGTATTTGTTCTTTCAACAAACTCAGAGAATGGAAGAATATCAAAAAGAAGTAGAAAAAATCAATGAGAGAGGTCTTACTGTTAGATCAGGCTTATTTACTGATTGTGATATTGACGGTCTTGATCACTTTCTTTCCTCACCCACCCTCAGTCAGTCCATCATTATTGCCTCCATGCTCACTGAAAATTTTCCTTCAGCAGAAATTAAGTTTGAAACGTTTACAAAAAAAATTTCTGTAAACATCACACCACAGTTTATCAAAAAACTTACTGACAGTTCATGGCTCTTTGATGTCCGCCAAACACCGAAAAAACCCCATGAGATTACGGATATTCATCCTGCATACAGTGAAAAGGGAATCAACCTTACTACGCTTGGAAGGGTACTCGGACATAAATTTAACCAGATTATTTTATCTGCCGAAGAAACAGCTTATATTCTCAAACTTCGTGAATTCCATCAAACATCAGGACAAGCTCTGCTCTCTTCAATACTTACAACACCTCCGGAATCAGACTTCCCTGATTTATCGATAGTACATCCCCTGCTTCTTGATCTCCGCAACACTACGCAACACCAAAACGCACCCATATCTTCAGAAACAAAAGCTGCCGGCAACATTGAGGCTCTGCTTAACACACTGTTGCCTGTAAAGTCTGACCGGGAATCCTGGTTCTACAACAGCCCGGTTCAAAAAAGAGCAATAGCTCTTGCCATCAAAGCTCTTGGGTCAATGAACGCAGTTATCGCTTCCCAGGAAGATTCCATTCAGGATAAACACAATCTGATTGTCCTGAAAGAAGTATCGGGAGAAAGCGTATATGCCTCTGTTTCCGGCATAAAGGTTGCTTCAGGACTGTTTATCTTCCCCGAATACACTCAGTTTCATCGTATTTCATATTATATAACAGTGGATGAACTGTTTACCCCAACCCCCATTGTGTCTATCAGAACTGCCGATGATCCAGGTGGTATAACAAAAGGGTTCCTTTTCAGAAATTCATAAAATCACAAAACACATTTATATTTGCATAGCAAATCTACAGTATGACAACACTTGAATCGGGGTTTCAGAAACAGATGGAACACTATCCCGAAATGAGACAGGGACAGTTGTTACTTTCAGTAAGTGGTGGTATTGACTCGATGGCAATGTTACATCTGTTTGCAGAGCAGAACTATTCAGTAGCTGTGATGCATTGCAACTTTCAACTGAGAGGTTCTGAATCAGATGAAGATGAACAATTTGTCAAATCAACCTGCAAAAACCTTAACATTCAGCTATTTATCAAGCGTTTTGACACCAAACAATTTTCAGAAAAAAACGGTATATCAATACAGATGGCCGCACGAAGCCTGAGGAGAGAATTCACAGAACAACTCCTGAAAGAACATCAGTTTAACTGCGTATGTCTGGCTCACCACCTGAATGATTCATTTGAAACATTTCTTATTAACCTTAGCAGAGGAACCGGTGTCAGGGGTCTCACAGGAATGCCTGTTTTCAGCAAGCCTTTTTTCAGACCGCTGATCTTTGCAACACGTGAGGATATTATTAACTATGTGAATAAAAAATCAATTTCATACAGAGAAGACTCATCAAACCAATCAGATAATTATCTGCGGAATAAAATCAGGCATCATATTGCTCCTGTAATAAATTCAGTTTTTGATGGATTTACAGACCGAATGTCAGATAATTTTCAACAAATCTCAGAATCTGTACATCTGTTCGATTTTTTAATCAATCATGCATCAAACGAATTTTGCTCAAAATCGGATAATGTGATTACTGTTGATCTAAAAACCATAGCAGAAAAGGGATATCCTTCATCACTTCTCGGAGAAATTCTTTATCCCTTTGGTTTTACAAGACTACAAGCCCGAACCATTTTTGAAAATAAAAACAAAAAAGAAACAACCAAATACATTTCACCAAGCAATATTGCATTTCTTAAAGACAATATTCTTGAAATAACTGAATATAAGCAATCTGACCATAGTTGTTTTATTATTAAATCTCCTGAAGAGTTCTTAAATCCACAGCTGCCACTTAATATAACCTATGAATTCAAAGAATACTCTGACACGCTCAACCTAAATTCGGGCCCGGAACATGCCTGGCTGGATTATTCACGGTTTCGTTTTCCTTTGGTCTTGAGAAAACCAGCAACAGGAGATTCTTTTCAGCCTTTTGGAATGAAAGGAAAGAAACTCCTCAGTGATTATTTTACTGACCTGAAACTTACCAGGATACAAAAAAATAATATTTGGCTCCTTTGCGGCGAAGAACACATCCTTTGGGTGTGCGGGCTGCGAACTGACAACCGAGTAAGGATCAGGCAAGAAACTACACACATTTTGCATCTGTGTGTTCCGAGTTTTAAACTTTAAACAATTTCTTTGCAGAGGTAATTAACATCTGAATGTTTATTATTTTTCAGTTCAACTGATTTTCTTTCATTATAAACCGACTATTTTTGGTTATCCGTATTTCATGAAAAATAGACTCAATGAGATTTATTCAAACCATCAGATAGAAACTGTCAAATACCGGTATGGCAAAATTTGTTAAAATTTCAGCAATAACGATAGTTTCAGCAATTATTTTGTTTTTTGCTATAAGATACTATCTGGACATGAGACAAAAAACTGCTGATCCGTGGAATTATTTACCTGAAAATGCTGTTGCTGTTTTTCAGATCAATCATGTTCAGGACTTCATACAATATACTGGAAATAATCCATTTTTCCCTGATTTTGAAAACCTTTTCAATGCCTCTGAAGCACAAAATACTCTCTTGTTTTTTGATTCACTTTTTTCTTCGCGTGACATGATGCAGAAAGAATGGATTGAAGGACAACTGCTTATCAGCATTCACTTTTCAGGATCAAAATCATGGAACTGCCTGTTCATCAAGCCATTATCACATCCATCGGAACGCTCTAATGTTTTTAAATTTCTTGACAACACCGCTTCTGAATATTCTGAAGGGGATATTCCCGGCTGCAGGCACTCAAGGAAGTATGTATTTGGAAAAAACACCTATTATTTATGTATCAGCCAAGGTGTGTGTCTTTTCAGCACATCCGTCAGTATCATTCAGAATTCACTCAATGAAGCAGGTCCAAAAAGAGCCTCCCTGTCTGATGAGTCACTTACCGAAGTGAAAGCAACTGCCGGAAAAACATGTATGGGAAGTGTTTTTGTTAATTATCGTTTTTTTACAAAATATCTGTCCGGAATACTCAGTCCGGAACATTTTAAAAATCTGGATTTCCTGAACACATTTGCCGGATGGGGTGCTTACGATATGATCCCCGGTGAAGAGAAAATCTATTTTACAGGATTTACTTCTACCAAAGGGATAGAAAATGCCTGGTTGGATATGTTTTCTGCTACAAGTCCGCAACCCATCGAAATCACTAATGTTCTTCCACAAAACACTGTTAGTTTCATCTGGACAGGCTTTGACTCCTATGAGACATGGAGAGAGCAATACAAGAACTACCTGAATGGCCGACAACAAATCAGCGAATTCAACAACAATTTGAATACTCTGAAAGACAAGACTTCTCTTCCCAATATAAATGATCTGGTGTTTCCATTTATTGGTAATCAGTACGGAACATTCACAATTCCTGAAAAGGGAAGCAAACATGGTCTTCAACATTTTGCTTTTTTTAAAGTTTTGAACAAGGATGATTTTCAGAAAAACCTTTTGGAAATCATGAAAAGCTGCTCACCGACAGCTCTTGATACCATGACATACCGCAACCACCAGATAGGAGTCATCCATACAGATTATATGCTTTACGACCTGTTTGGCATGCTGTTCAGTCAAATAGAGAAAACATATTTCACGGTAAACGGAGACTTTTGGATTGTTGCAAATTCAGAAGAATCATTGAAAGAATATCTGAATCAGGTCATTTCAGGCAGAACACTTGCAAAGAGTCTGGCATACACAAACTTTTCAGAGTTAATATCAACAGAAGCCAATGTGTATATATACGCATCTCCTATGAGGATGAAGCAAAGCATGAAAAACTGGTTTATAGGTGGCACTGATTCATCTGAAACTGACCTGAACACAGATTTTCAGAATTTTGATGCAGTTGGAATTCAGTTCAGCATTCAAAACAGTATGTTTCTTTCAGGCATAACAATTCACAGCTCGGGGTCAGCACCGGCAGATGAAAATTCAGGATGGGAAATAAGCCTTGAGACTAAGGCAGCTGCAGGTCCATGGTTTGCCGACATTGCTGACAGCGACACACGAAATCTGATCCTTTTTGATGCATTCAATCAGATGTATTACATTTCGGACCGGGGTGAACTGATCTGGAAGATCCCTGTTGCAGAAAAACCCCTTGGTAAAATTTGGTCCGTTGATGCATACAAAAATTCCAAAATCCAGTATCTGTTCACCTCTGAAAACACACTTTTTCTGATTGACAAAAACGGCAAGATGGTTGATGGATACCCTGTAAAATTACCTGCACAGGCGGCAGCTCCGGTCAGTGTTTTTGATTATGACAAGTCCGGAGAATATAGGATAGTATACCCCGGAATCGATCATGTTATATATAACCTGACCATCAAAGGCGAACCTACAAAAGGATGGGAAAAACCATCGCTGAATTCTTCAGCTGCAGGAGAAGCCAGACACATCAGACTTGTCAACACTGATGCGATTGTGATCAAAGACTCAGAAAACAAAATCTATTTCTTTAACAGAAGAGGGGTTCCACTCTTTGATACAAATGATCTTACAACAGGGCAATACTCAGAAGTTTATGCGGCTCCGAAATTATGCAAATGTTTTGTCACTACAACTGCCGATGGTCAGATTGCCATGATTGGCACAAACGGAGAAATCAATTACAAAGTAATTCATGAGGCCGGTCCGGGACACTTCTTTATTTATGAAGATATGGACAGAGACGGTGAATCTGATTTCGTCTTTATTGAAAATGGTCAGGCTTTTATATTCAACAATAACGGGGACATCCTTTCCAAACCCGATATTTCTTCAGATGCCGGCAGGAAAGCAGGATATACCAAAGATAGTCCATTTGGTCCTCTGATTTATGTTTTTTCTTCTGACGGCAGCGAACTGTATCTGATAAATAAATCAGGTCGAATTATGCCCGATTATCAGTTTCCAGCATCGGGATCAGCAGATTTTTCT
The DNA here is from genome assembly GCA_964428185.1 of uncultured Bacteroidales bacterium. GTDB lineage: Bacteria > Bacteroidota > Bacteroidia > Bacteroidales > DTU049 > CAYMAZ01. The sequence goes on from CAYRXH010000041.1 coordinate 15,096, forward strand.
TTTGTAAAAAACTCTGAAAAACTACTGGTTACTACTGCAAAAGGGAACACAATCTACCTTCATGTTATTGAATAACTTTTTTTCTTCAAAATTTCTTTTTTTTATCTTTCCTCAAAAAAAAAAGTAAAGTGGAGAGAGTGCAAGTGGTGTAAAAATGCAATTTCTCTCTACTTACTACTTGCTACTTTTTTTATTCCCCGTTAAATAAATGATTTATCCTGTTAGATTGTTTTTTTTCTAACAGGACAATTTAACGGGGTGAATGTAAATTAAAATGTTCATGTATATTTGCATCTTATGCAACTATCACCTTTAAAAAATGTCTTTTAATTAATAAAAAAAACCTTGTATTTATGAAAAATCAATTAATACTTGCCGTTCTGGGATTCTTTCTGGCCGGTATTTTACTGCCCTCCTGTGTGAAGGATGAATATTATCTTCAGAATATCAAAACTCCCCAATGGGAACCTAACATTGCTGCCCCGCTTGTTAATGCAAGACTGACACTATGGGATATTCTCAACGATTATGATTCAACAGATATCGTTGTGGAAGATGAGACACACTTCTTATATCTTGTGTACGATAGCCGTGTTTTTTCTCAGTCAGCTGAAGAATTAATCACAATCCCCGACCAGAATGTGAATATGTCGCATAATTTTAATACAGGTGGTGCTGTTGCTGTTGGAGACAGTTTTGTGACTACTTTTACATACACGTATGACTTCAGCTTCCCCAATTTTCAGGTTATTGACAGTATTTACCTGAAAAGCGGAAATCTCAATCTGAGTATCAATTCCAACTTCAATCTGCCTGCAAAAATTGAACTTCAGTTACCCGGAACAAAACAGGGTCAACCATTTAAGGAAACAATTTACATGAGCAACCCCAACGAAAGTCAAAACATTGGTCTTGATAATACCAAACTCATCTTTAACCATACAGGCGGCAACAACAGACTTGAAATGGATTTCAGGGTGGTTCTCTATGGCACAGGAAATCCTGATCTTTCTCCCTATAATGTTGATATCAGTAACAGCTTTTCGGATATCAGATTCAGGGCAATGTTTGGTTATTTAGGTCAGCTTAACTTTACCTTGAATGAAGACACTGTCAAAGTTAAACTTTATGACAACAACCTTGAAGGCATAGTCAACTGGAATGACCCCCGATTTTATCTGACTGTGACCAATTATCTTGGAATGCCAGTTCAGATTGACATCAATTATCTTGAGGCAAGACGTACAAAACCACCATTTAGTTCTGTTCAGATTCTGGGTCCCGGCATTCCCAATCCCTGGAGTATTCTGTATCCCAATTTTTCACAAATGGGTCAGGGAATACAAACATCTATGTATCTTGATAAAACCAACAGCAATATTGATGTGGCCTATAATATCTCACCGCAGCAAGTGAATGCATTAATCAATGCTGTTTCCAATCCTTCGGGTTATACTCAGAATTTTACCTTTGATACAAGCCGATTTGTTGTGGATGCCAAAGTTGAACTCCCCCTCCATGGCACCGCAGGAGGATTTGTAATTGTTGACACTCTCGATGTGAATCTGGGTGAAGATTTTGAAGATGTTGAATATATCGACTGGGTTCTTTTTAAAATCTATGCTGAAAACGGATTCCCCATTGATGCACAACTCCAGATTTATTTCCTCGATTCTCTCTACAATATGGTAGACTCACTCCTGTCGCCACCTCAGCAGATTATTCATGCTGCAACCCCCGGACCTGCTCCTGATTATATCGTAACCAATAAATACCAAAAAATGATTACCACAATTATCTATAATGACAGACTGGAGGAATACTACAGAATAAAGTATGCAATTGTCAGGGCAGAAATGGAAACCTATAATGCTGCTACACAGATTGTGAAAATATATTCATTTTATGACCTTCATGTGATGCTTGGAGCTCAGGTTCAAATAAAATTTAATTAACCCTGCCCTAAACAAAACACTATGAAAAAAGCATATTTCCTCATACTTATCTGCCTAATTGCCTTTACATTAAACTCACAGGCTCAACAGGATATGACCATCTATCCCATGCAGATCATCCCGCAGTCAAATTATTCAAACCCAGCCCTGGTCCCCGTTTCAAAATTTCACATCAGCATGCTGCCTGCCCTTTCTTCAATCTATATTGACGGAGGTCACACAGGATTCAACGCCCACCACTTTATCTCAATCACCCCTGATGACTCGGTTGAAGTCAATCTGCAGGAACTGATTGATCAGATGGGTGCATACAATTATGTGAATTTCAATACCAGTATCGAATTGCTATCATTCGGATTCAAAGTAAAAGAAAAACACTATTTTAACTTTGCTGTCTCCAATAAGATGTATGCACGTTTCTGCTATCCCAAAGAGCTTTTTAACTTTATTTACAAAGGGAACGGAGCATTCTTTGATGAAACCCTCAAATTCAGCAGAATGGGTATCAACGCAGCCCATTACAATGAAATTATGCTTGGTTATTCAATGAAATGGGATGATAAATGGACATTTGGAGCACATCTTAAAGTTCTTCAGGGACTTTCAAATGTATGGATGAGAAAAGCAGATGTTACATTATTAACCGAAGAAGAACATTTTTTCATCACTGCCACTTCTGATATAGATGCCTATGCAAGCCTTCCGTCTCAGGTTTGGGAAGAGGATGACACAACCGTAGAATCAGAAGATTTTAATCCGGTTCAGTATCTGACAAATTTTAAAAACATGGGAGCAGCACTTGATCTGGGAGCAACCTACAAATATAATGACAAATGGACATTCGGTGCCAGTGTCATTGACCTGGGTTTTTTCAGATGGAACAGTGAGGGAAACCGGAATTTCAGAAGTGTCAATTCTGACGGAAGCTTCACCTTTGAAGGCATTGATATTACTGAGTTTCTGCAGGAACAGGATACCACCGGGGCTCAGAGCAAACTGGACAACCTGCTTGATTCAATTGTTGATATTTTCCAGATAGATACTCTTTATGGAAAATATACTTCACCCCTGAACACAAGACTCTATTTCAGCGGCACATATCAACTCACACCGAAGGATCAGTTAAGCGGACTTGTGAGGCTGCATTTGTATAATCGCGCTGTCCATCCTACTCTGACTCTCGGATACATGAGAAAGTTCGGCAATATTCTGTCGCTTTCAGGAACATATACCATGGCATCAAGAAAATATTTCAATCTCGGATTTGGAATGGCTGCCAATTTCGGACCCGTACAGTTGTATCTGACCACCGACAACCTAATTTCTCCGCTGGTGTTCAACAAATACTACTGGTCGGAAAACAATGAACTGCAATCATTGACCGTTCCCAGAAACACCAAGTTTATGAATGTCCACCTTGGATTCAATCTCATCTTCGGCTACAAACCACCCAAAGAAAGCTCTCCGATTTATTAAAAATCACTCCCTCGCCCATTTCACACTTTGCCTTTGCCCTCCGGATTCTAAGGGGAAAATATATATGCCCTGCGAAGAGCCCTACACATCAATGCTGTTGCCATGCAACCTACCTTGCAAATCAAAAATTTCATAATGGGCAAAAACACCTGCATCCTTTGGTATATCCACATACAGTACATCAGTGGCAGGATTGGTAAACACCCTTACATTTGCTGCCACACCATGCGATGGCACTGATGTGACATTGCCATTGAGTCCGGTTTTAACACGAAGAACCTCATTTTGTCCTGTTGACTGGTTTTTGGTCTATACAACTGCTGCTATGTAATCACTTCCTGTTATGATGTGACTCATTCTTGAACTTGAATATCCACTTGGAGTATATTTGTTGAAAAAAAAGGACTTCTTGATTATTCCGGACAAATGTTGCCATTTTTTTTGCGATAAATTTCACACTAATTTCGAGGAACATTGCCAGCTTATGAATCTATCGTTTGGCAGCAATGGCTTATCAAACCCCTATGACCCGGTGCAAGTGTTGGTTTTTTCATGCAACAAAAACATTGTTCCTTTGCTTAGTGGACTACTTTGCTCCGGAATTGTCTTTTGTACGCTTTCCTTGATGCTTTTATTGCCAGAACTAGACTTCAAGGGTTTACACTATAAAAAAAAGCCCCGTTGCCGGAGCTCCTTATATTCACGCTTTATTTTATTTTACCTGTCCAGATAACGCACTTCTTGGCTTAAACTTTACTACCTTTTTTGCAGCTATTTGCATTGCTTTTCCTATTTGTGGATTTCTTCCGGTACGGGCTGCTAGTTCGGTTACTTTAAATGTGCCAAAGCCTATCAGCGTTATACTTTCACCTTTTGTCAATGCTTCGCTTATGGCTTCAATGGTTAGTTCTAAAGCTTTCTTAGCTTCTACTTTGCTGATGTTGCCTTTCTTGGCAATGATGTCGATTAGTTCGGGGCGGTTGATGCTCATAATTGTTATATTTATTTACCAGATTGCTAACCAATAGACAACTATATTTCCACTAACTACTACGCCTTTAGTATAACCATTTTCCCATTCATCAGGAAACTTCACTCCTTTACTCCATAAGAGATTTTCGGCTAAAAATTTGCCTTTTTCAGCGCCTAAGACATAAATATTTGCTTCTTCATAAAATTTTGTAGGAAGGGGAAGTTTTAGGCAAAATTCAAAATTGGGAATAGGAAACATTCCATCCAAATTATTACATTGCTTAAGTTTTATTACTGTAGTATCGTAAATCAAAGAGTCATAATCCACAATCATAAAGCATGAGTCAGTGAAATGGTAAATTGCAACTGCTTCTTGAATTATTTTTTTTTCAATTGTATCTATAAGGACACTATCACAAATAAAAATGGCATTAACTTGATTCAAATTTGCTACACCTGGGTATCTTAATCCAAAATGTACAATATTTGCTTTTTCGGGATCAAGAAAATGTTCTGTTAGTGTTTTAGGATAAAGGGATAGTACTTCTCTGTAATTTTCTTTAACTTTTTCCAAATCTATTTGAGCAAAAGAAGAATAAGAAAGTATAACCCCCAATAAGAATGTGTGAAGATATTTTATAATCATGTTCATGTCTTTTTATCTATATATTAACAACTCGCCTTTGCCATTTGTTCTATTACTATAATCATTCCAACTTTTATAAAAAATCACTGAACTTCCTGCAGGAAATTTCTCCTTTTCTTTTGAACCGGATTTTTTAAAATCAGTATCATTCAAATAAGTTGAATATATCCTGCTTCTGGAGTCAAGGATCGCAGTACCTCCAATAGTAAACAAAAAATCTAAAGCACTATAATCATTTTCTATATGCACTGACTTTGTCTCCACCTTATGCTTTGCATTGCTTGAGAAAATTCCATATTTTTCATTAATGATTGTAAATGACTCTGAAGTAGACTTTGCAGGTGAGTTCGCATCGGAATAAGTCTTAGTCTCATGCTGTTCAAATTGTTGTGTTGGATTAATACTATACCCACTTTTTTGTGCTAAGCTTTGAGACTGGTAATAGTTATAGTCTTTTTCTGTGGTTGTTCCCATATCACCCATCATATCATTGTCCCCTATTCGCGTATAGGTTTCATTATTATGCGTGATTGTCTGTGATGAGCGATTTTCATTATAGTAAAGCTCCCCTGTCTTCTCATTCATAAACCAATCGTCTAATGCCCCAGTAGGATCTGTTCTAATTATCGGATTATTTTGACAGTAACTATACGGACTTACCCAACTTCTTTCACTTGCCATTGGGTCAATAGACAACCATATCGACACTTCCGAATCCAAATACCTCGCACCAAAGTAAGTATATTGCGTTTCATTATCTAGCTCTTTCGCAGTGAACTTATACCTGCTGTCGAAAGTGCTGTTTCTTTGGCTCACAAACAATTCGCCAAAGGGCAGGTATTGTA
>CAYRXH010000042.1:0-20516 GCA_964428185.1 uncultured Bacteroidales bacterium
AATATAAACGGTGCGCAAATATACAACATTTTTTTTCAGAAAATAAACACTTAACAATAAAACTCCAGAAGTAAATCATAAAAAAAGGGCTGATTTTTCAGCCCTTTTTTATAAAATGATGTTATTCTCTAGAAGTGGAAAATCAGATTGAGAGCTGCTGAGGGAGCAAGAACTTGGCTTGCACCATCGTCAACGCCGAAGCCGAAAGACACACCACTGGTAGAACCTTCAGTAACTTCGGTTTCAACAACGTTGTCAGTAGCATTCCATGATTCTACTTCAACTTTGCCACGGGCATCGGTTAATAAACCGAATCCCCATCCGAATTCAGCACCAACGGCAATTTTTGGAGCAAAGAAATATTCAACTCCAACAAATCCACGAAGTCCGAAAGTGATGTCAGTACCTGATTTGCTGTAAAGAATACGTGGTGAAATGGGTGAACCGTCACCATTGGTATAACCATTGGTAATCGCTTCAGCAGTGATTTCTACTCCATATTCATTAGTTGTAGTAGAAGTCTGAACACCGATGAGTGCTTCACCACCATAGAATCCCTGGAGACGGTTGTGGCCGCGGCGATATTCAACACCACCGCCAAGAACGATCAGAGATCCGCTGTTTTTTGTAACGTCTGAAATTTCTCCCCATGAATCAGGATCTGTAGGATTGGCAAAAATATCAGCTGGATCGTCGAAATAAAGAACATCTTTTGTTGTTCCCATGTTAATACCAACTTTTGCACGGATTGCCATATCTTCTTCCATAAAGTATTTACCGACGATCACATTTGCAAAGCCGCTTACATATCCGGGATGCTGTGATGTTTGACCTGTGTTGTTCATAATGTTGGCAACATTTAACATGAAGTCAAAGAATGGAACGGCATCAAAGCCCAGGGCGTAGTCACCTGATTCGGGCAGGATAATGAAACCTTTCTTGTTAGTAAGGTCTTGTGCATTGACAATCACTGCTGTGAGTGCTAATGACAGAAAAACTAATGTTACTTTTCTCATAATTTTTGATTTTAGGTTGATAATGCAATATTAATAATTATTTTTTTGATGTTAATTGTCAAGTTTCATAAGGTAATTTAAAATTTCAATCTTCAAGAATCCATATACTTTCATCCTCAAGAGATTTTCTTATTTTGGGTAGTTCTTTAAGCGCTTCGTCTTTGGTAGCAAAGTTTTTCAAAGATACTCTGAAGGTTCCTACACTGTTTAGTCCCAAAATTTCTGCTTCTTCAAAACCCCGTGTCAGATATGTCTGACGAGCTCTTTCAGCATTTTTCAGGTATGTAAAACTTCCGGCAATTACATAAAAACGGGTCACTTTATCTACATCTGAATTCTGATCTCCCCGATGGACAAAAGCGCTGTCGCGCACATATTTGTATCCTTCCTGGGTGATGGTTGTATAGGCAACATTTTCAAATGTACCTGTTCCGATAATCCTGAATTCAACACGACGGTTCAGCTGACGACCCATATCAGTTTCATTGGATGCGATAGGTTGATCAAAACCAAATCCCTGAAATCGCAATCTCTCGGATTTGATCCCTTTATCTATCAGATAAGAAACCACTGCCATTGCTCTGTTTTCTGAAAGTTTCTGGTTATATGATGAACTTCCCCTGTTATCAGTATGTCCCAGAATTTCAATTTTTACATGAGGATTATCGTTGAGTAGCTGAACCAGTTCATTGAGTTCTTTCTCTGATTCGGGACGAAGGGTATATTTATCAAAATCAAAATGTACATTTCTCAATACAAACCTGTCTCCCATGCGTTGTCCAACATTGACATTCCTAATCAAAGTATCCAACTGTACATAATTGTCCTGAGTAACGAGATAATATGGTTTAAAGAATGAAAGCTTTTGAGCTTTCTGATTAGGCACATCAAATCTGTCAACCACAACAAACCCGGAACTGGTTTCAATGGTTATCTCATATGATCTGCCCACAGGAACAGTAAAAACAAACTCTCCGTCGGTTCTGTTGTTTGATGTTTGCACAATGGTCTGATCATTTGTAAGGTCATACACATCGATATTTGCCAGAATAATTGTGTTGTTAATGGTATCTCTGATAAATCCTTTGACGGTGGCCATCATATCCATGGGTTCTGTGACGATGATCTGATAAATATCCAGATTTCCGAAACCATCAGGTCTGTCTGTAGCAAAATATCCCTTATGCCCGTCAAGTGTGGGAACAAAAAAAATATCATCACCTGTGGTATTGATTGGATAGCATAAATTCAAAGGCGTTGACCATTGACCATTGTCCATGATTGAAATAAACACATCATAACCGCCCATGTTTTCATGTCCTTCGGAACTGAAATACAAGGATACACCATCTGATAGCATGGTTGGACTGTCTTCATTATAGGGAGTGTTGATTTTTGTTCCCAGATTAATCGGGTCACCCCATTTATTTTCTCCAAGGCGTTTGCACGACCAGATATCTTTTCCGCCAAGTCCGCCCGGTCTGTTGCTCACAAAATATAATACTGTGCCGTCAGGCGATAAAAACGCATGATTTTCATAGTATTTTGTGTTCACAGGTGCTGCAAGTTTAACCGCAGTTGTCCATTCTCCGTTTTCACGGGTGCTCATATAAATATTTCCGTCACCTTTATCATCCCTGTAAATAAATAATGTGTTCCCGTCCCACGATATACTGATTGATGCTTCATGTCCCGAAGTATTCACTCCGCCGCTCAACTGACGAATATTACTGAACTTTTCAGTATTCCCGTTGTAATCAGCAATATATAAATCTTCGAAAAACTGTCCTGTGAGATCCTTTTTTTCTCCGGGAGAACCGCTTCTTCGTGAAGTGAATACCATAAAACTCAGGTCAGGAGCCATGACCGGTGCATATTCAGGAAACTCAGTATTCACAACATCTCCAAGATTCTGTGTTTTTGTCCGCACAGGATTGCCGTAATATCGTTTTGCGGTGTAAACCTGTTCGGTTTTTCTTTCGACATCTCGCATCCACTCAAGGTCTTCATTGGTCAGATAATATTTGAACCGATTGAAGTTTTCAATTGCCTTGTCAAACTCATTGATTTCCTGATATGCCATTCCTAGATAATAGAAAGTGAAAACAGGAGCATTCGTTTCATTGAATTTTCCGTAATAATCAGCTGACACATATGGGGTTGCCTGTTCAAGATAACTGATTGCCAGTTCAGTGCTTTTTCTTGACAGCAGATAACACATTCCGGTCTGAAATAAAATATTCGGATTATTGGGAACCAGACTGTCAAGTTTTAATAAATAGGGAAGAGCATCAGTATAGTTGTCCACATAAGTATAGTCTTCAACAATTGTGTAATATTTTCTAAATGACGCATTGAACTGAGCGTGAACCATCACGGCAGCAAACAACACTGTGAAAAAGAGTATGCTTCTTTTCATTATTTTATATTAGATGTTTGATGACCAAAATTACAAGATTAACCCCCTGATTTTGTTACTGAAAAATGAAGATTTCAACAAATGAATGTTAATTGCTCAGAGTAAGTACTGTTATTTCAGGATATACACCTATGCGGAAGGGTAGACCAATATACCCGAACCCCGGATTTACGTGAAGCATTTTTTTATTGTTAAAATATAAACCGGCCCAGTTTGGATATTTTAATTGTATAGGACTCCATTCAAGAAATTTTCTGCGGATACCTAGCTGCATGCCATGTGTATGTCCTGAAAGTGTCAAATCAACCGGTAAGTCATCAGCAATTATCTTATCCCATGCAGATGGGTCATGGGTCAGAAGGATAAGGAATCGATCCGAGCCAGCATTCTTCAGTGCTTTTTCCAGATTTCCCCATCGCCTGAACGGAGGTTGTCCAAAGTTGTCTGTGCCTGCAAGTTGGATGCTGTCAGTGCCGTTTGAAACGTAGATACTGGTATCGCGAAGTACCATGAATCCCATCTTCCCAAGAATTTCAACAACCCTGGGTGTATTCACATTCAAACTGTCTCTGTTAATGTCTATTTTCATATAATCACTCATGTCATGATTTCCCAGTACTGCATATTTTCCCAATGGAGCAGAAAGTGACGAAAAAAGCGAAATATAGGGTTCAGCTTCTTCTGCTGAAATATTTACCAGATCACCTGTAAATACAATAATATCTGGGTTTTGATCCTGGATCAACCTGAGCCCTTTTTCAACAGATGAAGTATTGAAAAAACTTCCCAGATGTGTATCCGAAAAATGTACAATTTTTACACCGACAAAGGACTCGGGAATTTCAGATGAAGCAATAGTATATTCTCTGACATGAAAGGATGTAAGTCCCCAGAAATGCCCATGGAAAATCAGTCCCCATAAAATCAGGCTTATGCCAACAGCTGTTTTATGGAAAATACGGCGGATCATGATACAACTTCCGTGTCGGATTTTTTGCCTGATGAATAACAGCACCAGGTCTGAAATAAGATAAAATGTAAAAAGATTGATAACAGGTATCAGAATCAAAATAAACAAGGCATTGAAATGGAAGTAGAGACTGAATGATCTGTAGTCGTGATGAGGCTTTCCTGAAAATATGATAATGCCGGCCAGAAAGAGCAGAGAAATGGCATGTCCGAATATTATGAGGTGTTTAAAAAATTTATGTCTTGAAGAATAATGCATGCTCCTGATATACACATAGATATTTATTGAAATATATGCCAGAAAAACAAGAATCAGTGTGACCAGCATCATGTGATTTTATTTAGAATCTGCAAAAGTATGAAAAATCCCGACATTTGTGGCAAATTATTCCTGTGATTCATAAAGTCTGCGATGAAACAACGTGTCAGCCTCTGCAAATAGCAGATCGGGAGTGAATTTTCTCCAGTGTATTGTTTCCTCTGATGAAATAAACAGAATGTAATTGTGAATCAAACATTTTCTAAACTCTTCAATAACATGTTGTCTGAAGTTCAAAGCCAGAATCCATCCGTCTTCCAGTTCATCAAACCACTCCTGATAGTAGCAATCATCAGAATAATGAAAATTGAAAACATTCTCTCCGATTAGGATAAACTTTCGGATATTTTTTCTTACGAGAATATCAATCACTTTTTCTTTCAGATACATAATGTCATTGTAAAGACAGTCATTCCATTCTCCGATTAACTCAATGACTGTAAATCCCTGATCATAGTCTGCATAAAGAATTTTCAGGTAAAGAGTTGCACTTCCAAATTCATCCCACTGGGGATGAATAAAATAATTGTAAACGGTATTTGAAAATTCAAATTCACTGTATTCACGCCCAAAAAATGGAGAGAATTTGTCATCGGCTGCATTGTACAGATTCAGCCACTGATAAAAAGGTTCAATGGTGTGCATGGGCAGTGTTTATAGTGCAAAGGTACAACAGTGGATTGAAAAATTACAAATTTTCAACTTGGAAATATTACATGATTCCAGGCATTTTTATGCCCAGAAGATTGAAAGAACTGTCTAGAACATTTGCAGTAAATAGTGAAAGGTTCAGCCTGAAAGTGCGTTTTTCTTCAGATGGTTCTTTCAGAACCGGATGATTCTGATACAATGTATTATATGATCTGGCAAGTTCGTATGCATATTGTGCAATGACAGAAGGGTTGAGTGTCTTGGCACTTTCACTGATGATATCAGGATATTGACTTAATAATACAGCAATTTCCTTTTCAGCATCTGAAAGATGTTCAATAGTTGTTTTTCCGGGTTTGAAGCCAGAAGTGGCAGCTTTATCAAGTAAAGACCTAATTCTGGCATGAGTGTATTGAATAAATGGGCCGGTATTTCCGTTGAAATCTATTGATTCTTCGGGCTTGAATATCATATTTTTTTTAGCATCAACACGAAGTATGAAATATTTGAGAGCTCCCTGTGCGATCATTTCAATGATTTTTCCGGTTTCCTCCTCAGGAAGTGAAATTGCCTTGCCGGCCTCCTGAGCTATTGCTGCAGCAGTTGCATTCATCTCATCCATCAGATCATCAGCATCCACAACCTTACCTTCCCTTGATTTCATCTTCCCATCAGGTAACTCAACCATGCCGTAAGACAGATGTTCAATTGAATCAGCCCATGAAAATCCAGCTTTTCTGAGAACATGTTTCAGCACCTGAAAATGATAGTTTTGTTCATTTCCAACCACATAAATCATTCTTTCCGGAAGGAAATCTTCATGTCTCAGCAGCGCACTCCCTATGTCCTGAGTGATATAGACACTGGTGCCATCAGATCGCAGAAGAATTTTTTCATCAAGACCCTCATTGCTCAGATCTACCCAAACAGAACCGTCATCCCTTTGGAAAAAGACCTCTTTTTTCAACCCGCTCATGATGACTTCTTTCCCCAACTGATATGTGTCAGATTCAAAATAGGTTTTATCAAAATGAATGCCCATGCGTTCATAAGTTTTTTCAAATCCCTGAAGAACCCAAGTGTTCATCCGTTTCCAAAGTTCCCTGACATCTGCATCGTTGTCTTCCCACTGTATGAGCATACGTCGTGCTTCATCCATCAATACTGAGTTTTCAATCGCCTGTTCTTCGGTCATCCCCTGATTCTGCAATGAAAGAATCTCCTTCTGCAATTCCTGTTCAAATCTTACATACAGCTCACCGACATATTTGTCCCCTTTGATCCCCAAATCTTCAGGGGTATTATTGTTGCCCCATTTCTGATATGCCAGCATTGTTTTGCATATATGAATACCTCTGTCATTGACAAGATTCACCTGTTTTACCGGGGTTCCAGCGGCTTCCAGAATTCTTGCAATCGACTGGCCGATCAGATTATTTCTCACGTGACCCAGATGCAGGGGTTTGTTCGTGTTGGGAGATGAGTATTCAATAACAAGGGGTTTTGAGCCGGGTTCAGGCTTTTTTCTTCCGAAATCAATGGTAAATGCCTGTTCGTTAATAATATCAGCCCAGATGCTATCATGATATGTAATGTTGAGAAATCCTTTCACCACATTGAACGATGAAACTCCTGAGTCTGTTTTCTTAATCTCATTACCGATTTCATTCGCAGTGGCCTCTGGGGATTTTCCTGATACATTCAGAAAAGGAAACACTACAAAAGTATAATCTCCCTGAAAATCCTTGTTGGTCCGACCGATCTGAATGGTTTCAGAATCAAGATCCAGATTGTAAAGGGTCTTCAAGGCAGCCTGCACTGATTGTCTGAGCCTGCGGGATAACATATATTTTTTTTGCAAAGGTAAGAAAATCATGATTGTTGAAACGATCATCCCTGCCATCATCATCAGTGTATGGGTATTCTGTCCCTGAACTCAACTGAACTGTCAGGATTTTTATGAAACAAGTTACTTTTTTTGCTCTATATTTGTAAAATATTAATACGTAACTGCTTTTTACTGTGTTTTCCTTTAAAAAACACCGGTTTTTTGTTTTGCTTTTCAGAGTGTGTCTGCTAATTTTTTTATTGAGACAGGCTTGTATGCTTACAGCACAAACTGATCAGGATCTGATAGTGCTGGCTGATCGTCATTTTCAGGAAGAGAACTATCCTGAAGCGATGCGGCTGTATTCTCAGTTGCTCAGCCTGCACAGGAATGATCCATTGTATTCATATCGTTTTGGCGTATCAAAACTCTATTCAGATCGCAGTGATCCCAATGCCACCATAAAATATATTGAAGCAGGATATGGAAAACTGACTGGTGATGATGCAATTCTGCTGAATTTTCACCTTGCAACTGCCTATCATTTGACCTTCAGGTTTATTGAAGCAATGAGGTATTACGGATATTTCAAAGACCAAGCTCACAATAAAAAATTCCTGTCCTATGACGTGGACCGTAGAATCGAAATGTGTCGCAACGGAATGATGCTGTTGCAGAATATCAGAGATCTGTATGTTTTTGAAAAACATCATGTGAGCAGTGAAAGTTTTTTCAGATCATATAATATAAGCAGATTCGGAGGAAAGCTTTTGGTAAAACCAGATATTTTCAAAACGAAATTTGATAAAAAACAAGGAGAAACAACCATCATTTTCCTTTCTGATACTCAGAATGTGGTGTATTATTCCAGCTACGGACGCGACGGAAGCAGCGGAAAAGACATTTACCGTTCCTTTAAAATAGGAAGCGGGTGGACAAGCCCTGAGCGACTCAGTAATGTGATAAATACTGAATATGATGAGGATTATCCTTTTATCCTGCCCGATGGGAAAACGCTGTATTTCTGTTCAAAGGGACATAACAGCATGGGCGGCTATGATGTGTTCAGATCAGTCTGGGATAAGGAAAAAGATAACTGGTCGGAGCCCGTGAATCTAGATTTTGCAGTGAATACTCCATTTGATGATATCCTGTTCGTCACTGACAAAGAGGAAAAATATGCTTATTTTTCCTCTGTAAGAGGAAGCGGCCTTGAGCAAATCAATGTGTTCCTTGTGAGAATTGATATCAGACCTGAGGATACTTCTGAAGAACTGCTGGCTGTGGTTACAGACTTGACTGCTGATGTCACCGATTCAGTATATATCGAGGCTGTACATAAAATTCAACAGATTTCAAATCTTGATGTCAATGCTTCAAAAGAGGAATTTGACAAAAGGGATGAAGAACGAAGAAAACAGTTGTATGCTGATAATTACAAATATAATATTTCCGAGAATCCTACAGACGAGGAACTGATCAATCTGACTTTTCAGTATGCAGGAGATGCCGAACGTTCTTTTCTCAATTTGAGACAGAAAAGAGAGGCTGCCGAACTGAGTGCTGAAAGATACAAGGACAGAGCAAACAAATATACAGCAGAAGCAGACAGACTGTATGATCAGGCTCTAACAGAAACTGAAGCTGTAAAGAAAAGGCAACTAAGTGAACAGGCGACTGAAATGAGAATGAAAGCCGCTGAAGCAGATATGCAGTATAAAAAAACCAATGAGTTAGTACGGGAACTCACCAAATCAATTGAATTTCAGTCTTCAGAATATAATAAAATTTTGCTCAGAGCCGGCGAAATTCAACGTCTTGCATCAGGGAGACAGATTGATACTTCTGTCGTTCTCCTGAAACAACTCATTGATGACATCAAAGTTTATGAAATGAATATTCAGGACTTCATTGCTGAAACATTTCCTTCATACGAAATTCTTGAATATTATGATGCTGAGATTTCGGATGCCATTGAGAAAATTGACAGTTTTAACAATGCTTTGCGTGAACTTGAAGCTGAACTGGAACTGTATGACAATGAACTGCTGCTTGTGAAAGATTCTGAAAGGAAAAACGATCTGCTGAAGGAAATGGAAGTCACACAGAATTCGGTTGCCGAACTTACCGCTACCAAACAGGACCTTGAAAACAGAGTGATTGACCTGGAGCAGAGCAGGAAAACAGCTTCATCAATGATTGAATCTTCTGAATATTCTGTGCTTGCTGATGTCATACTGGTTGAAGAACTGATGGTTAGCAATCCTGACTCTCTAAATATGTTGATATCAAATTCTGACCTGCCGACCGAAAATTTCATCGCAGAGAACAATGGTGATTCTGTCGTCAATAACACATCAACCGATACCGTAAACACTACTGTTTTGAACAATACTGTGGCAGAAAATACTATAACAAACGAAAACACAACAACAGACACTTTCCATACCACTCATATTCCCAATAATACTGATCTGGTTATCAACACTAATGATACTGATACTCAGTATGCATGGAATGTTACCGATCCCACAGACACTACTGATATCGCAGATACTCTGAACAATACAGTGAATGACACTGCACTGGTGAATAATACTCTTCTTACTGATACAGCAACGACTAACCCTGTAAATAATACTCTTACAGACAGAACTGATATTGTTGCAGTTGAATCGGTGAATGAAACCAAATATGCACTTATTGACCGAGATAAAAAATCGGCGGCACTTAAAACCATCATGGAAAGTGAAGAATCCACAGAATTTAAAACCCACGAAATCCTCAGGTTTTTAGATGAGGAAAAAGCTTTTCTTAGAATACAGAAACAAACGGTCAATAATGATATTGCCAAAATTGTCAAAGGTATAGAGTCAACTGAAAGTCAGCTTACAGAGATAAACACCCGGCTTTCAGAACCAGATATTTCAGCCTTTGACAGGAGAATGCTTGAAACTGAGTGGAACCGGCTCATGAATAATTATGCTGATGATCTGAAACAACTGGATAAGTTGCTTATGGTCAGCGAGATGATTGATGCTCAGATTCAGCAGACAGATGACGTTGCTGCTCAGGTTGAGACATCTTCTGAAGAGATTTTTACTCTGATCAGTCAGGGCAATGAAAACCGTGCACTTACAGAGTTCAGAAAAATGACTGCTTATCTTGTATATCAGTCAGAACGCATATTCACTTATCCTGAGTCAGTTTCTTTGATTGTTCAGAAAAACATTGAAGCAATTCGGGAACAAAAGCAGCGACAGGAAACAAAAGCACAGAATGCTGAAAACAAAGCAGTTCAGTTTGAGAACAAAGCTGCCGATGCAACAGAAAAGGCACAAAACGCAAAAAATCCGGAGAAGCAACAGGAGTATTTTGATGTTGCGCTTACGTGTTCTGAGCAGGCAGAGATATACAGGGACTCTGCAGCTTCTTACCGCAAGGAGGCAGAATCACTGCAGTTGAATGCAGATGCGCTGAGAGACAGTGAAAAGGACATCATCAGGTATGCAGAGTCTCTTGGAAATGTTGCCCCTGAAGAAATGAACAACACTTATTCCATGACAGAAACTACGCCCGATGCCAGAAAAATTGACCGTATGGAGATGCTGATTGCTGAAAATCCATGGGCCGAGAATTTCTTCGAGAGGGTGTCATTGTCCGGACAGTGGTTTGCATCACCCGATATTGCTGATGACTCAGCTGTCGCCCTGGTCTTTGTCAGCCCTCCTGTCAATGATAACAGAATGGAAATTGATGCCGCTGACACCACAGTACAGAATTCAGAACAACTCAGGGAAATTGCTGATAAGGCACAGGCATGGATTTTAAAATCATCAGCTGCCATTTATATTACCAGAATTCAGCAAATAGATCAGGATATTGATACTGTGACTGACCCTGTCAGAACTCTTCAATTGTATAACGAACGTGAAAGACTGCAGACTGAACTCACAGAAGTGATGAGTGACTATCATACCATTGCACTTCAGTATGATGATTTGGATTCGCTGAGTCCTGAATCACTCCCCTTGTGGGATGAGCTGTCGGTTGATCCGGAGCTGTCAGTGGAAGCCATGAATGCATATATGGAGTCAGTCCGCCGGAGCATTGATAGTCTGAACCTCATGCTCACTCAGGAACAGAATGAACAGGCACGGAAAAAATTCAGTGAAGATATTTCACGTCTCAAAACTGAGATCAGGATTTGTGAACTGAAGATTGTTGAGATCATTGCCCGTGCTGATATGTCGCAGCTTACTTTACAGTCTGTTGTTATCCGCAGCCTTCCGATGGCACAGATCGATGCCCCTCTTTTAAAAGAATTCAGCAGGCTTGATTCCTTACGAAATGTCTATGAGGCAAATGCATCCATGGCTATGGATGAAGCAGGAGACTTGCAGACATTGGAACAAAAGCGGGCCTTGTATGTTGAGGCATGGGAGAATACTGAAAAAGCATTGGAAATTCAGAATCAGATGCTTGACATGTACATGAAATATGCTGATCCTAGAACTGATTTGAATGCAATTGCAGGAAACCTTATTACTGAGTCTGTAAAGAATACTGAGAAAAGTAGGAATCTTATGGCCTTTGCCGGAAAATCAGCGAATATGTACGATAGTTCAGCAGTGGTTATGAATACTGCGACATCTGATACTACCGACCGCACAGACATAGGAGAGCCGGTGAACAATTCTACAATAGTCACCGACCGTACTTCTGAGAATTACGTCGCATATTACAGTGATACCAATCCTGTTCCTGAGCACACAGCCCCCGGCGGCAGACTGCTGTTCAGGGTTCAGTTTGCTGCTTCACGCCGTGCCGCTGCCAATAATGCCTACAAGGGAATGAATCCCATTTATTATGAACAGTCCGGTGGATGGTACAGATACATGCATGGTGAATTTTATGATCTGAATGCTGCCACCACAGCCAGAAATCAGGTACGCACCATGGGTTTTGCCGATGCTTTTGTTGTTGCCTATTACAACGGAAAACGAATTACCATTGCCGAAGCCAGAAACATTATGGCTGCACAACCGGGCATCACCTATGCCTCTGCCGGAATTCCCGATGGGGAGACTACGGCAGCAACAACCACTGCAGTTGAAAATATGACAGAAAACATTCAGTTTGATTCCGTTGAGGGATTCTATTTTGCAGTGCAGGTAGGGGTGTATGGCAAACCCCGTACATCACAACAGCTGTTCGGAATTACTCCGCTCATCGAAGAACGACTTGCCAATGGCAATTACAGATATATGACAGGAACATACACCTCGCTGGAAGAAGCCAATGCTTCCAGAGACAGGATCAGGGCAAACGGTGTCCCCGATGCCTTTGTGGTTGTGTACAGAAACGGAGAACGCATTTTGGTGCGTGAAGCCCAGGATTTGATCAATGCAGGTCAACAACCTGCTTCAAATATTTCATTACTGGGTAACACTTCGCGACCTGCAGTTCAGGCCGATCGTTCTGTCAGGGCTGCAAACACAGTGTTCAGTGTTCAGATAGGTGCATTTAGCCACCCGGTCCCCGATGAGGTGATGAATGCGTTCAGGCAGCTCAGCAGTGATGAAGTTTTTTCAATACAGGGAGAAAACGGGCTGGTGATTTACACAACAGGCAGGTTTAAAACTCCAGATGAGGCAGAGTTGTTAAAGACGCAGCTCCAGCAGAGCGGAATTCCCGATACTTTTGTGATTGCCATTGAGGGAACAACAAAAATCAGCCTGCAGGAAGCCAAGGAACTATTACAGATACCATGACAGAAAGAATACACCTGAAACCCGGAAATATGTTGTATCCGCTGCCCGTTGTGCTGGTGAGCTGCGGATCAGGAAACGTGCACAATATCATCACCATTGCCTGGGCAGGAACCATCTGCACCAATCCGCCCATGCTCAGCATTTCGGTGCGGCCCGAAAGATTTTCTTATGGTCTGATCAAACAATCGGGCGAATTTGTGGTCAACCTGC
The DNA here is from genome assembly GCA_964428185.1 of uncultured Bacteroidales bacterium. Lineage (GTDB taxonomy): Bacteria > Bacteroidota > Bacteroidia > Bacteroidales > DTU049 > CAYMAZ01. The sequence goes on from CAYRXH010000042.1 coordinate 13,187, forward strand.
CCACAGCCTCCATGGCCAGTGAAGTGGACTTTTGCGGCGTCAGATCAGGCCGTGATATTGACAAATTCAGACATTGCAACTTCGGCAAGACAGCATCCCTTCATGTCAAAACTCCTGCCATTGCGCAGTGCCCTGTCAATATTGAATGTGTGCTTGAAAATGAACTGAATATGGGTTCTCATACAATGTTTATTGCCCGTGTGGTGTCCGTTTCGGGATGGGATCAGTTGCACAACAAAAAAACCAAGGCTTTTGAGCTGGAAAAAATACCAATGCTTGTTTATTCACATGGCAGTTATTTTGTCACAGGAAAGAAACTGGGACAATTCGGTTTTTCTGTGAAGAAATCGCAGAAAAAATGAAGAAACTGAAATGAAAAACCATGCAATGAAAGGCGAAATCATTGACTATCTGTTCAATAAACATTGCGAATATGTTAATTCTCTCACAATCAAACGCCTGCTGAAGGGTCTGCATTTCACCGCAGTACAGTTGTCGAATGGCAGTTGTGGGCTGGCGGCCAGTGAATATACAAAAAATGCTCAGCACATTCATCCGCATCAGCGTTTTTACGGAGCCTTTGCGCCCGGAACTTTCAGAGGCAGCAGAGTGAGTGAGCTGCTGAAATTCGAAGAAGACGCTCGAGTATCAGAAGCGGTTAAAGTGGCTGTCATCAATGCCGTATCATCGGGGATTGGCTACGGAGAGAGTGCACAGATTCACTATACTGACACGCTTGATGTGCTTGATCTGTCAGGTAAAAAGAACATTACCATTGTGGGAGCGTTTCAAAATTATATCAAACGACTGTCAGAAAGCGGGCATGAGCTGAAAGTTGTTGAACTGAGCAAGGAGTCTCTTCATCCCGAACACCTTCGGTTTTTTGTTGCCTATTCAGACTCGGCAGCTGTGTTAGCGCATTCAGACATCGTCATCATGACAGGCTCCAGTCTGGTGAACTGCACCTTTGAACATCTGCTTGGCATGTGTGGCGAGCAGACCCAAAAAGTACTGGCGGGACCAACGGGCGGGATGCTGCCCGGATTTCTGTTTGCAAAGGGGATAGACATCATCGGAGCCACAAGCATCACAGATGCAGAGAGGATGTTCAGCATTATTGAGGAAGGCGGCTCGGGCTACCACTTGTTTGAGCAGTGCGCCCGCAAGGTTTGCATTGTGAAAAAACAGATATGAGCTGATTTTTTTCAATCATTTTGAAAAAAGTAAAAAATTTAATAATTTTACACTTTGGGATGAATATAATGGTCTAAAAAATTAGGCCAGCAACATAAGTTTAAAAATTAACGGTTAAATACATAATGAAAATTGACAGTCATTTTTAATTTAAATTTTCTTTAAATTTTTGATTAATTTTGAATGAAAAATGGTTATTTGCAAAATAAAAATGAGCAGTTAATTTTTAGAGGGGGCTCAATATTTGATCTTATCTGAATCAAATTGTATTTTTGTGCTCTGAAATTAAATTACTGTGAGGAATCTGTTTATAGTATTGATGTGTGTTTGTGGCATTATTTCTGCCCAGACCAGCATTCTTGTGATTGAAACTCCCGATACTTTCAAAATGTATCCCATAACCCTCAATGAGCAGTTGAGCAGTGAAACACAACGGGTATATCAATTTGATCAATATCCTGAGGTGACTGCAAAGGTCTCATCTTATACAGGGGGAAAACAGAGCGGTAATGAAAAAACATTCTATCCTTCGGGACAGGTTTATCAGACGTTTGTTTATGCTGACGGAAAACTTTGGGGAGAGTATAGACAATATTCAGAAGATGGAAAATTGCTGGTGAGGGGCAATTTTATAAATGATCAACAGCATGGTTTGTGGATTGATCACATCTCGGGATGTACGGGTCGCTATAAAAACGGCAAGAAGCACGGGCGCTGGCGCTGCAATGAGGGGATAGTTCCCTATAAACTTTATGTTTACAGAAAGGGAAAGTTGATTAGAAGCAGGCAGAAATAAAGGTTTTATCCGGCAGCCACAGCAATGGCAATGACTGAAACTTTCACTTTTTCGGCCTTTTTCAGTTCAGAGATGCAAGATTCCAGGGTGGCTCCTGTGGTTATTACATCATCCACAATCACCACATGTTTATTGCTGATCTGCTCAGGATTGGCAAGATGAAACGTCTCTTTAACATTTTTCCATCTGGCAAATCTGTTTTTCCTGGTTTGGGTTTCAGTAAATGCAATTCTTTGCAGACTTGTGGTATCAACAGGTATTCCAAGGCTTTCAGAAAGACCGTTTGCAAACACTTCGGCCTGATTGTAGCCTCTGATTCTTTTTTTCTTTTTATGAAGCGGGACGGGAATGAAACAAGCCACATCATCCAGTATGCAGTTTCCTTTCAACATCTGCCCGCAATGTCTGCCGATTTCTTCGCCCACATCCTTCTTGTCTTTGTATTTGAGCATGTGAACCAGTTTCTGAACTTTCAACCCTTTGGTATAATAATAACATGCCACTGCAAATCCAAGTTCTGTGCGTCCCCAAAATGTCTGTGCAAGTGAATTGTCATGTGGATACAGATGAAAATTGGTTTCAGGAAGATCGGTTTTGCAGGCAAAGCACATCACATGTTCGTCTCTCAGCATTGATTCACCACACAGAGGACAGATATGAGGTATAAACAGACGCAGAAAATCACGGAACATAATTCAAAGATGGTAAAAATTTGCCATGTGTCAAAAATAATCTATTTTTGCAAACGTTTAACCTGCATCAATATTTAAATGACAAAAAACGATGAACTTTTTCTTCAACTTCTTGCAATTTTTCAGGCTTCAGCTCTTCAGGGAATGGGAAAAATGAAAAATCCTGTTACTGAAAAAACCGAAGTCAATGCCCAACAGGCTGAACATGCTATCAGTATGCTCGATATGCTCCGGGAAAAAACAAATAATAATTTGACTGAAACATTGCAAAATACTCTGAATCAGGTGATTACAGATTTGAAATTGAATTTTACAGACATTAAAAAATAGCAATATGGAAACCAATCAGATGGACAAAAGGCAAAAAAAAGTATATCAGGGAATTATTCTGGTTCTGCTACTCCTTATTATTTTTCTGGTATGGAAACTGGTCACAATTAAAACAGATGTTGATACCATTATCATCGAGAAGGAGCAGGCAATGACACAGACCTCTGAACTTCAAAGAGAACTTGATGAACTGATGGCTGAACATGCAAGAATTAAAGAAGAATACGGTTTGCTGACAGATAAACTCACTAAACAGGACAGTCTGATTCTGTCGCAAGCACAGGAAATAGAGATGCTGATTAATTCTCAGGCAGATTACAGAAGGATCAAACGACAGCTTGATTATCTGCGCAGCATTACTCAGGGATATGTTCATCAGATTGATTCCTTGTATGCAATCAATCAGCAGCTTGTTGAAGAAAATGAGATCATCAAGCAGGATTTATTGAACGAACAGCAGCGAACCTTTGAATTATCTCAGGATAAGGAAGATCTGGAGGGAAAGATTTCTTCTGAAGCGTATCTCAGGGCATATGCAGTCAATGCACGGGCATTTTCTGTCAGATCCAACGGAAAAGAGACAGAAACTGATAAGGCCAGAAGAACTGAAGTGATCAGGGTGTGTTTTACTCTTGGAGAAAATTCACTGGTGCCTGAAGGGACAAAAGATATTTATATCAGAATTGCTCGACCTGATAATCTTATCCTCACTCAGGGCAGTTATTCATTTATTTATCAGGGTGACCGAATTCAGTTTACTGAAAAAACAAGTGTTCAGTACAACAAAAAATCTCAGAGTGTGTGTGTCAGTTATCGCCGCGGTGATGTGGAACTGCTTCCGGGTGTCTATCATGTGAATGTTTTTGCCGATGACAGAATGATTGGAGAATGTTCATTCAGCCTGAATTAGTGAAAAATTGTTTAAAAAAGTGATTTTTTTTTGGATTTAACATTTCATTCATTGTATATTTGCTGAAATAAATTTTTGTTTGTGGGAAAATTTTCAGGAAAATCTTTTAGCTGGCTCATTTATGGTTCTACCTTTACCTTTGTAGCAGTGCTGATATTTGCTGCTTATTCATACAGGGAATCTGCTTACTGGAAAAAGATGTATGATAATAAGCAGGATGTCCAGCTGACAACCGATGAACAGATCCGGCAACTCAAACTTCTTATGACAAATTCAGAGCTCGAGACTTCACTCCTCATGAGAGATTATATTATGATTGACAGCCTTTTGCACATGCAAAGACTTGCCAATGATGAACTGAACCAACAACTTAACCAGTCCTTGCAGCAATATTATCAGCTTCTTCGTAAGAATGATGAACTTCAGTCCATGCTTGAATTTTACCAGGGGAAAATTGATAATCTGATGACAGAGTTGCAGGATAGCAGAAATAAATTTGCTGAACTGCAGGTGATTGCCGATTCATTGCAGAAACTAGCACAATATGCTGAGTCTGTTGAGAAAAGCGGAATTTTTTCTGTCGAATTAATGGCCAACTATAAGATGATTTCCATGAATGCATCAGCATGTTATTCCGAAAAAAAAGGCGTGGTGCAGACCAAAAAAATCAAACAGACTGAAATTATTCATGTAAATATTATCTCTCTGCCGGGTATAAACTTTGATCTGGGTTATAAAACTGTCTATATTAGAATTGCTGACCCCAACGGGAATATTCTTCCATTCATGAAGGATGAAGTTGATCTGTTTAAATATCAGGGAGAGGAAATTTTATTCTCAGATAAATTTGATGTTCATTTTTCATCCAAGACATTTCCTGCTGTTGTCAATTATCATCCGGTTACTGCTTTGCCTGAGGGAATATATTGGGTATATGGCTTTTGTGATGGCATTAAAATTGGTGAAGCATCCTTTGAATTATACTAACCTTAATTTTTCGCACTTATGAACTTCATGAAACCGATAAGTATAAGTACTTATTTAGTTGTATTCTTGTTGATGATAACAAGAGTAAGTTCACAGGAAATTGTAGTTGCCTCTCAGTCTCACTACAAACAGTTTATCAAATCCAAAACATATCTTGTTCAGTATGATAATCCATTCAGCGGGTTCAATGCTGCCATGGAAGATGCAATGAAAAAATACTGGTATATTACACATTGGGAAATAATTTCTTCATCAGAATTTGAAAAGAAACGTTCTGACAAATCTGCATCATTTCTTTTTTTGTCAGAAGCAATGGCTGAGAAAAGGGAAGACCTGAGGTTTAATATTCTCAACGTGGTGATGGGTAGCTCTTCAGGGAGCCTGAACAGTATGCCTGACCTAGGATCAGTTCCGCTTTCGTATGCATTTGAAGATGATGAATTCTCAGAAGATGAATATTTTTATAAGCTCGGTGTTATATTGCGGTTTATTCAGTTTTATATTGATGCAAATGTAAAGTCAGCTGATACAGATGTGAAAAGCATCGTCAAGGAACATAAAAATTCAGTGTTGACCAAAGAGATATGGTTTGTTGCTGAAGATCTTGATACTGAAGTGAAAACTGTTAAAAAAATAGCTGCGTTTTATGAGGGTAAAGTAAAAATTGTCACTCAGCAGGAAATCAATCAGGCCATTGCATCAAAAACCGATGTGTTGATATTGCATAAAGTTGGACCTGGAGAAGGCAGAAGCGGCAAATGTTTGAAATTTATCGTATCAGCTGCCACCGGAATTCCATATTATTATAGCATAACTGAAATCTCCTCAAAAAAACCGGATGCATTTCTTGCTGAGGATTTTAAAAATCTTTAGTATTGACTATTTTTCTGGTAAAGTTCTGATAAATCCGAGAATTTCCATAAGAGCCTTCTCATTGAAAGTTTCTTCAGTAAGCATATATTCATCAAAAGTTCCTTTGGTCACATACTGAAACAGATGGTTCATACTGTCTATTTTTACTGTTTTGAAATATGGATTTTTGGCTTCTGTAAGATATCGGTTGATGGCTTCGAGATTTTCATCTGCTGAGACCTGAATATCAAGGCTGCCGTTGAGAGCAAGTACAGGACATTTGATTTTTCTAAGAAAATCGGCTGGTTTGATTGCCAGAAAATATTTCATCCATGGTGTGTACAGCTGATATGCACTGGCTTTGATATGCTCGGGTGTGAGCCCGTAATTTTCAATTTCAGTTGCTGAAAAATCTGCAGTTGCCTCGCTGAGAATAATCTCCATTTTTTTTATCAGAGAGTCAGGTGTGGGTTGACTCAGTGCAAGATTATACATTTGAAAATTAACAACTCTGGTCAGCTCAATAAAATCTTCATTTGCTCCCGCTGCCCGCATAATGTCCTCTGATTGTTTCAGTAATAGGTCAACTATTGTAATGCCTGGGCCTGCAAGTGAGATGATAAATGCAATGTCTTTGTTTCTGGCAGCACCCATCATTGCAATCAAGCCTCCTTCACTGTGCCCTATCAATCCGATTCGCTTTGGATTGATATTGGGATATTTTTTGAAAAACGTAACCACAGAGAGGGCATCGTTCATAAAATCTTCTGTAGTGGCAGAGCTGAAATCTCCCCGGGATTTACCAACACCTCTGTCATCATATCTGAATACTGCAATTCCGTTTCTGGTCAGATAATCAGCAATCACCAGAAAGGGCTTATGCCCCGCAAGTTCTTCATTTCTGTCCTGAGGACCGGATCCTGAGATCAGAATAACCAGAGTATGAATTCCGATGGTGTCAGGCAGAGTCAGTGTCCCGTGCAGATGAATTTTTGCTTTTTTGTTGTGAATCTCAATGTCTTTTACAAAATAGGGAAAGGGGGCTTCAGGCTCCTGTGGTCGTTTGAAAGATTGTGCTTCTGCATTTGTTTTGAAATATAATACCAGAGGAAAACTCTTTCCCTGTTGAACCCAGTTCCCTTCAATCAACATTTCCTGCCTGTTAATTATTCCAGAATAATAGGCCTGAAAATCACGGAACTGAATTTTGATTGAGTCCTGGTAGCAATATGTATTGTTTGCCTTTTTTGCATAAATAAGCTGCTCAGGAATATACAAAAGCGTTGTATATCCATCCATATCATACTGAGTCTCAAATATGAAACGCAATTCCTGTGATCCTTCCTTTAAAATCCCTTCGAAATAATTTGTTGGTATTTGCTGGGAAATACCTGAACAACTGATGATCATGAGAAAGACAAACATTGATGATTTCTGTCGCTTCATCTTGTATTTTTTAGAAATTAACGATGAAACAAATGTATAGTATTTTTTTCATATTGAATTTTTTTTAATATTTTTCTTCTAAAAATCCCTTCTGATGTATCTCGATTGATACAGAGCATTTGT
>CAYRXH010000043.1:0-19950 GCA_964428185.1 uncultured Bacteroidales bacterium
TTCCATGCTGCAAAGATACAAAATATTATCTATATATTACCGCTGTGTTAATAAAATGAGGACAGGTTCTTCCATCATTATTCCCAAAGCACAGATAGACAATCTTATTGTACTCAAAAAAGAACTTCACGCTGTGGCGGAAAGACAAAACATCAGCCTTTCTGAACAGTTGCAATGGAAATGGAAATAGAGACAAGGGTTTTCAGAAAAGGCCTGAGATATTTCCTTCATTGTCAATATCAATGAATTCGGCAGAAGGAGTTGCAGGAAGTCCCGGCATACGCATAATACTCCCGGCTATTGGCACAGCAAATCCGGCGCCTGATGAAATTTCAACATCACGGATTTTGACAGTAAAACCAGTGGGTCTTCCTCTCAGGGAGGGATCATCTGAAATGGAGTTTTGTGTTTTTGCCATACAAACGGCCATATCACTCATCCCCAGTGAAGCAATTGTGTCTAAGGTTTTTTGAGCCTGCATCGAATATTCCACATTTGTTGCTCCGTACATCTTGGTAGCAATGGTTTCAATTTTTGTTTTCATGTCCCACTTAAGATCATATAATGGATTAAAGCAGGAAGGACATGATTTTGCTGCAGTAAGAACCAACTGTGCCAGTTCAACAGCACCATCACCTCCTTTTTCCCAGCCTTCATTGACTGCCATCTGAACGCCCTGATTTTCACAAAGTTGCTTCATCAGAGAGATCTCTGCTTTAGTATCACTGGAGAATTTATTTAAAGCGACAACCGGAGTAAATCCATAGTATTTCATGTTTTCAATGTGTTTCTCCAAATTTGCAAACCCTTTTTTTACAGCATCTGTATTCTCTTTGCCCAGTTCGGCTTTTTCAATACCTCCATGATATTTGATTGCCCTGATTGTGGCAACAATAACCACTGCATTTGGTCTGAGTCCGCTTTGCTGACATTTGATATTAAAGAACTTTTCAGCCCCAAGATCAGAGGCAAAACCGGCTTCAGTGACAACAATCTCTGAAAGAGACATTCCCATTTTGGTGGCAACTATTGTGTTGGTTCCCTGTGCAATATTGGCAAAGGGGCCACCATGAATAATGGCAGGGGTTCCTTCAAGTGTTTGAACCAGATTTGGCATCATGGCATCTTTCAGCAAGGCAGCCATAGCCCCCTCAGCTTTAAGGTCACGGGCAAAAACAGGTTTTTTATCCCAGGTGTATCCAATAAAAATGTTTCCGAGCCGCTTTTTAAGATCTGCAATATTCTGCGCCATACACAAGATAGCCATAACTTCAGAGGCTGCTGCGATATTAAAACCTGTTTCACGTGGAATCCCGTCGGCATTTCCTCCCAGCCCGATGACAATGTTTCTTAATGAACGATCATTCATGTCAATCACCCGCTTCCATGAAATGGTTCTGGGATCAAGGCCCAGATTGCCCTTCTTGCTTTGAAGATTGTTGTCAATCAGTGCAGATAACAAATTGTTGGCCTTTTCTACTGCAGCCAGATCTCCTGTAAAATGAAGATTAATGTCTTCCATGGGAATAACCTGGGAATAACCACCACCAGCAGCACCACCCTTAACACCAAAAACAGGACCCAGTGAGGGTTCTCGAAGAACTACAGTTGCTTTTTTTCCGATTTTGTTCAGCCCCTGTGCCAGGGCAATTGATGTGGTTGTTTTTCCCTCTCCTGAAGGTGTTGGTGTCATTGCTGTAACTAAGACAAGCTTGCTTCTTTTTATCTTTTTTTCATCGATAAACCGCAGTGGTATTTTTGCTTTGTATTTTCCGTACAACTCAAGATCATTCGGGTCAAGACCCAGATACTCTGCAATTTTTGTTATATGTAAAATGGATGATGCTCTTGCAATTTCAATATCACTTTTCATGGCTGTTATTTTTATGTGGTTCAAATTAAACAACGGTGTAAAATTACAAAATTTTTCTGACATGGAAAAATTTTGTAGGTTTGAACCATATTTGGACATGAAAACAGAAGATATTGAAAGCAGAATAAAAAAGAAAGCCCTGGATTTGGGTTTTTCGGCTTGTGGTATATGCAGGGCAGATATGATGGGAGATGCTGAAGCTGCCTGGTTCAGATCATGGATTGAGAAGGGGTATCACGGAGAAATGCACTATATGAATGATAGTCTTGAAAAGAGAATCGATCCGGGCTTATTTGACTCTCTGAATCCCTGTTCTTTGATTGTTGTAGCAATGAGTTATTATTCTTCAGAAAACGAAAAATTGCTTCATGATTCAAAATATAAGGTGTCGCGATATGCTCTGGGGCGAAATTATCATAAGGTCATGGAAAAAAAACTCCGTGAATTCAGCAGCATTTTTGAAGAGATCACCGGACGCAGCTTAAAAACTTCTGTTGATTCAGCTCCTGTGGCAGAAAAGTACAGAGCCCGTCAGGCTGGTATGGGCTGGACAGGAAAAAACACTTGCCTGATTGTGCCGGGCATTGGTTCATGGGTGGTTTTGGGAGTTGGCATTACTGAAGCCAAGCTATTGCCTGACAAACCCTTTACGGAAGATCTTTGCGGACAGTGTTCGTTATGTATTGATGCCTGCCCAACAGGAGCACTAACAGGGCCGGGCATGCTGGATGCACGTCAATGTATTTCATATCTTACTGTTGAAATGAAAGGTCCTTTCAGCGCAGAAGTTCCAAACTGGAACAGGTGGATCTGGGGCTGCGACATCTGTCAGGAAGTGTGTCCGCACAACACGGATGTGAAGGAATTTCGTCATGAGGAATTTAATATTCTGCCGGTTATCAGAAATCTGATGAACGGACAGTTCAACATAGAAACGTTTGAAAAGGATTTTGAGGGAACATCATTGAGAAGAGGCGGAAAAGAAAAATTGCCAAGAAATATGGCTTACGTAAACAAGAATTTGAATGTCTAAGCCAATCATGCAAGTGGTTTGTTTTTCTTTTTCAGAACAAGATCTCTAATATTGAGAAAAACAGACATTCCCAGTGAGATAAAAAACAATGTTGCCGTGAGGATATCTGCAAACTGTGCGCTTACTCTGATATGAAGAAGACGCCTGAAAAGATACTGAACATAAGAGTTTTCCACTGGATATGCAGAGAGTTTTCTCAGAACACCCCAATGCCAGTCAGTGAGAATACAATAGCCCATTCCGAAGAACAGTCCAAGAATAAACCATGAAAATGCAGTGAGCAACAAGGTAAAAAGGTTCCATTTTCTCATTTTTCTTGAAAGCCACCCGAACACATTAAACATCATCAGCAGTGTGTGAAACACAACAAAAAACCAGTCAAGAAGATGGAGTTTCCACATAATTTTCTAAAAAAAAGTATGTCTTCCGAATGAGTATTCAAATATCCGAAAAAAAATTAATAATCCCATTTTCTTGTAAAGGGATTATAAAAATTGACCCCAACTTTCCAGGTCAGTCTTGCAGTGTTGAGGTTGTCATCAGCAGTCACTGCAAACACTCCGATTCTGAATAATTGTTTTCTGATTCTGAATGTTCGTTCAAATCCTGCAAAAATTTCAGCATGTCTGAAGTTGTTTTCTTCCATCATCAGAAAGCCTGCACCTCCGGCCATACTTATTTTCAGGCGGTTGAGCAAAGGGATTTTATTGGTGATTGCACCTTCAAAATGGTGCATGTAGTTTCCTCTGATATACGCAGATGAGCTGCTGAGTGTGGCATCGAGCAGCTGAAAGGACTGAAGTGGGTCAGAAAAGAAAAACAGATCGGATCCCCTGAAGTAACGGTGTTCGATAAGCCTCAGATTTCTGGTGTTTACAAAAGAGCCTGCCAGCATCGACCAGCTGGATGTTCCCCAGCGGGCTATTTTCATCTGGTCTGTGATGCCGACTTCAAGAAAATCATAATTTACTTCGCTCTGAAAAATTCCGGGAATTCCTTTTCTGTAAACAAGAGAAAACTCAGGCCATGTTGATTCAAGGATGATTTTCTGACGGCCTTTCATGATATATTTTTGAAAAGGCAGATATTTCAACTCAAACCGGAGATCAAATTTTTTATACGGCTCAAAATCAGAGGGAGTATTGAGGTCCCCGAACAATTCATTTGACCAGTTTTCCAGTTTCATATCTCTGATAGGTATCTGGTCGGAAAAAGTGAGCGTGATTTCTCCGAACAAACCGTTAAAAATTTCCATTCTCTGTGCAATGCTTAGAGTTTTGGTTCTTACATAATTACTTCTGCTGAAAATGGATCTTATTGACGCATAATCATTAATCATGTCATAATAATCACCAAACCGGACAAACGTACGTACAAATTTTTGCGGAACATAGGTCAGTCCGAACCCTGCTTTGCCCCGGATGTCTTTGTTGGCAAAACCATAATCAATTGTTGATTCGGTTTCCATATACGCATCATTTGTGAACCTCTTGTTGTAGTATCCTCCAAGCTGATGACGATACCCGCCTATACCCACCGGATTGATTTGTGCCACAAGGGGAATAAAATAAAGATCATATCCTTTGATTCTGTTTCTGTATCCCACGCCACGGATGAGAAAACTCCAGATATTGATATCGTTGAATGTTGAATCCAGAGAATCAACGTATGCCTTGCTGTTATAGCGTGCCTGAAGGCTGTCAATTCTGTCTGAAAAGGCCTGTTCTTCCATGGTCAGGGGAAATGGGCGAACTGAATCCCACCAGAGGGTGTCTTTTTCAAAAGCATCGGTTTCATATCGGATCACTTCATTTCCGAATGTTTTTGGAGGAAGAGGGCGATTGCACTGATAGTCTTTGTAGAATGCAGTGATGTTGCCAAAAACAAATGACTTTCCGTCCTTAATTGTGTAAATAAATTCGGTTTTGGAAGGGACAATCACAGAATCATTGAGACTGATGTAATTTTGCTTGATTCTGAATTGCTTACAGAATAGCAAAGCAGTGGGGTTAATTTCAAGATCAACACCTCTCAATGCCCAGGTGCTGTCTTCAATCATCACATGACCGTTAAACAATGCATCACCCTTAAAAATGGGAGTCACAAGAATTTTATAAATTTTTCTGTTGTTTTCATAGAATATGCCGTCAAAATCAAACATATATGACATTGAGGCCGTTGGAGCCAGGGGCGAAAGCAGGGGCTGTTCACACAGTCCGGTGGCATAAATCAGGGGATTGAGAAAATCAAAACGGGCGCTTACGGCATCATATACAAGAATATATGAATCACGCCACTCTTTTCCCAGATAGTCAACCTGCAAGGACTTGCTGTGGCCGCCTATGGATACACTGATGGTTGAATATGGAGCTTTGGCTTTGTACTCATTTTCTGCAATAATGATTTCTTTTGTCTGCCTCAAGTCGGAGAGGATGACAGAGTATGTTTCCCTGAGCGAAGTGTTGCGAATAACAGGTAGTATTTCTGCAGAGAGACTATCCGTTTGTACTGTGTCAGTTGCCAGAGCACTGCTGTCATTTTTCAGATCTGTACTGTCATTCTCATTTGGCCAGAATTCGCGTTGAAGGGATATTTTTCTGTAAGAAATACAGGAGTAATTTTCCAGAGATTCGAGAAAAAACTTTCTTGCTTCACGGGCATTTTTCATCACAGTTTTGGCAATATCTCTTCTGTCAGCATAGATGACTGCTTCATTCAGCAAAAAACTTTCTTCCTTCAGGCTGATATTGAGCTCAACAGGTTTTGTATTGCTGATCTGTATTTCCTTTTCAATGGTTTCGTATCCCAGAATTCGAAATACAAAAGTGTACACTCCGGGCTTGACTTCGACCCTGTACTGGCCGTCCACCCCGGAAGTGGATCCGGTTGTGGAGTTTTTAATATATACATTTACTGCGGGCAGCGGGTTTCCGTATTCATCAGTGACAACGCCCTTTAGCTGCTGGGCAGATGAGACTGCAGCAAAGAGAAACAGGACGAAAACCGGCAGAACAAATCGTATCATTGACTCTGTATATAAAAAGGTTTTGACGGATTATAGAAGGTAAGGTTACAAAAGAAACAATAAGTCCGCAAACTTCATATATCAAGTTGAATGTCAAAATACCATCGTGAAGCTTTCTGATGACAAATGAAGGGAACATTGTTCATTGTCAGACGTTGTCCCAACAGCTCAAACAGACCGGTCTGCACATCATTTGTATCCATTTCCATGAGCCAATGCCCCTTAAAATCAGACAACACTTTGACAGCAGTCATGAGTTTTGAAGTGTTTTTGTTAAAGTCATCACGGAGCAAAGTCCAGAAAACAGATGGTCCTTCGCTGGTCAATTGTGTGTAACCAAGGGCTCTGTTGTGCGCCGCAACGACTTTATTGTCTTCAAGTGTTCTGGAGTTGATTCTGAGAAAACCAAGGGCATTGAATGCAAAAAAAGTGAGAAGGAGCGCTCCCAGTGCGGGAGTTTCTGTGCAGAGATATTGTGGGTTGCCCACAAAAATGCCGGCCTCTGCTTCACTCATGTCCCAGTTGATATCTTTAAAATTCATCACTGCAAATGCCTCATTTCTGAAATGTGCCACATAATACAAATTTTTGGTATTGTTGACCGAAAGATACCATTTCTGCTGCTGCTCTGCTGTTATTTCTTCTCTGAAGATCATTTTGGACTTCACATAGTCTGAGTTTCTCCATGCTCTGACCAGCTCCAAATTGTCGGCAGATATGCTGTGAAAAGAGAAATTTCCTACATTAAATATCATAGTTGCTTTTTTCCCTGATATACTTGTTAAATTTGACAGGTTTTCGAAAATAGGCTCTTGCTGAAAAAAGAAGAATACTCACAAACAAGCTGATAATCAGGATTGTTCCTGTAACTATAGTGGATGCCTGGTGCAGAAAAAACAAAGAAACAATAACAGCGATAAAGATTAAAGCAAGAAGAACATAAGAAAATGTTGTGTATGTGATCAGTGATTTGAGGACAAAAAGAAACAGTTTGATCAGAGTATATCTGCTATTGTTTCGGCATCCCGGAAAGTGGGGAACGTTTATTCCCTGATGAGGTATTTTTTTTTCAATACTGATATGTTCAATATTCACATATTGCCGTGCATTTTCAACCAGAACATTTGCTGTTGGCCGACTCATACATCTGAAAGAAGAGAACTTTTTCTTTTTCAGCCTCACAAAAACAGCAGTTTTGTGCAATAATTCAGCAGCAAAACGACGAAAGCGGGATACTCCCTTTTTTCGGACAGGGATGCCGTAAACAATGCTATTTGGTTGATTTTCAAGCGTTTGTAAAAGATCCGTAATACTTTCAGGAGCATACTGCAGGTCATCGTCAATGGTTACAACAGGGTCACCCGAGGAAAGCATCATTCCTGTCAGTGTGGCAAAATGTTGCCCTTTGTTTTTGTTGAGAAGGCAGTAAAAAATCTGTTGAGGATGTTTCAGTGCAAGCTGCCTGATCACTTCCGGCGTATTGTCATTACTGTGGTCGTCAACAAAGATAAGCTCCACCATCTGCCCTGATTGTCCGAACAGTTTGTTTAAGCGGTCAAACAGAATTTCTGCAGTTGCGGGATTGTTGAGAACAGGAATGACGATACTGATTGGTTTCATGAAACAGCAGGTGATCAGGGTAATTTAAAAAACTCAACCTCCTCCGAGAGTCAAAATACTTCCGGATATCCAACGGGCATCTTCTGATAGAAGAAAGGAGATGGCAGAGGCCACATCATCAGGAGTTCCCACACCCATGGGTTGTTTGGCTTCAATACGGGATATAATCTCAGGAGAGGTTTCACTGCTGATTTGCTCAAACATTGGTCCGCTGATAAAAGCAGGAGACACACAATTAACGCGGATACCCTTTGAAAGCAGTTCCAGAGCAAGCACTTTGCTGTATGCCTCAATGGCACCTTTCACTGCAACGTACATTGCGCCGCCAACAAAAGGGAAACGGGTGGAAGAAGAGGATAAAAGAACGACTGAGCAATTGTCAGGAATAAGTTTCTTTTTCCGGATGAGCTTGGAAAACAGCAAAACAGCACCGTTAAATCCTGGGCCAAAATTATCAGAGATTTCTTTTAGTGTAATAAAACCTGCCGGACAGAGTGAAGCAATCCCGCTGCTGAAAACAACACCGTTGAGGGCAGGAACGAGCTCTGACAGTTTGTTGATGTCGTCTTCATTGTTCAGGTCGCACGCAATCAGTGAATGTGAATTCCCTTCCAGCTGTTTCAGTGCCTCTGACAGTTTCTGCTTGTTTCGTGATGACAGGATCACGGTTGCTCCCAGGCTACTGAGTCTTTTGGCAGTGTGCAGTCCAATTCCCGAGGATGCTCCCATTACCAGGATTGTTTTATTTTCAAATGAATTCATATTTCAAGGTATTGCAATTCACTGACTTGAATTCTATCGGTTTCGATGATGGCATTGCCCCACGACAATCCCACACCAAACCCGGACAGAAGTAAACGTAATTTTTGATTGCTTAGTTCCTGGTTCAGCTCGGTAACCATACACAGCGGAATGCTGGCAATACTGGTGTTGCCAAAGCGGTCAAGATGCATGGGAACCATGGAAGATTTGAGTTTAAGAATTTTAGCAATGGTTTCGACAATCAGTTTGTTGGCTTGATGAAACACAAAAAAATCAATGTCTTCGTTTACGGTGTTTGTTGCTTTCAGCAGTTTTTTTATTGAAACAGGGACATCGGTAATTGAAAAATGAAACACATCAGCACCGTTAAGTTCTAGGTCCATTTTGCTGCGAACGATGCCGGGAGCTATTTCTTCTTCTTCAAAGCCTTCGGGGGGAAATCCGTTTCTGCAATATCCGTTGCGGATGATTATGGCTTCATACCTGCTGCCATCATTTCCGAAATTAAATACTGAAGGGTGGTTTTCTTTGGTTTTTTTCACGATTGTTGCGGTTCCTGCATCACCAAAAAGAGGATACGTGCTTTTGTCTGTGACAGGTGTGGTGCGTGTAGAGATATCCCCTGCAAGCAAAAGCCCCAACTCACAATCAGCATGATTCATCATTGATGAAATAACAGAAAGGGCATAGGGATATCCTGAACAGCCCAGAGAAATATCAAAGGCAGGTGTGGTTTCCGGCAGACCGAGTCTGTGGTGAAGAATGGCTGAAGTGTGGGGCAGATAATAATCTCTCGACTGTGAAACAAACACCAAAAAACCGATATTTGATGGTGAAATATTCATATCGTGCAGCAACTTGCGTGCAGCAACAAAACACATGTCAGATGTTGTGATTTTAGCCGAAGCCACATGCCGCTGATGAATTCCGGTCACCTCAATCAGTTTTTTTCTTTCATCAGCCGTAATTATGTCATAATCGTTGTTATAAACTATATTCGAAGGAACACAAGCAGAAATACCTATGATTTTTATGTTGTCTGTGCGGAGCAATGTCATTTTTTTACTGAGATTTTTCAACCACAACATCAAAAAGATCCCTGATTGTTCTGGCATGGAACAGGTCGCCTGCGGTCAGTGCCACATCATACTCTGTTTTAATCAGAGCCAGAAAAATCAGGGCATTGACAGAGCTCATTTCAATTACTGACTCAATCACTGTTTCAGGGGTTATAGATGTGTCAGTGGCAAGTTCAAATTCTTCTTCCAACAGCTGGATAAAATCACTGATTTCAATGTTCATGGCAATGTAAATTAGGTGTTACAAAAATACATGAACATTTTAATTTACACACAAACGAATAAAAAAAAGTGGCAAGTAGTAAGTAGAGAGTAGAGAGAAATTGCTGTTTCTCACCATTTGCACTTCCCCGCTTTACTTTTTTTTTAGAGGAAATATAATGATTTTGCAGTTGAACGGAAGATTTTTTTCAGTTTTCTGGAGTAGCGTTTCATGATTTCATCATCCGATTGGCCAGAATGAAACTCCCCTGTAATACAGGCTGCAATTCTTTTTGCAGCAATCACATGGTCATTGTACAGCAATTTGATTTCTTGCATAAGTGCTTTTGTATCAGTTTTTTTAGTATCTGGAGGGGAAGGAACAATAATACATACACAAAAGTCTTTTCCTTCACCAAAAACTCTGACATCACGGATCAGCGGAGACCGGATCAGCAGTTTTCGGATATATTGAGGCTCGATATACAGACCTGAGCTAACTTTAAAAATAGGTTTTTTCCGTCCAGTAATAAATAAAAAGCCCTTATGATCAGTAAAACCAATGTCTCCGGTATGCAGAAATCCTTCATCACAGATGATTTCAGAATGCGTGTCCTGATTTCTGAAAAAGTGGCAGGTGTTGGTTTCGCTTCGGCACAGGATCTCACCGTCGGGGGCTATTTTCAATTCCTGAACATCAATCACCCGGCCTACACTTCCGGGCGGACAGCCTTCGGGCGGGGTTATGGCAATTCCTGTCCCCGCCTCGGTCATGCCATAGCCAATAAATATTGGCAATCCTGCGGCATGAAAAATTCGCTGAGTTTTTTCGGGCAAAAGTGCTCCTCCACAGATAATTTTTCGGAGTGAAGTTCCGTATTCAGCACGAAGTGATGCAAGCTGCCGCCAAATCAATGGACTGAATAGGCGTGAGATTGAAGGGGAAAGTTTTGCAGCAATAAAAATGGCTGCGCGAGTTTTAAAATAGGCAAAACGACCGGCTTTTTTCTGTTGTCGCAAACAAATAGCAAGTGAACGGTGCAGAAAAAAAGGAACTGTGGTCATCACCTCAGGATTGCAGGAGCGAATATCTTTTCCAAGGGGTGTAATTCCGTCCCATATGAAGGTGGTCATTCCATTCAGCATGGCAATATATCCTGAACTGATAACAAATGCAGAAGAAACTGGAAGGAACTGGTAATAGCTTTTGAGAGGATGAAACTGTACGGTTCTGCTGACAGATTCGGCATTTTTTAATTGTGCCTTGTGGCTTAGCATAACCCCTTTGAGATGTTCCATCGTATCACTGCGATAGATAATTGATGAAATATCATTTTCTGAAAAACAGGGATCGGGAGCTACATAACTCAAAGGAACAGCATCGAGAAACTCTTCCATTGAATAATATCCCTTTTCTTTTCTGATGACAATTGTTTTGACTGTACTGTCTGCAAGAATGGATGACAGTACCCGTAACTGCCTTTTTCCAAGTGCAACCACAAAAACCGGTTCACAATGCTTTGCAATATTTTCAATATCCTTGGGATGCATGGCTCCGCTCACAGGAACATGAACAGCTCCGCAACTTCCGATGGCAAGATCCCAGCAATACCACCACCACGAATTGTCCAGACTGCTTAGAATTCTATCCCCTTGTTTGATTCCTGCAAACAGCAAGGCTTTGCTGATTTGTGATACATGCCTGTTCAGTTCATCGGCATACAGGTATTTCCACTCTCCCTGTTCTTTATGGGCCATAACCGGCCGGGTTTCAAACAGCGGAGAAATTGTGTCAACAAATGAGGATTTATGATAGTATTTCATTTATAAAAAGACAGGCGGAGCCTTTTGCATTTTCTTAGATTTATGTAAATTGCGCTGTAACTGCATATAATGTTCTTCCTTCTCCCTGTTGCCTGTCATTCGGTAATACTGAACAAGGGCATCAAGAAGAGGCGGATTTTCCGGCACTTTTTCAATGGCCTTTTCCCATTCCAGAAAGGCAGCAATGGTATCTCCGCTCATCAGATAATAATTTCCGAGGTTGATATGCGGGGCATCACTTTCCGGAAATTGTTTCATAATCAGCGAATTGGTTTTCATGGCGGCCGCTGTATCTCCTGCCTGAAGCTGAAGAAGCAGTGTTCTGTTGTATGCATTGGCATAGAGAGAATCTGACCGGATACAGCGGGAATAATATATCATTGCACTGTCTGCTTGTCCGAGATTTTCGTAACAGAATCCCATATTGAACAAGGCTTCGGTATAATCAGGATTCAGATTCAGGGCTTTTGAGAAACAATTGCCAGCAGTCTGATAATCCTTCAGAATCATGAAATGAAAAGCGCCCAGGGTATTCCATGCATTTGGGTACTGATCCCAGATTTTCAGAGCTTCGTTGAGCAATCCCACAGAACGATGAGTCCATTGCTTGTTTCGTGAAGCATACCGCTGATCACTGCTGGTTCTGACAATTTCTTTAAACATGGCATTGGAATACATAAGATGTGCCTTGAATGATCTGTCAAGGTGGGGCATGTCAGTTTCGTAAAGAGTCATGGAGTCTTTCCATGCAGTGTTTCGGCTGATGGTTTTGACAGAATAGAAAATCAGCAGTGGTATCATGAGATAGCTGAATAGCTTCAGAGGTTTACTGCCCATTTTTTCTTTTCTTTCCTGTTGTCCCCGAAAGAACAGATACCCAAGAATTATGCATAAACCAAGCGATGCGTTAAAAACAAAGCGGTCGGCCACAATACCCACTGCTGGAATCAGAACATTGGAAAACATGGACACCGCAACAAAATAATAAACAATTCCCAATCCGGCAGGGTGTTTTTTTCGCAGCAGAATGATTCCCCATGCGAACAGAGCCGCATGAGCAAGCAGGCTGATCATAGCCATCGGATCTGTTGCGGAAACTACTGGAATCATATCATATCCGTAATAATAGAGCAGTCTGATAGGAAAAAGAAGGAGTTTTGAATAATGAAGTAAAGTAAAACCAGCAGTTCCCAGTTTTAAATCAAAACTTCTGTCAAAAAACAGAGGATTTTCAAAAAAATCGGGATTGCGGCCTTCACCTCCGATAATGAAACGGGGGATTATAAAAAAGGCAGCCCCCAAAATGAATGTGGAAACAGTAATCAGAGCTCCTTTTTTTAATGTTAGTTTTCCTGAAAACCAGATCATCAGGGGGATCAGGGCAATAAAAACAAAAGCGCTGCTTTTTGAAAGCATGGCAATAAAGAACAGAACTGATGCAAAAATAAAATGCTTGATTTTAGAGAAGTCAGCCCACAGGAAAAACCGTTCTGCGGAGAGCAGGGCAAACAGAAAGCTGAGCAGCTCGTCTCGGTTTTTAATGCTGGCAACCACCTCAGTATGAACCGGATGAGCGGCAAATAGTAGTACAATGAAAAGAATCAGAGTTTGTTCATAATCAGGGAGAATTTTTTTAAGCAGTTTGAACAACACGATCAGGGCCAGAGCATACAGAAGAATGTTGATAAGATGGCTTAGAGCCGGGCGGTAGCCCCAGATCAGAACTTCGATGCCGGCCAGAAGCTTCACCACAGGGCGGTAGTCGAACGAGCGTTTGTCATTGGTGACATATTTGCTTGAAAAGACCAGCGGAATTCCTGATAGACCCTGATCAATAACAGGATTGTTCTGAAGCACCAGATTGTCATCAATGGCATAGTTGTTTTTGAGAGTATTGCCATAAAGAATAAAAGCAACTGCAACAATGAGCAGATAGATGTTTCTGTTAACAGATAAAAAAGACTTTTTCATTGAAAGAATTTGAATTTTCAAAAATAAGAAAAGTTCAGCTTGAAAATACAGCAATATGATCACAGGGCAAAAGAACTTTAAGTTATTATTAAGCGAGTGTTAAATTTGTGTATTCACTGAAAATGAACACAATACATGTGTTTATTAATTAGTAACTTTGTGAATTGAAAGAGATCTGTAAATACAATGAAAAAAGAAAATATTTCAATTCTTCTGGTTGATGATGAGAAGGATATTCTGGAATTCCTTTCATACAATCTGAAAAGAGAATCATATCAGGTACATACAGCCCGTTCAGGGAAAGAAGCTTTGGAAAAAGCATCCAAAATCCTTCCCCAGCTTATTGTGTTGGATGTGATGATGCCGGGCATGGACGGGATTGAAACATGCACTGAACTGAGAAAAAACAAGCAGATGAAAGACACGGTTATAATGTTTCTTACAGCCAGAAACGAGGACTATTCCCAGATAGCTGGACTGGATGCAGGGGCCGATGATTACATCAGCAAACCGGTAAAACCAAAGGTTTTTCTCAGTAAAGTCAATTCACTGCTCAGAAGATTTGCTGATAAAACAATTGAACAAGCTAAGGCTGAAATTATTGAAACCGGAGAGATGATTATCAACGGAGAAGCATATACTGTTACGGTTGGCGGGGTTCAACATTCACTGCCCAAAAAAGAATTTGAATTACTTCAGTTGCTGGCATCAAAGCCCAACAAAGTGTTTACCCGAGATGAAATTTTTGAGAAGATCTGGGGAAGTGATGTAATTGTCGGAGAACGAACAATAGATGTACACATCAGAAAAATCAGGGAGAAACTCAATGTTTCCAACATTAGGACAGTAAAAGGAGTTGGGTATAAGTTTGAAAGCTGAATACAATGAGATCTGATCCGGGTAGGCTTTCTTTATTGCTGTCGCTGGTATTTTCTGTGTTGCTGTTTTTAATGGATTACTGTATTCCATTATTTTTTTCATATCAGCCTCCCATCTGGTCTTCGCTTATCATTTCTGTGCTTTTCGGACTGATTTTGTATATGGTTCTAAGAGTAGTAATTCAGCGTTTCATATATGAAAAGATCAGAGTGATTTATAAAACAATCAGAAATTTAAAAACAGGGAACGGGAAACGCTCATTCAAGTTTCCAGCAAAAGGAGATATTATTGAAACAGTGAATAGGGATGTTGCATTGTGGGCGGCACATCATGAAAAAGAAATCGGTGAACTGAAAAAACTGGAAATATACAGAAGAGAATTTCTGGGAAATGTTTCTCATGAGTTGAAAACACCCATTACGAACATACAAGGATATGTGCTAACACTTCTCGACGGAGGCTTATATGATCCCTCGGTCAATCGTAAATATCTCAGAAGAACAGCAAAAAGTATTAAACGGATGATTTCCATCATCAATGATCTGGAAGAAATATCAAAACTTGAATCGGGAATGATAGATCTTCAAATGACAAAATTTGATATTTTGCAATGTATATTCGAAGTATTTGAGTTGATGGAAATGAAGGCTCAGAAGATGAAAGTGCGATTGTTGCTGAATGAAAGTCCGTTTGCTTCAGTTTCTGTTGTTGCAGATCAGGATAAAATCAGACAGGTGCTGGTCAATCTTGTTGACAATTCACTGAAATATGGAAAAGAAGGCGGAACCACCAGTGCATCGGTATTTGATATGGATGATCATGTGCTTGTGGAAATCACTGACGATGGAATTGGGATTGAAGAAGCAGAAATTCCGAGAGTTTTTGAACGCTTTTACAGGACAGTTAAAAGTCGAGAGATGACAAACAAAGGCTCTGGACTGGGACTGGCTATTGTAAAACACATTATTGAGGCTCACGGACAGACGGTCAATGTAAGAAGCAAACCGGGTTTTGGAAGCACCTTTGCCTTTACGCTGAAAAAAGCATAACAACAAAATGTGAGTATAAAAAAACAGATGAAAATGCGTAACTTTGTAAAAAAAGCTACTGCATGGCCGAATATTTTGAGAATTCTCAGAAAAAAAAGGCACTCCAGATCAATCTGAATCCTGATTTTTATGGTACCATTGCTGAAATAGGAGGAGGACAGGAGGTTGCCAGATCATTTTTTCAGGCTGGTGGTGCATCTGGTACAATAGCAAAGTCAATATCTGCATACGACAAGACTTTTAGTGACAATCTCTATAATCACGGACGAAAGGAACGCTACGTTTCAGAAAAACGGCTGCATCTGATGCTGAATATGGAGTTTGATGAGCTGGTGAATAATCTCTCAGCACAGCCCGTTAAAGGAAGAAAGTATTTCGTTTTTGCCGATACTGTTGAAACACTGAATTATTCCAAAACAAACAGAGGGCATGGATGGCTTGGAGTGAAATATCAGCTTGAAGAGGGAAAAAAACCAAACACTGTGGACATCCACATCAACCTGCTCGAAAATGACGGGATTCTGCAACAGTATACGCTGGGCACCATCGGTGTCAATCTGATATATGCTTGTTTTTATTATTCTGACAGACCAAATTATTTCCTCCAGTCTCTGATGGACAATCTGGACAGAGATCGCATCGAGGTGAATATGGTCCGGATGAGTGGCCCCGATCTTGAATATGTTGACAATAGGCTCCTCAGTGTGCAGCTGGTGAAAAACAATATGACCAATGCTACTGTTTTTGACAGAAATGGAGATGTTTGCAGACCTGGAGATTTTCTTTATAAAAAACATCTGCTTTTGCTAAGAGGCAGTTTTCGCCCCATCACCTTTGTTGGTTTTGATATGCTCAAAGCATCCTATGGACTGTTTAAAAAAGATCCTGATTTCGCAAAAGAAGACACTCTCCAATTGTGTGAGATCACACTGAATAATCTTCTTGAACAGGGTGATTTCGACGAAAGGGATTTCCTTGACAGGGTTGATCTTCTCAACGGAATGGGGCAGAATGTCATGGTGACAAATTTCAGGGAGTTTTACAGGCTCAGCGATTATATCGCAGATATCAAAACAGGTAAGGTTAGAATTATCATGGGTGCTAATATTCTTCAGAAGCTGATGCATCCATGGTGGTATAAAGACTTACGTGGAGGGTGTATGCACGCCATGGGACTGCTTTTCAGCAATGATGTGCAGATTTATGTATATCCATATTTAGATTCAGACTCACAGTTAATACTAACTTCTGCAAACATTCCTCTTGAAAAAAACATGCAGGGGCTCTATGAGTTTCTGAAAGCCAATCGTCGCATTGTTGATCTGCCCGGAGTAAACAGAAAAATTAAAAAGCATTCCTCCAGTGAAGTCCTTTCTCTCATAAAAAACAATGATTCCCGCTGGGAAGAGATGGTTCCCCGATATATCAGCCGGAACATTATTGAAAAAAACCTGTTTGGCTATCGGAAGGACAAATAATTGTAATAAAGCAATGGCTTCGCTGTATGTTCACTTTCCTTACTGTAAAAAAAAGTGTCATTACTGCAATTTTGTTTCCTCTGCGTTGCGAAAAAGAACAGCAGACTATGTGGCTGCTTTGACGAGAGAAATAAAGGATCGCCGGGGGTTTTTCCCTGAAGGATCCATTCTGAATACAGTGTATTTTGGAGGAGGAACACCTTCGCTAATGAAAAGTGAAGAGATCACCGGAATCATGCAGCAGATCAGGAAGTATTTTGTATTACACAAGGATGCTGAAATCACTGTTGAGGTCAACCCTGACGATGCCGGTGCAAAGTATTATGAATCATTGTTGGAAATAGGCGTGAACAGACTGAGTATTGGTGTTCAGTCATTTATTGATGCAGAGCTTCAGTATCTGGGACGAATACATGATGCAGCAGCTGCCGAACAAGCCATTGTTGTGGCACAAAAAACAGGTTTTACAAACATCAACATTGATCTGATTTTTGGCTTGCCTGTGAACCATGAATTTTCTTCAGAGGAGAATATTAACAAGGCACTTTATTATTCTCCACAACATATTTCAGCCTATAGCTTGACTCTTGAAGAGAAAACAGCCATGGATGTGCTGGTTCGCAAAGGTTCCATTTCGCCCCCGGATGAGGACAAGGCAGCCAAAGAATTTTTGTTGTTTATGGATCGCCTAGGGAGTGCTGGGTATGAACATTATGAAATTTCAAATTATGCATTGCCGGGCTACAGATCAAAACATAATTCAGCATATTGGAACAATGTTCCGTATCTGGGAATTGGCGCAGGTGCCCATTCCTATGATATGAAAAGCAGATCATGGAACACTGATGTAATCAATGAATATATAGACCAGACACATCGTCTTCACGAATTCAGGCAGGAAGAAATACTGACTGTTTCAGAACGATACAATGATTACCTTTTAACATCTTTGCGAACAGCAGAGGGAACAGATAGTGAATATGTCAGAAAACATTTTGGAGAAGAATATGCAGAAAGTCTGCAGAATGAAACTGTGACTTTTCTGAACAGGCGATATCTTGAAAAAAAAGGAACTTCATACATACTGACAAGAACCGGAAAATTATGGGCTGACCTGATCGCAGCTGCTCTGATTTATGACTCATCAATGCAGGGATGAATGAAAATAGTATTTTTGCAGGAAAAATACCGAAAAAAATAATGAGCTCAGAAAAAAAACAATCAGGCACAACACCTGTTTCCGAGTTTGGTGAATTCAAACTCATTAAACACCTGACCGGAAATATTGCATTGAAGAACAAATCAACACTCAAAGGAGTGGGAGACGATGCAGCTGTGTTTTTTCACGGCGGCAGGAATCACTCTCTGATCACATGTGATTTGCTGGTAGAGGGAGTTCACTTCAATCTTCGGTATGTCCCGCTGAAGCACTTGGGTTACAAAGCTGCAGTGGTAAATTTTTCAGATATTTATGCCATGAACGGAAGACCGCTTCAGATGGTTGTGGGAGTGTCCATTTCGAGCAAATATACAGTTGAGGCAATGGAGGAATTATATGCCGGGATGATCCTTGCCTGTGAGCGTTATGGAGTTGATTTTGTGGGCGGAGATACAACGTCTTCACCGCATGGGCTTCAGATTTCGGTATCTGTACTTGGCGATGTTCAGAAAGACAGAACAGTGTACAGAAGCGGAGCAAAACCCAACGATCTGATTTGTGTGAGCGGTGATCTGGGTGCTGCCTATGCAGGATTGCTGGTGCTGCAAAGAGAAGAGAAAACTTTTCTGGCCAATCCGAATCATCAACCCGATCTGGAAAGTTATAACTATGTGATCGAACGACAGCTAAAACCCGAAGCAGGTAAAAATATATGTGAACAACTCCTGAAGAGCGGAATACTTCCCACAGCAATGATTGATGTGTCCGACGGACTTGCTTCCGAATTATTTCATTTGTCAGAACAGTCCGGAACAGGATTTAAAGTGTTCGAAAACAAGATTCCGATTGATCCCCAGACCTGGTCTGTTGCAGAAGAATTCGAGATGTCTCCCCTGACGTTAGCCCTCAACGGAGGCGAAGACTATGAGCTGCTTTTTACAGCAGGACTTGAACACCACGAAGAACTTCAAAAAATACAGGGAATATCAGTTATTGGTCACATGAGTTCAGGCTCAGACGGCAAATATCTCATCACCATAGCAGAACAGGCAATAGAACTCAAGGCACAGGGGTGGACAGCGTTTTAAGTTAAAACAGGAGACTTATAGGATTCTTTCTGACGGCTGAGGCTAAAAGCTGGCGGGCATTTCAAAGCACTTCACTGTCAAATTACTATAAAGTTGGTTAGTTGTACCACCCTTCATATCAGCACTTTCCGCCCACTTGATTTTAGCCCATTTTACCGCCTGTGATTCTGTCTTTCGTGTCAGTTTCCACCGTGCTTTCAGCGTTTTATTGTCCACTTAACTGTCCTTGAAAAACGATTTTTTTCTGTCGGCCATGAGCGGTTGGGAAAGATTTAGTTTTTGTGAAGCGAGGGATTGTTTCTGTTTAAAGTGTGAACTTGATTATTCCAGACAAATGTTGCCACTTTTTTTGCGATAAATTTCACACTAATTTCGAGGAACATTGCCGGCGTATGAATCTATCGTGTGGCAGCAATGGCTCATCAAACCACTATGACCCAGTGCAAGTATTGGTTTTTCATACAACAAAAACATTGTCCCTTTGTTTAGTGGACTACTTTCTGGCGGAATGTCAGTTCTTTCTTACACATTAAAGTGGACTACTTTAGTCCGGAATGGGTGGGCTAATTAGCTCCGGAATTGTCATGGGATGGATACCATACTTCAAGGATAGTTCTGTTAAGGTCTCATGCTCCTGAATAGCCTCAATGGCTACTTTAGCCTTGAAGGTGCCTGAATGTTTTTGTCTTTTTGCTTTCATAATTCACTGGTTTAAGTTTTCAAATTTAACACTTAAGCAGTGGTCTAAAAATTGGGGAGTATTATAGAGTGTATGTGCCGTAAGGGATTGCGAAGTAGTATCCTGCCCACCGACACGAGAGTTTATGCGGGGTAGAATGCTTGAATACCCACCTAAACCCTTATGGCATATACACTTTGTTGGCATTTCGTTGTTTTTTATTTGTCATA
>CAYRXH010000044.1:0-19728 GCA_964428185.1 uncultured Bacteroidales bacterium
GTTAAGTGTTTATTTTCTGAAAAAAAATGTTGTATATTTGCGCACCGTTTATATTTAAATTCAAACACTATGGGAAAAGGAGATAAAAAAACCAAACGTGGGAAAATTATTATGGGTTCTTACGGAAAGAAAAGACCCAAACGAATTACAAAAATCAATACCACAACAGTTGCTGAAAAACCTAAACCGGCAAAACCTAAAAAAGAAGTTGCGGCTAAGGTAGAAACACCTGAACCTGTTGTTGCAGAAGTTCCAGAAGTAAAACCAGTTGCTGAAAAGAAAAAAGCTGCTCCAAAAAAAGCTGCTGCTGAAAAGAAAACTACTGAAAAGAAAACAGCTGGGAAGAAACCTGCTGAAAAGAAACCTGCTGAAAAGAAACCTGCTGAAAAGAAACCTGCTGCCAAAAAAACCAAGAAGGAAGAATAATTACTTCCCTACTTCTATAAAAAACGTCTGAACTTCTCAGACTTTTTTTTATTTGTTCAATTTATCAAGAATTATTTGAAGTCTTGATTCCTGATTCAATGTGCCGTCAATCCATTCAATATTTACACCCAGTCTTTCCATTCTTCTGAACCAGGACATTTGTCGTTTTGAGAATTGTTGTATAGCGGTGCAAAGCTGCTGCTGCATAGCAGTAAATTCAATTCTTCCAAGAAGATAAAGAGTGACATATTTGTATTCAAGGCCAAAGGAAATCAGTCGCTCCGATGAAATACCAGAGTTCAGCAATTGTTTAACCTCTGCGGTCATTCCCTCTTCAATTCTCCTTTCAAGCCGTTCAGCAATTTTTTTTCTGACCATTTCACGTGGCATTGTCAGACCAAAAACACGGGAATCAGGAATAGTTACAGTAGTATCATTTTCCTGTACTCTGGAATGAAAATAGCATATTTCGATTGCTCTAAGAAGCCTCTGCCTGTCTGTCAGATCTGTTTTGTTATGAACTTTTTTTAATGAGGTGAGCAATTCTGCCAGTTGTTCAGTAGATTTTTTTTCAAGGCTTGCTCTAAGCAGAGGATTTTCAGGCACTTCTACAAAAAAATAATCTCTCAGCACAGCATCAAGATACAATCCTGTTCCGCCGCACATAATGACTTGATTTCCCCTGCTCATGATATCCGAAGCTGCTTCAATAAACAGTTTTTTAAATCTGAATACATGAAATTCTTCATCAGGGTCGGCAACATCAATGATGTGATATGGAATGGCACCTTTATCGGTCAGATAATCTGAAAGGTCTTTTCCTGTTCCCACAGTCATACCCCTGAACACCTGACGGGAATCGGCACTAATGATTTCACCCTTGATTTCTGCAGCAAGCATGGCTGCCAGTCTGGTTTTCCCAACAGCAGTTGGTCCGAGAATCGTTATGAGCCGAGGTATTTCCATCTCTGAGGGTATTTCTGAATAGGATACTGCAAATTTACTTCATTCTCTTCGCTTCTTGCCGTCATTTCAAGTTTGAAAAGAAAATCCCTTAACCCAGACAAACTTTCAATACTTCCCTTGCTGAAATCAGGGTATGTGTCAACCAAATTCTGACAAGCCTCTTCATAAAAAAATTTACTGATAAAATCATGTACAGCCGCTGATGCATCATGATCAGTTTCCTGTTTAAAATGATAATAACGAAGGCATTGCAGAATTCTCAGTCCGTCAAATTTCACATGACAGGCATGAACAAACTTAACTGGATCATTATAGTTGTTTCTCAGCTGATTCCACAACTCAGAAGGTTCAATATTCATCGAAGACCGAATAAAATCATCACAGGGAGTTTCAATATTGCTTTTAAACAAAAGAGGAAACAAGTCGAACATGCTTTTCAACTGATCAAAAAGTGAAGGGCTATAAATTGGATAAGAGGTCCAGTCTCCTGATTTGCCTTTGATCAGAGCAGGTCCGGTTCCGAAGAAGACTCGTTCAGAATAACGTGTTGCAGGATACACAGCTTCCACATTATAGTTAAGAATTCTGCCAGCCTTTCTCAGTTTCTGCAACAGATAGAAATCTTCTCCGCTGAACTTTGGAGCCAGCCCTCTGATTTTTCTGTATGATGAGGCAGGAAAAGCAATAGCAGAGCCAAGTACAGTAAAACAGTAGGGAGAATGTATTCTGAAAAGATTCAGAAAAAAACAACGCATATACACTTCATATCTGATCATCAGTCTGTCAAGTTCATCATTTCCTGAAAGTGGATGATAATAGGGGTTGGAAAGAGCCATAGCTGCGGGAAAGGCATCAAATTGTGACACTATGCTTTCAAAATAGTTTACTCCAAAAACAGTATCAGCGTCCATACTTACAAGAATATCCTGATCATCCGCTTGTTCAAGAATGGTATCAAACAGCAGCTTACGGGCCCAGCCAACACCATACCTTTTTTCATCCCACCCTAAACCGGGAGAAGACCGGTCAATGACAGTTACAGGTATAGATGACTCATTTTTAAGAAGTTCTATTGTTTTTCTGTTATTTTCAAGAATATCTTCATAGGCAACAGAATACCTGTATTTCTCAGGTTGATTGATACAGACAAACACATGGTAATTTGAAAATGTCTGCTTTCTGATACACTCAAGTGTAGGTATAATAAAATCCAGTTCATTCATTGCCGGAATTGCAACACAAACTCGCCTGGCTGGTTTCATTACTTCAATCTAAGGGTTTTTGCAGGATAAATCCGTGCAATAATCAGAGAAGGAAGTAACATGACCAAAACTCCGGATATGAAAACCAATCCATTTATCATAAGAAGATAAGGAACATCAAAATGGACAGGCACTCCCTCAACATAATAAACTTCTCTGTTGAGCCTAAAAATCACAAAATATTTCTGCATAAAGGCAAGGCCAAAGCCGATGATATTTCCGATAAGCATTCCTCGGATGAGTATTGCTGAAGAAATAAAAAGAAATATCTTCCGGATAGAAGCATTTGAAGCACCAAGAGATTTAAGAATTCCGATAGCAGATGTTTTTTCAAGAATACGTATCAAAAGAATGGTAATAACATTGATCAGAGCAACAATCAACATCACAATAATAATCACATTTACATTCATATCCAGGAGGTCAAGCCAGTTAAATATTTCCGGGTACAGTTCCCTGACATTCCATACTTCAACATCATAATGCAGCATCTGGGCTGCCCTTCTCACAGTATATTCAATATTATCATAGTTATCAATAAGTATCTCAACAACACCTGCTTCATTCTGTTTCCATCCGTTGAGTTGCTGAATATGTCCGATATCTCCAAACATATATTTCTTATCGAATTCACTGAGTCCGGTATCAAAAATTCCGGAAATTACAAATTTTCTACCCCTAGGCTGCTGCTCTCCTGGTAAAAGAAAGTACATCCTCAAATCATCGCCTACTTTAAAATGAAGTCTGTCAGCTGTAATTCTGGAAATAATAATTTCATTGCTTACGGTATCCCCCGAAAATGAAGGAAAATGTCCTTCCTGTATTGATGTCTCAATAAATCCCGAATAATAATTCTCATTGATACCTTTAAATATGCATCCTTCCATCTGATCATCAGTCTTGATGATTCCTGCTTTTTCAGCAGTTGGCTGAATGTTGATAATACCTGGTATCTCTTCTTTCAAAGAACTGATGTCTTCCCTATCAAACTTAAATGCTGTCTGCTGGTCAACCGTTGACATCTGAAATGGTTTTATTCTCACATGTCCGGAAAATCCAATGACTTTATTTTTAATTTCAAGTTGAAACCCTTTCACAATCACCACAGAAATAATCATCACAGCAACACTGAGTGAAATTCCGGCTGTGGCAATTCGGATGACCGGGGCTGAAAATGATTTTTTCCGAACCCTAACAAAACGCCTTCCGATAAAACTGATCAGCCCCATTGAATAATAAATAACAAAAGCAAAAATATGATTTTTTATGAACAACGCTATCTGTTTTTGGGATCTCAGCATAAAAAACGGTACTATACAATGAATCTGACTGAATTATGCAATCTATTTTCTATCTTTGCTAGCAAATCACTTTGTTTATGACACTTTCAGCCCTTACATTGTTTACTGCTCTTTCATGTATGCTTTTTTCATGTCATTCACACATAGAAAATACAGAAAGCACATCAACACAGGACAGTTTAGCTAAGCCACCAATCCTCACAGGTGCCGAACAGACTGAAAAATACTTCCCCCTGATTGAGAATAAGAAAGTTGGAATAGTGACCAATCAGACCGGGGTCATCGGGAAGGTTCATCTTGTTGATTCTCTTGTCAGCGCCGGGATGAATGTGCTTAGAATTTTTGCACCTGAGCATGGATTTCGGGGACAGGCCGAAGCAGGTCACAAAATTCAGGCAGGCGTTGATGATAAAACAGGAATCAGGGTTGTATCTCTCTACGGAAGCAATTTCAAACCCAAAGCTGAGGATATTTCAGATCTGGACATCATTATCTTCGACATTCAGGATGTGGGTGCCCGTTTTTATACCTATATTTCAACCATGCATTATGTAATGGAATCATGTGCGCAGGCTGACATTCCGCTTCTCATTCTCGACCGTCCCAATCCCAATGGGTTTTATGTAGATGGCCCTGTACTTGACCCTCAGTTCAGATCATTTATCGGAATGCATCCCATTCCGGTTGTTCATGGAATGACAGTGGGTGAACTTGCTCAGATGATCAACGGAGAAGGCTGGCTCGAAGGGGGAATACAATGCAAACTAACCGTGATCCCTGTTTCAGGATACACACACTCAACACTATATGAACTTCCGGTTGCTCCTTCGCCGAATCTGCAATCTCCTGAGTCTGTACTACTGTATCCATCACTCTGCCTTTTTGAAGGAACAGTAGTCAGTGTGGGCAGAGGTACGGATACTCCTTTTGAAATATTCGGGCATCCATTTTGGCCTGAAACACCGTTCAGTTTCACACCTGAAAGCAGACCAGGCTACGCCGCCAATCCGCCCCATTTGGGAAAAATATGTTTCGGAATGAATGTTCATGATTATGCCGATAGTCTGAAAAACAATCCCAAACTTGAACTGAAATGGTTGATTGATGCATTCAGATTTTTGAATGAAACCACTGATTTTTTCAGTGAAAATATGTTTGATAAACTATCAGGCTCTTCGGTGCTTCGTCAACAGATCCTTGACGGAAAGTCTGAGAGTGAAATCAGACAAAGCTGGCAACCCAAACTGGATGAGTTCAGACAAAAACGAAAGAAATACCTCTTGTATGAGGATTTTGAATAGTCCTATAGTGAAAAAATAATTGTTCCATTTTTTTAAACTGATTTTCCATGTCAAGCCAAAAAAATAAACAACAGCTTGCCCAAAGACAAAAGCCTCAGGAAATACAAGTCCAGATCATTGAAAAAAGCAAACCTTCTGTAAAAACCATGAGATGGTTTATTGTGCTGCTGGTGCTTGTCATTTATGGATATACTCTCTCCTTTGATTACACCCTTGATGACACACTCATGATCACCTCAAATGATCTGACTTTGAAAGGTTTTTCAGGCATAGGAGAAATTTTTTCAAATGATGCCTTTGTTGGTTTCTTCGGAAAAGACAAAGACCTTGTTGCAGGAGGCAGATACCGTCCTCTCACTCATGCAATGTTTGCAATTGAATATGAACTGTTTGGCAACTCTCCGTTTGTGGGACACTTAATGAATATCATCCTCTATGCACTTTTGGGGATTATTGTTTTTGAAACACTCCGTAAAATGTTTCAGCATTTGCCAACACAGAAAGAATGGGTCAGATACATTCCTTTTACTGCTACCTTGCTCTTTATGGCTCATCCACTTCACACCGAAGTTGTTGCAAATATAAAAGGACGGGATGAAATCATCAGTATGGGCGGAAGTATGCTTGCTTTGTATTTCAGTTTTCTGTATATTGACAATAAAAAACCGAAATTTTTAGTATTCAGTTTTCTTTCTTTACTAGTGGGTTTGTTTTCAAAGGAAAATGCCATCACTTATGTAGGTGTTATTCCTTTGACCATTTGGTTCTTCACATCTGCCGGCAAAAAAGATTATATCCTTACAATCCTGCCTCTTTTTGCAGCAGCAGCAATATTCATTGCAGCCAGATTTGCAGCCTTGGGATTTCTGACAAACAGCACCATCCAAACCGAAATACTCAATAATCCATTTATTAATTCATCCAAATCCGAAGAAATTGCTACCGTGATATATACCTGGCTGATCTACGTAAAACTTCTCTTTTTTCCCCATCCCCTCACTCATGACTATTATCCCTGGCACCTGAACATCATGCAGTTTTCAGATTTCAGAGTAATTGTTGCAATGATCGTGGTGACAGGTCTGATTGCACTATCTGTATTCCTTCTGCGAAAAAAGCATATTGTTTCTTACGGAATTCTGTTTTTTATCTTTACTTTTTCCATTCAGTCCAATCTGTTTTTCAATATCGGAACGTTCATGAATGAACGCTTTATGTTCGTTGCACTTCTGGGATTTGTTATTATTCTTGCTTATTATTTCTCAAGAATCAATTCCGGATCGCTTAAAACAGCAATCTACCTGTTTTTTATTGTGCTCTTTCTCTATTCAGCCAAAACCATTTCACGTTCGCTCGCCTGGAAAGACAATTATTCATTGTTCACTACGGATGTCAAGGTTTCGCATAACAGTGCCAAATGCAACACTTCGGCTGGAGAAATGATCATTGAAAAAGCTGAAACAGAAACAGATCCAGCTCAGGCACGGGCTATGTTTTCACAGGCATACGAGTATCTTCTCAAAGCACAGCAGATCCATCCGACATATTACGGGGCTTACGATCTGGCGGGAAAAGCAGCATTTCATCTTGAGGATTACACGGCTTCTTTTGAACATTACAAAATGTGTCTGACTCTTGATCCTGAAGCTCCGATTCCTCTCAACAACATTTATCTGGTTGCTCTTGCTGCAATCAGAGACAACAGACACAGAGAGGCAGAAATGATGCTGGAGTGGGTCATCAACTTTGCCCCCGATTCACTTCATTATCAGTTAGAACTGGCAAGCTTGTATGAAAAAACCGGAAGGACAGGAATGTGCAGGGATTATCTGCTTGATATAACTCAACGTCATCCCGGATATGCCAAAGCATGGGGGAAGCTCGGTGAAATATACGGGCGTTATTTCAATGATCTGAAACAGTCCGAAACATATTTGTTGAAATCTGTTGAACTCAATCCATCTGAATTCAGTTCAAATGAAAACCTGGGAATTGTGTACGGAATGCAGGGAAAAGGAGAGTTATCACTGAAATACTTCCTGAAAGCCCTTGCTATAGATCCCAATGTCAGCAGACTTCACAACAATATTGCCAATACATACATGCAAATGAACATGCCTGCAGAAGCTGCCAAACATTTTAAAAAGGCCGAAGAATTGAAAAAACAAGGGAAATAATTAAAAGTCTGCTAGCGTGTCAGCGTTTGCTTCCATTCTGAACTGTTTCCTGCTTTGTCAGTAATGACCACTTTGAACTCAGACTCTCCCATGGGCATTCGCTCATCAATAGTATAAAACATCAAATCATCTTTGAGACAGTATTCCAAAAGCACCCATTCTCCATTAATCCATGCATTGTATGTTGCTATACCGCTGACATCATCTGTGACTTTGAAGTTTATCTGACTGAGTGCTGAAACTGTGCCTGTGGTTGGTAACCAAAGGGGTTTGATTTCAGGTGGTATTGTATCCATGACAAGCACAAAGGTCCCGAAATTTCTTGTTTTCCCTTCCCAATACTTTTCTGTATAAGATGTAGAAATGCCTGAAAGTTCATTGTTTTCACCAATTTTTGCAATCACCATTTTGTCATCTGCATCAGTAGTAATGGAGTCTGTGCTGAAACGTATCCTGAAAAACCCGGGAGCGGCATCGTCACACACAACATCAATAGCAGGAGCATAGACTGACAGGGGAGATACATACTCGCTGATTCGGAAACATAGATCAGAGAACATAGCAGCAGAATCAATCAAAACTTCCGTATATTTTCCTTTCCACAAATTCAAACTATCCCGTTTAAAGAGCATCCATCCATCCATGCAGTGCAGTGAAAAATCATGATCAGTTTGCGGTATACTCTTCAGACTGAAAAGTAACTCTGCCTTGTGGTTTGCAATATCCGTAATGACACATTTTATTCTGTAATTTCTGTTTTCAGACAGATATAAAATGCCATCATCCCGGATAAAATGATAGATGGGCAGATGATTTCCTGGTCTTTTCCATGTACGCTGAAAGCGTCTGGAGCTTCTTTCACGTTCGGGATAATCAATAAATGCCAGTTGGTGCTTGACCACATCAAAATTCAGACGTTCAAACCTGATATCAAGAAACAATGAGTCATCCACCCATACTGTAAGAGTTTTTAGTCCCAGTCTGTTGGGATTGGAATAATTTTGTTTGTCATTCACCTCAAACCCGAAACTCACAGCTCCTGACACAACAGGTATTACTGCAAGGCTGTATTTTCCGCTTGACTGTTTAGCAACTTTGTATATAACATCGTTACTCTTTCCATTGACAGTTGAACTTCCATGAGGGTAAATTTTCAAATTTCTGAATTCAGGCACAACAACATCTTCAACAGTAATTCCGAAAAGCAGCGGATCAATGGGTTCTTCAGATACCTCATCTCTGATTTCAAAGTGAAGATGTGCACCGAAAGAATACCCCGAATTGCCGGCAATACCAATCACTTCACCCCTTTTCACGGGCAATGTATCTTTGGGGAAGGATACATCAATAAAAAAACTCTGCCTGGCATACTGAATCTGCTTTACTAGCATGGCATGATCAACCTTAAATGAATCCAGATGCGCATATACAGAAACATATCCTTCGGGGTGTGTAATATACAGGGCATTTCCATAGCCTGCTGGTTCAACTTTAATACGTGACACCCAGCCGTCTCCGATGGAATAGACTTTGCGGTGTGGTCTGTGAATGACTCTGATATCAATTCCGGTATGAAAATGATCTCCTCTGAGCTCAGAAAAAGAGCCTGAAAGCTCAATGGGAAGATCCATTGGTGCAGAGTATATCTGGGGATATGGAGTAATTTGTGCCTGAAGTGTCAGACCGGAAATAAAAAAAACAAAAAACACATATCTGGTAACCATGGTTACAAGTTTACATGAAAAGATAAATAACGTTAAAAAGGAAGAAATTATTCCTCTTCTTCCCAGCAAAACTCCTTAATAAGTTGAAAAGCACCTTTGAATCCCAGTTCAAAAGATTTTTTCCAGTCTTCGCATGCACCTTCCTTATCACCAAGCTCACCTCTTGCAATGCCTCTCAGGTCATATACTTCAGCATAATCAGGCTGAAACTGAATGGCTTTATTGAAATCAATAATTGCACCTTCAAAATCTTTCAGATGATATTTGCAAAGACCTCTGTAAGCATAAGCCTCAACATTTTCAGGATTCAGATCAATAATCCGGGTATAAATCTGAACTGCACTTTTATAGTCCTTCATAACTACCCGTTTATATCCTTTTTTCAGAAGTTCATATTCTGTTTCAACACCTTCAATGGGTGCAGTTTTACACTGTGCAAAAACCATTAACAGTGAAAGAAGCAGTAAAGGGATCCTGAGCTGCCTGAAAAAAAACTGTGTATTCATGGTTTTGAAATTGGGGTTCAAAAATACAAATTATTATTTTAATAGAACAAAAAAAATTTCAAAAGTTTAATTTTCTACTGTTTATACTTTATTCCATCTGAAAGGTTTCACAGCTATAAATTCATCTTTCAAAAATCTCAGATATTCTCTGACACTCCTTTATATGTCTTTAAGGCCCTTTGTCTTGAATAGGCATAATCAACCATTGGTTTTGCAGTTCTTATTTCTTCATCAGAGAGCCATTTTCTGCAATAATCACCGGCATTGTCAAATTTTTTAGCCTGCGTAATGGGATTAAAAATCCTGAACCAGGGAGCGGCATCAGCACCTGTTCCGGCAGCCCATTGCCAGTTCCCGTTATTTGACGACAATTCAAAATCAAGAAGATGCTGAGCAAAAAACTGTTCACCCCACCTCCAGTCTATCAGAAGAAGCTTTGTAAGAAAATTTGCAGTGATCATCCTGACTCTGTTGTGCATATACCCGGTGGATACAAGTTCCCTCATTCCTGCATCAACAATGGGGAACCCGGTTTCGCCTCTGCACCATCGCTCAAATTCAGTTTCATCATTACGCCATTCAATAAATGCAAATTGCTTTCTGTATGCTCCTTCGGCTACGTATGGGTTATGAAACATCAACTGCATAAAAAACTCTCTCCAGATCAGCTCGTTCAACCATGTTTCATTCAGACGCTGTGCAAGAGAAACCATTTGTCTTACAGAGACAGTGCCAAAACGCAGATGAATTCCAATTTTCGAAGTACCATTCAGTGCAGGATAATCCCTAGTAAGATGATAGTTCCTGATAATATCTTCATCAGGCTGAGCAGATGGAAACTCAGTGTTGATGTGACTGTAGCCTGTCACATCTATAGGAGGAAAAGAAAACCCATGATCAAGACATCTGTGCAAAAGAGTTTCTGATGGAAAGGGTCCAAGTGCATCCTGTTTAAGCTGTTCTTTCCAGCGTTTCATATAAGGGGTAAACACTGTATAAGGCTTTCCTGACATGCTTATAATTTCATTTTTCTCAAAGATGACACGATCTTTAAAAGAATGAAATGAAGCTCCTCTTTTGTACAGAAATTGTTCAACAGTAACATCTCTTCTGACAGCCTCAGGTTCATAATCATTATTACAATATACTGCCTGCAACTGATAGCTCTCTATCAGTTGGTTAAAAATGTCAAGGGGTTTTCCCATCATAACGCAGAGACTTTTCCCCTTTTGCAGGAGGACGGAATTCATCTCTTTCAGGCGATCATAAATGAAACTCACCCGTTTATCTACAGGTCTGGGAAACTCTTTAAGGATGTCTGTATCGAAAATATACAATGGCAACACTGGCAGCGATTCACTCAAAGCACGATAAAATCCGTGATTATCAAAAAGCCGGAGGTCACGCCTGAACAAGAACACATTGATCTTTTTCCTCAAAGCAGCCTGAAATTTAATAATTTTACAAAGTTATTCAATTTATTATGATGTATGGGTAAGAAATCCACTAAAAACAATCAACAGACGCTGAAACAAAGACTGATCAAATACTTTTCAGATTTTCCTGTGAGAGCGTTTAATTACAAACAGGTTTGCGGCAAACTTGGGATACAAGATAAAAATCAACGCTCAGCTGTTCAATCTCTGCTTGAAGTCCTGGTTTCTGAGGATATACTGATTGAAACAGGCCGCGGTACATTTCAGGCCAATCCTGAAATCAGACATTTTTTTACACCACCACCTCCAAAGATCATCGGAACTGTTGACATGAAGCAAACAGGGAAAGCGTACATCATTTCACCTGACACTGAAGAAGATATTTTTATAAGTCCCAACAATGTCAACAGAGCTCTTGACGGGGATACTGTAAGCGTGAGGCTGTTTCCCAAACGTTCAGGCAGAAAAATGGAAGGTGAAATTGTAGAAATTCTTGAAAGAAAACGCACCCGGTTTGTTGGTGTTGTGTCAATAGGCCGAAGGATGGCATTTCTCACCCCTGATGACCAGAAAGTTCCTGTTGATATTTTTATTTTACCCGAAGATCTGAACGGGGCAAAGTCAGGAATGAAAGCCATTGCTGAACTCACAGAATGGCCAAAACATTCAAACAATCCCTTTGGAAACATCGTACAGGTGCTTGGAAAACCAGGGGAAAACGATGTTGAAATCAACTCTATTCTAGCCCAGAACGATTTTCCTCTTGAATTTCTTAAAGAAACCCTTAAAGAGGTTGAGAAAATTCCTTCTCAGATACCAGATTCAGAGCTAAAGAAACGAAGAGACTTCAGAAAAGTTTTTACAATTACCATTGACCCTGAAGACGCCAAAGACTTTGACGACGGTATTTCCATGCAGCAATTGAAAAACGGGCATCTGGAAATCGGCATTCACATTGCTGATGTATCATATTATGTCCAGGCGGGAAGTTCTGTTGATAAGGAAGCCTATAAAAGAGGTACTTCTGTATATCTTGTAGACCGTGTATTTCCCATGCTGCCCGAGCGCTTATCAAATGATCTCTGTTCACTCAAACCCAATGAAGACAAGCTTTGCTTTTCTGCTGTTTTTGAAATGGATATCAACGGAAAAATCTATCAGGAATGGTTTGGCAAAACAGTGATTCATTCTGATCAGAGATTTAATTATGAACAGGTTCAGGAAATCATTGAAGGCAAAGATCATCATTTCAGAAAAGAAATAATGTTGCTTCATCAAATAGCTTCTTCACTGAGAGAGACCAGATTTCAGAAAGGAGCCATTAACTTCAGATCACGCGAAATCAGATTCATACTTGATGAAAACAAAAAACCGGTGAAAGCGGTTCTCAAAGAACAAAAAGAATCCAATCACCTAATTGAAGAATTTATGCTGCTGGCAAACAGAAAAGTTGCCGAATGGGTCAACCTGAGTTTCGGAAAAAAGTTCAAACAGACACCTCCTTTTGTTTATAGAATTCATGACGAACCATCACCTGATCGCTTACAAAACTTTGCCGAGTTTCTTGTAAAACTGGGATACAGACTGGATCTGAGCGGAAGAAAAAGGATTAGCAGTTCGTTAAATAATCTTCTTGACACAATTTCAGGTAAAGCTGAAGAAAATATGATTGAGCTTATTGCAGTACGAACAATGGCCAAAGCAGTCTATTCGCCAGACAACATCGGACATTATGGTCTTGGATTCAGATATTATACACATTTCACTTCTCCGATCCGCCGTTATCCCGATCTGATGGTTCACCGACTGCTGGATGATTATCTGAACAACAAAAGCCCCCGTGAAACCTACAATCAACTTGCTGAAGCTTCAAAACACTGCAGTGATATGGAAAAAAAGGCTTCAGATGCCGAACGTGAATCTGTCAAGTTCAAACAAGCTGAATATATGGCAGAACGCATAGGAGACACATTTGCAGGTGTGGTTTCGGGAGTGAGCAAATGGGGTATTTTCATCGAAATTGACGAAGTGAAAGCTGAAGGACTTGTAAGAATGAACAATATCGGTTCTGATTTTTTCTATCTGGATGAAGAAAATTATTGCGTTATCGGACTTCGCACAGGCCTTGATATCAGGCTTGGCGACAGAGTGAGTGTTTTTGTTAAGGCAGTTGATATTCCCAAAAAACAGATGGACCTCATACTGGTGAGTCATGTTCCTCAGAACAAAGAAAAAGTAGCACATTTTGCCGAAATCTCCTCATCCGGAAAAAAGCAAACCCGAAACAAAGAGCATTATTCCTCACCTCAAAAGAAGAAAAGAAAATAACCCAACTAAAGGTTTTTCACTTTCCACTTACTCTGGCGTACTTCTGCCTGTTTAGCCCAATCAGGAACAACAATATCAAGAAACCTTTGTTTGTCAGCACGCAGTTTTTCCATATCCAGACCGATATATTCCTGAGCCTTTGCTTTTGTTGAAATATCAGGATATACAAGCTTTCCGGCAACACCCAGAGCATATAGGATATTGTTAAGTTCATATCTGGCCTGATGAGCTTTATGAATCCCGTCAGATAAAATTCGCAAACACTCAAGTGGAGCGTGAAAAGAACCTCCATGACTGGCAGCAACAAAATCCCACCTCCATTGAGCCGCCCTTATGAGCTTCAGTGGCTTTTCCATCTGTGCTTCGGTAGCACCTTTTTCCCATGCAAAACCTGCTTCAACATGAGCCTGAACAAGAAGCTCTTCAAGAACAATACGACTCTCAATGACTTTATCCTGACGTTCATATACATCGTGAATCAACTCTTCAGTATCTTCTCTGTGACAAACCTGACATGTCTGATGAGCATATTTTAAAGGACTAACAGCATGGTGAGAACTGAATTTTACACCACCTTCATTTTTAAAAGGCATATGACAATCAGCACAGGACAATCCTCTTTCATAGTGCACTCCTTTAGTAAACAACTCATAATCAGGATGCTGAGCTTTCAGCATAGGTGCTTTACTGATTCCATGAACCCAGTCGGTAAACTCAATTTCATCATAATATGCTTCCATTTCTTCCATACTCATTCCCTTGTGCCATGGAAAGGTCAAATAGCTGACTCCCTCGTATTTCGTTTTGTCAAAATAATATTCAACATGGCATTGAGCGCAGGTAAGAGAACGCATTTCCTGATGGGTCACTTTTGTAATATCAAGTTTCATGTTCTCATAGGCCTCAACCAAAGCAGGACGAGTAATAATCAGATTCATACTTTTAGCATCATGACAATCGGCACAGCCAATAGGATTCACAACTTCATGTCCAAGGGTTTCCCATGTTCCGCTGTAAAATTCCTTTGCTCCTCCCAGTTCTTTCATCATTCTGGGAACATCAGTACTTTTGCATGTCCAGCATGTATTAGGCTGATTACTCACTGCACCATCCACAGGTGCACCGGTTCTAAGGGTTTGATAAAGATCATGGATAGCATAGTAATGACCTCTTGACTGTTTATAGTCTCTGCTGAAAGCATATCCTGCCCATAAAACCACCAGTTGGGGATCTTCTTCAAGCATATCAATGGTTACGCTGCCCATGTGTTTCGAAGCAAATGAAGTGTCTGATGTTTCACGCCAAGATTCATATTCGCGAGGAAAATTTTTACCCCAAATTTCATTCCTTGGTTCCCAATCGTCAAATTCCACGACAGGAGTATATGCAAAAACCGCCTCAGCCCTACGTTCAACAATCGATGAGGCAAGTAGCCCCATAAAAAAAACAATAAGCAAAGTTCCAAAAAAAAGAACCCACCCTATCCAAGGTTTTTTGCTCACTAATTGATTGATACTTTTCATGTATATTCTATTTATCTTTATTAATCATAGAATGAAGCCACAATGGGACAGGTGATTGTGGCAGGGGAACTCCCTTTGCATCAGGCACTGCAGATAAGCCATAGACAGTCCCATGAGGGATTTCCCTGTGAC
Organism: uncultured Bacteroidales bacterium; assembly: GCA_964428185.1. Taxonomy (GTDB): domain Bacteria; phylum Bacteroidota; class Bacteroidia; order Bacteroidales; family DTU049; genus CAYMAZ01. The sequence goes on from CAYRXH010000044.1 coordinate 15,083, forward strand.
AATCGACACATCGCTTTTGGCGGCGATATTCATGCCCATTCATGGTATATCTGTCCATTTTATCATTGAACAATAAATCTGAATGACATCTGATACAGTTCTCCTGCACCACATTTTTGCCTGATTCATGAATAAAAATCACCTGTGGTTCCCTTCTCAATGAAAACATGGTTGCATGTCTCAGACCATCATTTGCCTTAAACCAGTAATGTCTGAAAAAATTATCCTGTGGCACATGGCAATCATTGCAGGTGGCCCACTCCCTGTGTGAGCTGTGAAACCAGGTTGCATACTGAGGAGTCATAATATGACAGTTGACACATGTTGAAGGTTCATCAGACAAATATGTATGAGCCCTTGAGATATAAAAAAGAAATGAAAACAATCCAGTGAAAAATCCAAGCATAAGAATCACCGGCACATTCCATTGCTGAGGTGGAAAAAAGAAACTGATCAATGCTCTAATTCTTTTCAGAAATTTCATATTTTGCAAATTTAATATATCAATGATATATACAAATATTTTTATGATTTTTTGAACATTGTGATCATAATTTTTGCCGGTTTCAGACACACAAGACCATGGGGAGCATCTGCCGGCACTACAAGCCACTGACCAGCAGTAAGTTTATAAGCTTGTCCCGAAACAGAAAAATCCACTTCGCCATCAAACGCCACAACAACCACATTGAATGGTGCAGCATGTTCACTTATCTGCTGACCTGCATCCAGTGCAAAAATACTCGAGTTACCACCCTGACCTTTCAGGAGAGTTTTACTGACAATGGCCCCCTGCGCCACCTCAAGATCCTTCAGGATGTTTCCTGATTGTGTTGTGATTTCATTACTTGTTAAATCCATACTTTCAGTTTTTTAATGAAGACTGCCTGAAATTTTCAGGCAGCCTTAAAATAAGAATTTTAATTCAAAAAATCAACAACATCCTGTTCTGCTGTGGTAATCGTTCCGATACCGAACTGTTCAACAAGAACTTTTGTCACACTGGGTGATAAAAATGCAGGCAGAGTAGGTCCGAGATGAATGTTCTTCACTCCAAGATAAAGCAGAGCAAGAAGTACAATAACTGCTTTCTGTTCATACCATGCAATATTATAAACAATGGGCAGCTTATTCACATCATCCAGTCCGAGGGCTTCTTTCAGTTTCAAAGCAATAACTGCAAGAGAATAGGAATCATTACACTGACCTGCATCAAGAACTCTGGGAATACCATTAATATCACCAAGAGGCAGTTTATTATATCGGTATTTTGCACAACCAGCAGTAAGAATCACTGAATCTGCGGGGAGTTTCTCTGCAAATTCCGTATAGTATGAGCGACTGCCCATTCTTCCGTCACATCCTGCCATCACAACAAACTTTTTTATATTCCCTGCTTTCACTTCTCCCAGAACCTTATCAGTCAGAGTCATCACCTGATTATGGGCAAAGCCCCCCACAATTTTTCCGGTTTCAATTTCTGAAGGAGGTGAACATTGTTTTGCATGCTCAATGATGGCAGAAAAGTCCTTCCTCCCACCTTCTGGTCGATCAGGAATATGTTGACTACCTGTGAGACCTGAAGAACCTGTGGTATAAATCCTGTCTGAATATGTGGCACTTTTATGTGGAGGGACTATACAATTGGTTGTAAACAAGACCGGACCATTGAAGGCTTCAAACTCTTCACGCTGGCGGTGCCATGCATTGCCATAATTTCCTGCAAAATTTTCATATTTTTTAAAGTATGGATAATAATGGGCAGGCAACATTTCACTGTGAGTATATACATCTACTCCTGTTCCTTTTGTCTGCTCCAGCAAATCTTCAAGATCACGAAGATCATGTCCGCTGATAAGAATTCCGGGATTATTCCGCACACCAATATTAACTTCTGTAATTTCCGGATTACCATATCTTCCTGTATTTGCACTGTCCAGCAATGCCATGGCATCAACACCGAATTTGCCTGTTTCCAAAACCAATGCGACAAGATCATCTGCAGTAAGCATATTGTCTGTAATAGAGGCCATTGCCTTTTGCATAAAATGGTAAATCTCCTTTTTCTCAAGCCCCAAATTATAGGCATGCTCTGCATAAGCGGCCATTCCTTTTACTCCATACAAAACAAGCTCTCTCAGAGATCTGATATCTTCATTTTCAGTACTGAGAACACCAACCGTCTGATTCTTCTTTTCAAATTCATCAACTGAAGTTGCATCCCAATTGGCAGATTCATGCAAAGTATTGTTCTGACCAATTATCCCTTCAGAGATAAGACGCTGACGAAAATTCCGCTTCAGTTCAAGTCCCTCTCGAATTCTCTCAATAATCGCCTCCTTATCAAAATTAGCATTGGTAATTGTGCTGAACAATGCCCGCATAATAAAATGATTAATCCTCTCATCAACAATTCCCTTTGTAATTCCTTCCTGTGACAGCACAGAAAGTCCTTTAACTACATAGATCAATAGATCCATCATATTGGACAGCTCATCCTGCTTGCCGCAAACACCTTTAATTGTACAGCCAGTTCCTTTGGCTGCTTCCTGACATTGAAAACAAAACATACTCATAAATCTTATTTTTTAAAAATTAATACTATTAATAAAATGTGTGATTACATCCATTCCTCACTTAAAATATTCCCTTCAAGACTAACAATAATTTTCTTCACAGGCACTTTTCTTTCTGCCTGAGTCAGTGCTATCTGAACCATCTGCAACAAGCCGCTGCAACATGGCACCTGCATCATCGCAATAGTTATGGTGTTAACCCTTCTCTCATCAATCAGGGCTCTGAGTTTCTCAACATAAACTTCTTTTCCGCTATCCAGCTTGGGACAAGCAATAGCCAACATCTTTCCTGCAAGCATTTTCCCATGGAAATTATTCATTGCAAAAGGAACACAATCAGCTGCCAGCAATAAATCCTTTCCCTCAAACATCTGTGCTCCGGGATTAATCAGATGCAACTGAACAGGCCATTGCCTGAGCTGAGACGGTGCCGCTGAATCATCCGCCCCAATTTTCACTTCCGGTTCAAATGAACGGGATAACGAACCCGGACAACTTCCTCCCCCATGAAAATGAATTTTTTCAAATTTCTGATGTGCCTCAACAGGCTTTAAAAAATCAGGATCAATGTTAATGCCCTTTTCCTTTAGTCTGCTTATCCCCTGCCTCACATATTCATGCTCGTTGTGATCGTGTAAATGTTTCAGGTGTGCTTTGATCGTTGCCTCTCCTTTGTCAATCATTCTGTCTATCACTTGTATTTCATCATATGGTTCAGCTTCACGTTCTTCAATTGTTATCGCTCCTTCCGGGCAATCTCCAATGCAGGCTCCGAGTCCATCACAATACAATTCACTGATCAGCCTTGCCTTACCATCTACAAGCTGCAATGCTCCCTCGTGGCAACCACTAACACAAAGCCCACACCCGTTACACAAATCTTCATCAATTTTAATAATTTGCCTTTTCATATTTATTTAATATTTTTGGTATTTAAATACTTATTTTCTACAAAAATACAAACATTTTTAATATTACCAAACATTTTTCAAAAAATTTTCAAAAAAAAAGGAGCTCACAATTAATAATAAGCTCCTCAATGTTGAAAAAAACTGATTATTTCACCATCAATACTTCCCCAGTATAATATTCCGTAAGACCATTGACAAAAGTGACTTCAGCCTTCCAAATAAATACATTTGACTGATTTGGAATTTCATCATCCACTTTTCCGTCCCAGCGTTCATCCATGCTGTGGGATTCCCAGACCAATTTACCCCATCGGTCGTAAACATAGAAATTAATTGCTTTAATACCAACTCCAACGGGTCCGAACTGGTCATTCTGGCCATTATCATTGGGAGAAAATGCATTGGGCACATAAAATGAAATATTGTAGAGTATTTGAATCCATCTCAATGTAGAATCCCTGCATCCATACTGATTTGTAACGAGCAGATAGGCTTCAAACTGACCGGCCTGTTCATAGAGATGTGTTGGATTGCTGTCGTAGCTGGTCCCGCCATCACCGAAATTCCAGTACCATTGGGTTGCACCAGTGGACTGATCTACAAATGTAATCAGGGAGTTCCCCAGCTCAGCAATTGACGGGGTTGCAATGAAGGATGCTACTGGTATAGGATATGCTTCAAGATAATTGGGTTTTGTAAGAGTTGCTGAGCAGCCAAAACTTGTCACCGCAGTCAGTGTTACATCGTATGTTCCGGCCTGGCTGAAAACTATTGAAGGATTGACCTGTGATGATGAACCGGCAGCACCGAAGGACCAAGAATATGTACTGATTGGATCAGGTGAAACCACTTGATTTGTAAAAGCTACATTAAGAGGGATACATCCCTGAAGGGGATTTCCTGTGAAATCAACCTGTGGATTGGGATGCACATTGACAGTTGACGATGCAGTTCCAACGCAACCATTTACATCTGTTCCTGTAACAGTATATGTGGTAGTCATAGAAGGGGAAACATCGATTCCCTGAGAATTCTGCCCGCTATCCCAGACATATGCATCTCCTCCCAATGCTGTCAGTTGAGAGTTTTCTCCCAGACAGATATCAGGTTCGGAGTTTGTGATTGTTATTGTGGGATCCGGGTTCACCTGCAAAGTAAT
>CAYRXH010000045.1:0-19616 GCA_964428185.1 uncultured Bacteroidales bacterium
TTGAATTTCTGCAACATACTGACAATTTCTTCAAGACGAATGTTGCTGTTGGGCTGATTGACCCTCCTGAACATTTCTTCGCTTCCGGCATCAAGTTTCATAATAGGCAGGTCAACATTTAGAAGTGCTCTGATAACTTGGGTATTGTTTAAGGTTGACGAATTGGACAGAACCGCCACTGCAGCATCTTTCAAATATTTATCCCTGAGTTTCAAGGTAGTATCAACCACAGAATCAAATTGCGGATGCAGTGTAGGTTCACCATTTCCGGCAAAAGTAAGACTGTCAGCATGTTCGTTGTTTTCATTCATCTGCTTCAATTTCATTTCCAGTGCTTCTGTATATTCTTGCAGACTCACAAATTGGGCACCCCTGTTTCCTGTCCACCCACATTCACAGTAAACACAGTTAAATGAACATATCTTTGAATCTGCGTTAAGCAAATTAAGTCCGAGAGATTGTCCAAGACGCCGGCTGTAAACAGGTCCGAAAATTACTGAATCAAACAAGAATGTCCCCATGGCTGGGTCTGGTTGAATTATTTGCTGAACTTTTTTAGCTCTTCGTAGCCGCTGTCAATTAATGAAATGAGCTCATCAAATGCTTTGTTGATGGCATCCCTATGCTCCTTTTTAATTTGTTTCAGTGCTGATTTATCTTTATTTCTGTTTCGCTGATGTTTTTTAGGAGGGTGATGAATGGCATGTATCAATGCATTTCTTGATATCATTACCTTATCGGCAAGTTCATCAATGCTTTTCTCATTGCCCGGATGAAGATGAAGTATAAGGTAGCAATCTCCAACAAATTCTGAGCACAGATAATTGATATCCTTTTTGAGTTCCCTTAGGCTTGTCATGATCAACTGAATTTAAATTTACTTGCAAAAGTAATAGGTTTTTTCCAAAACGTGGGATTTCACAACATTTACAATATGGGCAGAGTTCATACCAAGAATATCATGCAGTTCTTCAACGCTACCCTGTTGTATAAATGTATCGGGAATTCCCAGAGGGATATGCTTCACCTGATATTTATTCCTGCTATTAAATTCAGCAACTTCAGAAGCAAGTCCTCCCTTTATTGCCCCATCTTCAACTGTCAATACAATGCTGTATTCAGACATAACATGCCTGAGTACAAGTTCATCAATCGGCTTCAGGAATACCATGTCATAATGCTGTATATGAATCCCCTCAAGTTCGAGAATACGGGCAGCCTCCTTTACATAGTTTCCGGGATGCCCAAGCGAAAGAACGGCAATGTGATTCCCTTCTGATATAAGTCGGGCTTTTCCAATCTCAAGCTGCCTGAAGGGTTGTTTCCAGTCTGAATGCACTCCTCTTCCTTTTGGATATCTAATTGCAAATGGCAATGTGGGTGTTGATTGAGCTGTAAACATGAGATTTCTCAGTTCCACTTCGTCAATTGGCGCTGAGATAATCATATTTGGCACAGGTCTTAAAAATGCAAGATCAAACTGCCCCTGATGAGTGGGACCATCTTCTCCCACTATTCCTGCCCTGTCAATACAGAAAACCACAGGTAATTTCTGCAAGGCCACATCATGAATCACCTGATCATAAGCTCTTTGAAGAAAGGTAGAATAAATTGTGCAATAAGGGATCATGCCCCTATGTGCAAGACCGGCAGCAAATGTCACAGCATGTTGCTCGGCAATACCCACATCAAAAGTCCTCTCAGGATACTTGTGCTGCATATAAGTTAAGGAAGACCCTGTCAACATTGCAGGAGTAATAGCCACTATCCTGCTGTTCATTTCAGCAAGTTCTGTGAGCGTTTTCCCAAATACTGTTTGATATTTTTGGGGTTTTATTCCGGGACAGTCTTTTTCTAAAAGTTCGCCTGTTTCTGCATCATATTGTCCGGGAGCATGATATAAAGTCTGATCTTCTTCGGCTTTTGTGAATCCCTTTCCTTTGGTTGTAATAATGTGAAGGACTTTTGGACCAGTAATAACTTTCAGGTCACTGAGAACAGCAATCAAATCATTAATATTATGTCCGTCGATGGGTCCAAAATATCTGAAATTCAAAGACTCAAAGAAATTACTACTTCTTAGAATGGCAGACTTTATTGCTCTTGTCAGTTTATTGATAAGTTTGTGCAACCATGTTTTACGAAGAAGTCTCCATGTTTTCCATTTGAACCTGTTGTATGCTTTTGAAGCTGTAATCTTTGCAAAATATTCCTTCACAGCACCAACATTTCTGTCAATTGCTATTCCGTTATCATTGAATATGATCAGAAGATTCGGATTAATGTCTCCGGCATGATTCATTGCTTCAAATGACATCCCGCCTGTTAATCCACCGTCTCCAATAATGGCAATGTGGTTTGTGTCATGGTTTCCCTTCAGCGAATCGGCAACTGCCATCCCCAGAGCAGCTGAAATTGATGTACTTGAATGTCCGGTGCCGAAAGAGTCAAATGGGCTTTCATGAATCTTAGGAAACCCACTGATTCCATGCAATTTTCTGTTTGTATGGAATTGCTTTTTTCTGCCGGTTAGAATCTTATGGGCATAAGCCTGATGACCTACATCCCAGACTATCGTTTCCCTGGGAGTATCAAAAACATAATGCAGAGCAACTGTCAGTTCAATCACCCCAAGATTGGCACCCAGATGTCCGGGATTTTCAGCAACTTCATGAATAATAAATGTACGAAGCTCAGAGCATAACTGCCTCAATTCATCCTTTGTCAGGCCTTTCAGATCATCGGGTTTATTCACCCTGTCAAGAATTTTCGTTCTGCTCATATCAATAAAAAAAACAAGTCTGCAAAACTAACGAAATTTCAATAATTTCTTGTGTAAGACTTGATTAAATTAAAAAAGTTGATTGATCATCACGGATGATTTAAAAAAATCAGGACCGGAATTACTTTTTATCTTCCTTCTTGTACACTCTGACTCCTGCTACCCAGGTTGATACAACATCCATTTCAGGAATCCATTGGGCTTCCAGATTCATCGGATCAAGATCAAGCATAATGAAATCTGCCCACTTTCCAACTTCAAGACTTCCCTTCACTTTATCTTCAAACCCTGCACGTGCAGCCCAAAGTGTCATTGACCACAACACCTCTTTTCTGGTTAGCAACTGTTCCGAATAAAACCCATTTTCAGGAAACCCACTGATGTCTTTGCGGGTAATTCCTGCATAGTAACTAAGAAATGGATTAATCTGCTCAACAGGAAAATCAGTACCGTTACATAACCATCCGTTTTGTTCAAGAAGGGTTCTCCATGCATACGCATTCTTTATTCGCTCTTCTCCAAGTCTTTGTCTGGCCCAGTACATATCACTGGTGCAGTGTGTTGTCTGTATTGAAGGAATAACATCGTATTTTCCGAACAAATAATAATCTTCAGGATGTATTACCTGTGCATGTTCAATTCTCCATCGCAAATCATTAGATCCTCCTAATACTTCAGCATAAACATTTAATACTTCACGATTTGCAGAATCTCCGATGGCATGAATGCACAACTGCCAACCATATTCTTTGCCCATTAAAGCATATTTCCTGATGTAATCTCTGTTGTTGACCATCACACCACGATTTCCGGGGTCATCACTATAGTCTTCAAGAAGACATGCTCCTCTTGAGCCAAGTGCTCCGTCAGCATACAATTTGATTGCTCTGACTGTGAGCCTATCAGTGATATATGGACCATTTCTGACAAATTCTTCAAAGCCATCATGCATAGGTACAAGCATAGCATACATTCTTATCTTCAGCTCCCCGGTCTGTTGAAGTGTATCAATAAGCCTTACCTCCTCAGGTGACAAGCCTGCATCTGCTACGGATGTCAAACCATACGTAAAACAATCCTTCTGAGCTCTGAGTAAGGCACGCTTTTTCAAATCCCTGCCAGGAGGCGGAATATGTTTCCTGACAAGCTCCATTGCTTCATCAATGAGTATGCCGCTGGGTTTGCCATCGGAAATCAAAATTTTCCCTCCTTCAATTTTTGTATCAGTGGTAATGCCGGCAATTTCCATTGCTTTCGTATTGACCCAGGCAGCATGCCCGTCAACTCTGATCAGAAAGACCGGATTTTCAGGAAACGCAAGATCAAGAAGTTTACTATCGGGAAAGTCAGGAATTTCCCATTTGTTCTGATCCCATCCACGACCTAGTATCCAAAAAGGATCACGTGACTTTGAAAATTCAGCAACAACATCGACTGCTTCCTCTTGCGAAGACGCATAACTCAGATCAGCATACAATTCCTTGTTGAGCCCATATCCCAGAAAATGACAATGAGCGTCATAAAAACCTGGAAGTATATATTTTCCGCATGCATCTATTATATTATCCGATTCAAATTCTGACAGAATTTTCTTATTGCATCCTGTTGCAATGATTTTTCCATCCGTAACAGCAAATGCTTCAATTGTTGAAAATGCTGTATCACAGACATACACAGTTGCATTGTGTACAATGAGATCTGCTTTTTGTTTATTAATATTACAACTATTGAAGAAAATAAGCAAAAGCAAAGCTTTGACACCTAAAAGTATTTTTTTTTGAGTTTTCATATCATAATTTTTTTATCAGGGCTTCCCATATTTTCCTTGTAGAAAAGCAATGGTTGTTTTCATTATATCTTTCAAAACGTTCAAATCAATATCATCAATCTTTTTGATGTATAAACAGGCTTTCCCTGATTTATATTTTCCCAGATCCTTCAGCAGATGCTCATGTTGTGACAATCCGGTATACACATAAAGAGAAATCGCTGCTTTGCGGGGTGAAAAGCCAATCAGGAACCAATCGCCTTCTTGTCTGCTTCTTTCAGATTTATAATGATAACTGCCAAAGCCAATGATAGAATCGCCCCACATTCTGGGTTCGAACCCTGATATCTCATTCATGATCTTCAAAAGTTCATAGCTATCGGTCCGCTTCTGCTCAGTATCAGCAAATGAATTTATAAATTCCTGAACATCTGCACTTGTTTGTTTTGTTTTAATTCCAGACATTTTCCATGTTTTAAATACTTGAAAAATTGTACAACCCCAAAGGTAAAAAATAAAAACATATGTTCATTCATTTAGGCAATTATCATCTTATCTATTTTTCAGCTCATACATCCTGCCATTTTTTTATAGTTTTGCACTCTGATAAATCATTCCCCATGAAACGTTTATTTATTAAAGAATTTTTTGAAGAAAATATCCGGGAAAACATTGGAAATCAAATAGTTATTAAAGGTTGGGTCCGGTCAAAAAGAGAAAGCAAGAGTGTGACATTTCTTGCAGTGAATGACGGAACAATCATCCATAATGTACAGATTGTTGTTGATAATGCGGTTGTTTCAGAAGACATTGTAAAACAAATCGGAACAGGAGCTTGTGTAGAAATTCACGGGACAATAGTAGAATCACCGGCACAGGGACAACTGGTTGAGGTCCATGCTTCTCAGCTGATCATCATCGGAACCTGCCCTGCCGACACATATCCTCTGCAGAAAAAGGGACATACACTTGAGTTCCTTCGAGAGATTGCTCATCTGCGACCACGCACAAACACTTTTGGTGCTGTACTGAGAATCAGACATAATCTGGCTTTTGCCATTCATAAATTCTTTCACGACAAGGGCTTTTATTACCTTCATTCACCAATTATAACAGGTTCAGATGCTGAAGGTGCAGGAGCCATGTTCAGGGTTTCAGTTCTTGACCCAAAAAATCCGCCACTGAATGAAGATGGCACAGTAAACTGGAGTGAAGATTTTTTTGGCAAGCAAACCAATCTTACAGTTTCAGGTCAGTTGGAAGCCGAGCTTGGGGCTCTGGCACTATCACATGTGTACACATTTGGTCCCACATTCAGAGCTGAAAACTCAAACACTCCACGCCACCTTGCTGAATTCTGGATGATTGAACCCGAAATGGCATTTTATGAAATTCAGGATAATATGGATCTTGCAGAAGAATTTCTGAAATATACTGTGAAATTTGCACTTGACCATTGCCGTCATGATCTAGCGTTTCTCGAAAAGATGTATGACAAAGAATTGATTGCACGCCTGAATCATGTTGTTGATACATCTTTTGAAAGAATTTCCTATACGTCCGGGATTGAAATTTTACTTACTTCAGGAAGAAAATTTGAATTTCCTGTGATTTGGGGGTGTGATCTACAGTCAGAACACGAACGTTTTCTGGTTGAGGAACATTTTAGAAAGCCTGTTATCATTACAGATTATCCGAAAGAAATCAAGGCTTTTTATATGAAACTTAACGATGACAATAAAACAGTTCGAGCCATGGATGTATTGTTTCCTCGTATTGGAGAAATTATAGGAGGGAGTCAAAGAGAAGATGATTATGATAAATTGCTTCGCAGAATCAGAGAATGTCATGTTCCTGAGAAGGACGTGTGGTGGTATCTTGAAACCCGCCTTTTCGGCAGTGCTCCACATGCAGGGTTTGGTCTTGGTTTTGAGCGTCTTGTATTATTTATTACAGGGATGACAAATATCAGAGATGTGATACCCTTTCCAAGAACTCCGAAAAATGCAGAATTTTAAGAAAAAAAATTTGGAAATTTTATAAAAAAGTTGTAAATTGCACCTTCAAAAACATTTGTAATGATACGCCAAACCCTAGAACAGAAATTATTGCAGAAACTGTCTCCTCAGCAAATACAATTGATGAAGCTGTTACAGATTCCTACTGTGGCTTTGGAACAGCGTATCAAACAGGAAATTGAAGAAAATCCAGCGCTTGAATTAGTTGATGAAGAAAATGCTACTGAAGGCAATGAGGATGATTTTATGGATGTTGCTTACGGCGATGAGACAGCTAAAGAAGATGCAAGTGATGATGAATTTAACATCAACGACTATATTGACGATGATATTCCTGAATACAAACTCTACACTGCACAAAACAAGGACGAGGAGCAACAAAAAATGCCCTATGCATCTGGAACCACATTCAGAGATGCTCTGCTTGAACAACTGGGACTGAGAGATATAAGCAGCAAACAATTTCTCATTGGTGAACAGATCATCGGAAATCTTGATGATGCAGGGTATTTGCAACGCAAACCTGAATCATTGGCTGACGATCTTGCTTTTTTTCAAAATGTGAGTGCTGATGTTGATGAAATACTTGATGTACTTGAAATCATCCATGAACTTGATCCTCCCGGAGTGGGAGCACGTTCTCTTCAGGAATGCCTTTTAATTCAGCTCAGGCGAAAATTCCAGTCCGTTAATACAGAACTGGCACAACTAATCATCAGGGATTTTTTTGAAGAATTTTCAAAAAAACACTATGAAAAAATCATAAAAAAACTCAATATTTCTGAAGCTTCTTTAAAACAGGCCATGGATGTGATATTAACATTGAACCCAAAGCCCGGCGGATCAACATCTGAAACTGAAAGAGCCAATGTATATGTTGTACCTGATTTCTTTGTATCCAATGACAATGGCATCCTTGAGCTTAGCATAAACTCAAGAAATGTCCCCGACCTGAAAGTGAGCCGCTCCTATATGGAAATGCTTCAGGATCTCAGCAAATCACAGGATAAACTTAGCGAACAGCAAAAACAAACTGTATTGTTTGTCAAGCAAAAAATTGATTCAGCCAAATGGTTTATTGATGCAATCAGACAACGGCAAAATACTTTGTTTACTACCATGAAAGCCATCCTGGATTATCAGAAAGAATATTTCCTCAGTGGTGATGAAACGAAAATCAAACCAATGATCCTGAAAGATATTGCAGAAATTGTACAACTTGACATCAGCACTGTGAGCAGGGTTGCCAACAGCAAATATGTGCAGACTCCATTCGGCACTTTTTTGCTTAAGACTTTCTTTTCAGAATCCCTGACAACAGATACAGGAGAAGAAGTATCCAGCCGAGAAGTTAAAAAAATCCTTCAGGATAGTATTGAGTCCGAAAATAAGAAAAAACCGGTTACTGATGAACAACTGGCAAAAATCCTCAAAGAAAAGGGATACAATATTGCAAGACGTACTGTTGCAAAATACAGAGAATTGCTTGGAATACCTGTAGCGCGACTTCGCAAAGAACTATAAAATTCTGTCAATGGAACAAAAAACTGCACGCATTCTATCCGTTCTCCTCCACCCTGTTTTTATTCCTCTGTACACAGCCCTGATCATCTTCAGATTGCCACTGTATCCATTTACTTTTTACAGTCCTCTTGCAAGTTACCTAGTTTTTGTACTGGTAGCCATGTTTAATGTGATTGCACCCTTGTTTTTGATCTACCTATACAAAAAAGCAGGCTTTATCAGTTCGTATTCAATGGAAAACCGCAGTGACCGCATCTTGCCTCTTTTCACATTCGCGCTCATGCTTTATCTCACCTCGATGATTTCAAATAACTGGCAACTACCCCCACTATGGAATATCGTTCTTCTGCTTTCAGCCATGCTTACACTGACTGCTTTGCTGTTCACTTTTTTCTTCAGGATAAGCCTTCATCTTGCAGGATGGGGAGGACTTTGCAGTCTCCTGTTTTTTCTCATTTCACGATATAATGCCCCATATCTTTTATTATTTTCCGCAGCAGTGCTGATAAGCGGAATTTCCGCCTGGTCAAGGGCAGTACTGGAGAAACATAAAGTTTATGAACTTGCAGCCGGTTTTGCCACCGGTATAATCGTCATGTTATCAGGATTATACCTGATCAATATTTTCGGCCCTTCCTAATAAGGCATGATGGAAAGTCCAACAGAAACAGGGTACATCTGTGGTCCTTTATCCTTCTCAAAAACAGGAGTCATATTGTAAGATCCACATAGGCTGATCCACCTATAAGCTATTCTGATTGTCGGACCATAACGAAGATTTTCAAAATTCTGATGTTTGTATTCCTTAAACTTAATTTCATTGTCTGATCCGGTTATAAAATCATCACCCACATACTTGGTATGCTCCTGAATAAGTAGTCCAAGTTTAAATCCTGCATAAATCTTAAACGGATGCACACTTTTCGTTCTGAATCTGAACTCAATGGGCGATTCAATATAAGTGAGTGTCAGTTTATTGATTTTATATGAAATATCCTTGGTCTGGCCGCCAAACGTCACTGTTGCAGGGATAGTCATAAATTCTGTATTTCCAGCAGTATCAACTGTAAGAAGTCCGTCAGTATGCATATTGTGAACACTTATGCCAACACCCAATGCAAATGAAAAATTGGAATTCCCAAGGGGAAAATCCTGAAATGAAGTATATGCAACTCCGGGTTGAATTGATTTAAAATTCAGGCCATCTGGCACATCCTGCCACATATCATAAAACACATCCAGAACCACCCTGTCGGTTTTCTTAAGCCTTGTTGAAGAACCTGATTCGCCTTCTTCCTGTGCAAAAGAAGTTATACAGAATAAAGCTACAATAAAACTAAAAACTGCTTTTTTCATATCTCTCAATTTAAATTGTAATTTTTTATTGTCAAAAGTAATACTTTTTTCTTGAAGTTATATCAGCCAGTCAGAAAATATTCCGTAATTCTATCTCCTAAAAAAGATTCACTAAAAATGAATACTGTAAAACATGTTCATCACCGCATTGGTCATTTGATCAGCCAGATTTTCAGGGATTCTTGCCGTAACAATTAATGTTCTGCTGTCACTTCCTCCTGCAAATATTATTACCCTGAAGGATACCGGCACTGCTCCATTTTGATCTTTTATGGTTTACTTGCAGATAAATTTAATTGCAGCAGTACCATCAGGTAACTCCTGGTCCTGTTGAATCATCAGCATCAGATTTCTGTAACTGAAATACGTCTGTTCATAACTTTTTTTCAGAATAGGACACCCTGAATCATCCACTGTTTCAACCACAACAACAGTCTCTGTACCAGCATTAAAAAGAACAGGTGATCCATCCTCATTGGTCAGCAACTCGTAATGTTCAGGTACGGCAATAAATATTTCAGTCCTAGGGAACAGAATTTCTTCCTGTCCAAAAACAGAACTCTCAAATAATAAAAGCATAGCAACTTGCAAAGAAGCTGATAGCCGGCAGTTTAAACTCATTGACTTCATGATAAATTTTGTTTAAACATACAATTACTGTTAACTGATACAATATTTTAAATATTTTCCGGAAAATGAGTGTATTTTCAAATAAAAAAGTTCAAGCCCGGATATTAATTCGTTCAAATGAATTTGTCTAAATTTGCAGAAAAAGTGGTCTATGAACAGTCAAAGAACAGAAATTCTGAAGCGGTGGCTAGCATCTGAATCCATCGAAGATAAGGATAAGGAAGAAATCATTAGCATGCAAAATAATTTTCCGGAACAACTGGAAGACGCATTTTTTACTGACCTGGAATTCGGAACCGGAGGTTTGCGTGGTGTGATGGGGCTTGGCACCAACAGAATGAACAGATATACCGTTGGAATGGCCACTCAGGGGCTTTCCAATTATCTGATAAAACAGTTTATTGGACAGACAATATCAGTTGTTATTGCAAGAGATTCACGAAACCATTCACAGTTTTTCTGTGATGTAAGTGCTGCTGTACTTTCAGCAAACGGGATTCAGGTATATGTGTTTGATGACATCAGACCTACTCCTGAATTGTCATTTGCATTGAGGGAACTTGGATGCAATGCAGGGATTATGATTACAGCTTCACATAATCCGAAAGAATATAACGGATATAAGGTTTACTGGAATGACGGTGGCCAGCTGGTTCCACCACACGATGAAGGCGTGATTGGTGAAGTAAAAAAAATAAAATCTCCAGATGAAGTAAACTTTTTTGGAAACTCAAATCTCATTTCAGTCATAGGGCGTGAAATTGATGAAAGGTACTTTTCCAAATTAAAAACAGTAAGTATGAATCCCGAACTGGCAAAGCGGTTTTCAGACATAAAAATCGTGTATTCACCTCTTCATGGAACCGGATACAAGATATTGCCCGAAGCACTGAAGCGGTTTGGTTTTCAAAGTGTTATAGAAGTCTCTCCGCAAAACATTCCCGATGGAAATTTTCCAACGGTAGTTTCCCCCAATCCTGAGGAAAAAGCTGGTTTGCAGTTTTGTATTGAAAAAGCAGCTGAAACCGGAGCAGCTATTTTTATGGCTACAGATCCTGATGCTGACAGACTGGGAGTTGGAGTGAGGCTGCGAGACGGAAGCTATGAATTGCTGAACGGCAATCAGACTGCTGCTGTTCTCACTTATTATCTTCTTCATTCAATGAAAGAACAAGGGTTAATCAATGAGAAGAAGATGGTTGTTAAAACTATTGTGACAACTGATTTGCTCAACGACATTTCGCTCGCTTACGGTGTGAAGTGTTTTGAGGTACTCACAGGTTTCAAATATATTGCTGATCTTATCAGGGTGTATGAAGGAAAATATGAATACATCTGTGGCGGCGAAGAGAGTTACGGATTTTTGGCCGGAGATTTTATCAGGGACAAAGATGCAGTCATGACAGCCTGTCTTGTTGCTGAGGCAACAGCATGGGCAGCATCACAGGGGAAAAATCTCTCTGAAATTCTCATGGATATTGCTTTACGGTTTGGACTATATCGTGAAGGACTAGTTTCACTGACAAAAAAAGGAATTTCAGGGATGCAGGAAATTTCAGCCATGATGGGGTGTTTCAGGGCTACTATTCCGATTTCTTTAGCCGGTCGCAAGATTGTGAAAGTTCTTGATTACTATCTGCAAAAATCCACTGATCTGCTCACCGCAACACACTCAGCCATTGAACTGCCCGTGTCCAATGTGATACAGTATATTCTGGAAGATGGATCCAAAATCACCATGAGACCCTCAGGTACTGAACCAAAGATTAAATTCTATTTCAGCGTAAAGGGGACTTTGAACAAGCTGAATGAGTATGAATCAATGTGCAATAAACTGGATCAATATATTGAGCAACTGAAAAAAGAGCTGGGTATAAAGAGTGGATTATAAAGTCTTATTAAGAAGTCTTTGTGATCTTTGTGCAAAAAACTCTGAGAACTTTGTGGTTCAATATAAACTGAATTTCATAAAAAGTTTTCTTAAATCATCCTATCACGACCGAGAGAAAATAGGGAAACATTTTTTTTCATTTCACCTACTAAAACAACCAGTTTGTTCCGATATACAATCCGCTTTTACCGTCCTGAGCATTGAGCGCACGCCCGTAATTAATGGCTAGCACAAAATTTTCGTTCAGAGCGATATGCAGACCACAACCTGCTGTAAGATGGATGGTCTCCTTTGATGAATTGTAGTAATTATCCAGAACAGTTCCGCTTATCGTTCTCCAACTTTCAATTCTTTTCACAATCATTCCGGCATCCATAAAAGGATTGAGGGCAATATACACGTTTTGCTTTGCAGCAATAAATTTGAAGATTTTGTATCTGAACTCAAAATTTCCGTAAGTGATTCCATCTCCCACTAATCTGTTTCTCATGATTCCCCGCAGAGATTTAGCACCACCTAAGCCCTCAGTGATTGTAGAAGGAGAATATGAACTGATAAGCAGGGGTTGAAAGTAAAAAGGAGCATCTCCGTCAATAGTTGTCTGAAACCCAAGTCTGAAAACAAAAGTAAGTCTGTCTTTAAGCAGAGTAAAATATTGTCTGTGGGTGACTACAAATTTTGTAAAAGCGTTTTCTGTGTTTCCGAAAAATCGTGGTGCGGTCATTATGATAGCTTCAGACCAGATTCCCCTGGATGGATTGGCTTCAATATCTCGTGTATCATATATCAATCCAGCTTTCAGTAGCTTCAGGCTGCCTCCATCAGCTTCGTTTTCAGGAATAATATTGTTTTCCACATAGAGGTCATATAATGTTACTGTATCGGGGAGCAGGTCATCAGGGTCTTTTCCTTTGTTGAGACGATCAATGTCAACTGTTCCGATCTGATATCCATAGAATGCACCTCCTGCAAGCCAACGAAATTCTTTGGATGTTATATTCCCCTGAAAATCAGCGTATCCTCTCAACATTTTCCGTTCATGGCGGTAAAACATTCGTGAAATATATTCATCTGAGTTTTCATCTGCAACTTCGGGAATATAAAATGCCTCGGCACCGTTAAACCCATAAAAATCCAGCGCCTGTTCGGTAAGCCAGCTCAGGTCTGCAGTCACTCTGATGTCTTTTCCCCTGAACAGGTGTCCTGAATCAAAGAAAAGCTGATTCAAACCACCACCTTTGGTTGTCCGGGCAATTTCAAGATAAATGGAATGCTTGTAATTGGGATAAGTCGAGCCATCTCCGAAATTATAAAAATTGACAAGCCCGCCGTATTTGAAACCCAGGTCACTGTCAAAAGCCACTGAAGGGAGAAGACCCAGAGTCCATCCTGTTTTGATGTTGACAGTATCTGTTTGCGAAATGAGATGAATGAAAGAAATGTGAAAAAGCAGAATCAGAGTAATTTTTTTCATGATAGTTCACAGATTTAAAAGTGAAAAGAATGAAGAATCCAGGCAATTGAAATGCCGAGGTAATTACCGATGGCATAACCGATGATACCCACGGTGAGTCCGGAAAGAATAATTTCCTTGTTTTTCAGTGATGCAGCAACCACAGGAACAAAAGGAGGAGAACATGCAAGGGCTGTGGAAACAATGATTACATTATCTGCATCCACTTTGAAAACACGAGCAAGAAGTACATGTAAAAAGAATGATCCAAAAACACAAACAGTAATATAGAGTAAAAGATCCAGTGCTACAAATTCAAAATTGCTGAAGTCGGCCATGGATGCCACAACAATGCTGAAAATAAGTATCAGATACATGCCTGCATCGAATGTTTTTTTAACTCTGTTAAGGTGCGGAATTAATGAGGCAGCGATGCCCAAAGTAGTTATTGTGAGGATGGCAACTGCCATTGAGGAATTTTCAGGGACAATCATACTCAAGCCTCCGCCCAAAGCAAATATTACAACCGATACTCCAATTGCTCCTGAAAGGGGAACAATGATTTTTCTGGAGAACACTGAAAAAAACGGGTCTTTCGGTTGTATTTCAGTGATATCATAATTGTTTTGATCGGGTTTTCCCGTAAAACGGTATGGTCTGAGCCACAACAACAATATTCTCTGAGCAACAGACATTACAAATAACAGAAAAATGGCACTTAGGATCATGTCATAGGTATGGGTCAGAATATAGGTTTCATTGGCAACTCCCAATGCCAGTTTGATGGCTGCCAGATTGGGTGTGCCCCCTGTATATACTCCAGTAAGCATCCCCGCCACTTTCCATGATTCCTCAATGTGTTGGCCAAAAAGGTAAAAACCTCCGATCACCGGAATGAGCAGAGAAATAATGCCCAGAATCATAGAAAGTAAAGTGTTTTTCAATCCGGATATCCATTGCTTGACATTCATTGAAAAAAGCAGAAGAGGAAGTGCAAGTGGAATTGTGACAGTTGTGAGAAGGTTTTGTATTTCTCTGTGATGTTCCTCAAGCAACCCAACATTCCCCAACACAAGACCTGCAACATAAGCGATCAGCACTGACCCGATTTTCGATGCGACAGATGATCTCCATGTGAGATAGAGAATTGCCATAGGTGTTAGGATATAAAAAAGAATCAGAAAGACTGAAATCATTATGATTTTTTTTCAAAATTAGAAAATCTTTTCACTTGTTTTCTATGATCATTGCTAAAAATACCGGAATCTCACAAAGATTACGGATAATAAAGTAAATGTATATAAAGTCAATAGTGGCTTACTTGCTGAATGCAGTCAGAATTGAAGGATGATTCCCCTCATTAAACCTGAAAGCAAAATCAGGAGCTTAGAAATCTGCAAACATCCCTTCAGGAGTACTGACCTGCTGAATACTGAATTCGGTGAATGAAAATCCGTCCGTAAATGTCAACCCATTTTTGTTTTCGATTCTGAGACCATTGTTTTCGGTCTGTAATACAATGCGTTGCTGGGCATTCGCAATACATAATACTGACAAAATCAGCATTAGTAAGATGATAAACTTTTTCATGGGTAATTGTTTAAGTAGAAAAATATCCATATTCTTTCTTATATAACACAATTTAGAACTGTATTTTTTTCATAAAGTTGCTTTGTATTCATAAAACTGCTTAAAAAATCAATCATTTCCATTACATTTTTTTATTTGATATTTTTTTAATGTTTCAAATCAAAACATATAATTTTGCCAGTGTTGAAATTTTATATCCAAACAAACTATCATGTACAAAATAGACAAACATCCAATTCTGAACATTCATAAAAATAATAAAGTTAAATTTTTCTATAACAATTTTCAGATTGAAGGTGAAAAAGGGTACACCATTGCAGCAGCGCTTCATCAGGCTGGATTTCCAGTTCACTCACACAGTTTACGCGATCGCAACAGAAGCCTTGAGTGTGGCATAGGCAAGTGTGGTGCTTGCGAAATGCTTGTTGACGGGCAAATTCGAAGGATTTGTATCACTTTGGTAGATGATGTGAAAGAAGTTTCTGAAATTCCACATGAATATACACCTCCTGTTCAGGAGCAAAACAACAAAGATGCATTCAGTGTGTATCATACCCGTGTTGTTATCATCGGTGCAGGACCTGCTGGACTTGCCACACGTGAAATATTAAATGAACATGGAATTTCAAACATTGTTGTGGATGCAAACCGTGAAATTGGCGGACAGTTTAATATGCAGACACATCAGTTTTTCTTTTTCGAAAAAGAAAAGAAATATGGTGGAATGAGAGGATTTGAGATTTCACGAACTCTTGCAGGAGACGACCATACCGGAATTTTTCTTAACTCCACAGTATGGGATATCCTTGAGGGAAAACGTGTTGCTGTGAAGAATATTCAAACTGATGAAATTTATTTCATTGATACTAAATTTCTTGTAGTAGCAGCAGGTGCTGTTCCTTTTATGCCTGCTTTTGAAAATGACGATCTTCCAGGTGTTTATACTGCTGCAGTTGTTCAGAAAATGATGAATACAGAACATACGCTTCTGGGGAAAAATGTCCTCACCATAGGTGCCGGCAACATCGGTTATCTGGTGTCCTATCAGCTCATGCAGGCAGGTGCCAGGGTCAAGGCAATCATTGAGGCTCAGAATAGGGAAGGCGGTTTCCCTGTGCAGGCAAACCGTGTTCGAAGAATGGGAATTCCTGTGATGCTATCACATATTCTGCTGAAAGCTATTCCCAATGAAGACAAAACAGGAATCAAAGGCGCTATTGTTGCACAATGTGAAAATTTTCAGGCAATTCACGGTACTGAACAACTGATTGAAGGCATCGATATGATCAATATTTGCACAGGCCTCGTCCCTGATGACCAACTGCTGATCAAGGGGAACGAAGTGTTTGGAAGAAACTGTTTCGGAGCAGGTGATGCCATTCGCATTGGTGAAGGAACAAGTGCTGTACTCCGGGGTAAACAGGTGGGATATGAAATTCTTGAAGCTGCCGGAAAACGTTATAATTATGATGCATATCTCGATGTTTCCAAAGAATACATTGATTCTCAGCAACATCCTATCCGTGTTATAGAAAAGGAATTCGTTCCTGAGCCCTCAAGACTTGACAAACCGTTTGTTCTGATTGACTGTTTGTATGGTTTTGCATGCAATCCGTGTGCGTTCTCATGTCCGCAGGGGGCCATTACCAAATCCTCAACAAGCACTGTCCCCAATATAGATTTCAGCAAATGTGTGGGTTGTATGGAATGTGTTTATCAGTGTCCGGGGTTGGCAATATTTGGATATAATCTTCCCAAAGGAAAACTTTTTCTGCCCGTAGAATATGAAGTTGAGGAAAATGTAGATGTATATCTTGTGAATAATCAGGGCGAAAAGCTGGGCACAGGATGTATTGAAAAGGTATTAAAGAAGCCGAATAAAACAAACATCGTTCGTGTGGTCTCCAAAGATCTTCAGGGCGAAGGACTGATGGAAGTACGTGGATTTATTACGGTGGACAACTACCCCGAACCCGTGAAAATGACTCCTGTGGAAATGATAACAGAAGCTCCCACGTATGTGTGTCATTGTGATGATGTGACTTTTGATGAGATTATAGAAACCATTGGCGACAGGAAATTCATCTCAGTGGATGAGATAAAACATACAACTCGTCTGGGCATGGGAGCATGCCGCGGAAAACGCTGTATAAAAAGGCTCAAACAGGCCATTTCTCAGACCGGAATTTCGGTTGTTGGTGATGCAACTCCTAGAGCACCACTCTCAAATCAGATTTCGATGGTTGAGATGTATCCCAAAAATGCTCCCGAAAAGCTCATACCGTTTTTAGGAAAAGGAAGCATTAGAAAACTTGAAGTTCCGGTGCTCATTGCCGGTGGCGGCATCGGAGGAAGTGCACTGTTTCGTTATTTTGCAGAGGCAGGAATGAAACCCGTGCTTGTCAATCATGACAGAGGAGCATCATGGAGAAATATTGCCGGTGGACGACCTGCTTTCAGCGTTCCTGAACTTTCAGATATTGCCCAACACAATCTCCAGATTTTCAAAGAACTTCAATCAATAAAAAACATAGATTACAAACCAATCCGTTATATTACTTTTGCACACGATGATGCTACATACAAAGCGCTTGAGGCTTCCATGGCATGGTCGGATGCAGATATGGTCGAAGCACGGGACTTCAGTAAGGAGATTTCATCATGGTTTAACAACAATCTGAAAACATATCAGGCTGCACTGATTACCCGCAACTGCTGGCAGGCCTCCCCTGGTAAAACCATTGACCTCATCCGCAGGATTGCTATACAAAGTGGTGGTATAGTTCAGGAAGATTGCAAAATTATTGATGTTGAAAGAAAGGCAAACAACTATATTGTGTTGACATACAATCATGAAAGGGAGTATGTTGAATATGAAACACCTCTTTTTGTAAATGCATTAGGTCCTACAGCCGAAAAGTTTGCAAGAAAATTGGGATTTGAAACCGGTATATATCCTGTGAAACATCAGGCATTTATTACACGTCGCCTACCCATGCTTGGAAAAAACGGTGACACGCTTGATATGCTTATCGACCGGAGGAAGTATAAAGGGTTTTCTGCAGTGTACGGACAACAATTGAAAGAAACGGGTCAGATCATCGGTTGCGCATCACCCGCTGTTGACCCTATGGAAACCGACAAAAATCTAAAAATCAGTTCCCAGCAATTTCTGGAAATCATATCTGAAATTTTTGTTAACTGGATTCCTCAATTGTCATCTGTGGGATTTCAGGCAGTTTGGTCAGGATATTATGTTGAACCACGCTATGTCATTGATCCTTCTCTGGGATTGTTTATCGGACTAAGAGGACACGGATTTATGCTGTCACAGTATCTGGCAAAAATGTATGTAGATAAACTCAAGGGTTGCCCTGTTCCTGAGTATTTTGATAAACTCAGGCTTGACAAGGAAGGAATCAGTGAAACGGCGTTTAAGTAAGCGCGTGTGATAGGTGATACAATATGCTTTCTATTATTTATCACTTATTATTCTTCTCATGCATTTTTATTGCTCAGTTGCAGTGCCTATGAGTGATCATGTAGTTTCCTACCCATATTGCAAAAATCCATCGAAACAGTGACAAAACAAGAATCTCGGCAAATCAGGGTATTCTCTGTAGAAATGGAATCGGTATATGACAAGGCAATCACTAGACTTCCTACAACAACAAATATATATCCAACAAGGACTGTGATTTTTTTATTATTTGGCGATTTTTTCAAAATTTTCATTTTTTATAAATATTAAACATCATTGGGTCAGGAAGATACATTTTTTAAATTTTAAAAAGTGCGATTGTCGTGCCTAATAATAATTTTTGTGGCATGTTTGTAAGAGTTAAAACATCGCCCAATTCACCAAAAAAAGTCGTGCAAATAGTTGAAAGTATGCGCGAAGGGGATAAAGTGAAACAACGTATCTTTCGACACGTTGAAACTGCTTTTAATGATGAGGAATTAAAACGTTTAAAAGACCTTGCCGAATATGTCAAGGCTTCAACAGAGTCAGAAACGCAAGCTACCCTTTTTTCACCTGAAACAATGGCACAAATGGCCATTGAATCACGAAACAGAGCGAATGATGGACCAATAAATGTTATTCTGAAGAATCTTCGTGAGGAAAAACGTATTATACTTGGCATACATGAAGTATATGGGCAATTTTGCAAAGAAGCGGGTTTTGACGATGTTATACCGGATGGTTAAAGAAAAGTGTATGCAGTAAAAAATCTATTTCATATTGTGATGGGCCGTTTGGCCAATCCGGTCAGTAAAATAGCAACAGTACTTGATTTGTCGGAGCATTTTGGTGTAAGACTTTCTATACCGGCAGTTTACAGAATGATGGTAAACCAAGCAAACTCAGAACAGTTACAATTAGTCCGATGTAAAAAGCAATCTGTGCTATCAAACGGATGAGATAATAATTCTTATTTTATGTTAGTTCTGTAGATTAAAAGGATGTATGATGAAGTAACTCAATGTTTTATAAAGCATTTAATTTCTTTTCTGTCCTTTTGTAAAATATTCTGAGTTTTTCATCATTCTGCTTGCCGATATTGTGAGGTTGTGTGATATCACTTACGTTTTTCTCAGTGTTT
>CAYRXH010000046.1:0-19500 GCA_964428185.1 uncultured Bacteroidales bacterium
GAGGTACTTTTATTACCATGCTGCAATTTTCGGTAAACTCTTTGCTGATAACTTCAATATTCTCGTTTTTGATATAGCTCATCACATAATTCATTTCACTCCATGGGAAAACAATTTCAAATGTTTCTGTGATAAATTTTCTGATTATCTTAGCCTGATCAAGAGCCATGCGTGTTGATGTTTTATAGGCACTGATTAGTCCAGGAACCCCCAACTTGGTGCCACCAAAATATCGGACCACAACAACAAGAATGTTTGTCAGATTCAATGAAAGACACTGATTGTATATTGGCATACCTGCTGATCCGGAAGGTTCACCATCATCATTGGCTCTCCACTTTGACTGATTATAACCCAGAATATAGGCATAGCAAAAGTGTTGTGCATCGTGATATTGTTTTTTGAGCTCTGACAGTGAATGCTGGATATCTTCTTCATGCTCAACGGGAAAGGCAAAGGCCAGAAAACGACTGTTCCTGTCTCTGAAAACACTGTTTGAGGGTTTTTCAATCGTAAGAAAAGAAAAATCTTCTGTTTCAGTTTGCATAGGCGATGAGCGTGATGGCTACAATTGAGAATAGAATACCTAATACGTTGATTTTACTAAGTGATTCTTTGAAGATAAATAATCCAACTAAAGCAGCAGCAGAAACCAGTCCTGCATTAAACACAGGAATGAAAACCGAAACATTCATTTGTCCAAGTCCTTTTAGGAAGAACAAAGTGGAAAACCAGTTCAGTATTCCCAGCAACATTCCTGCAACTATATTTTTATAATGAAGTGTTTCTTTTTTCAAAAGGATTCTTATTCCTAAAATGATTATTCCGAAGAAAAAGGAAATACTGAAGGCAGATGTAAGAAACTCAACATAGCCGGCATCGGTTCTGATATAATGATATTGGGCAAATTTCAAAATAGAATCATTGATGCCATTTCCCAGAAACAGTAAAATGGGGAGTATGATCAATATCGGTTTCAGTTTGTACCCTTCCTTTTTTTTGAAAACCAGCCAGAATGATATCAAAACCAAAAGGATACCTGTAATTTTTATGACGCCGATACTTTCGTTAAAAATGACTGCTCCCAGAATCACAGGAATCACAACTGACATTTTTCCAGAAACAGCAGTGATTGCCACACCTGCTTTTTCAGTTGAGAGTGCAAAAATGTTAAACACTACAATAAGAAAAATTCCACTGATCAGCGCAGTGAACGACCAGGACTGTGCAGAAAAAAAACTGTCAGATGGGACTATTCCCAGAGTTGAAAATCCAAGTATTGCGGCGGTGATATAGTTGACAGTAATAGCCTGAGCTATGCTGATATTTCTTCGTGGTAACAGTTTGAAACTTATTATTATCAGCAGTGAAAATATCAGTGCAGAAATGAGATATATCATTGTTTATCTTTTGTAGTATGTGATAATATCATCAAGAAGTCTTTCTTGCTTTATTATAGTTGCTTTCAGTGAGGGTGCAACGATTCCATCACCGAACCGGATTTTTCCAGAGATAACCCTTGCCTCATCCCAGAGTTCCGATTTGATAAACATCTCAAGCGTAAACTTCCCACCTTCAACAATCATTGAGTTGATTCCTCTTCTGTATAAAAGTGTTAAAATCTCGGGAATAATATTCTCTGAAAAGTCAAGCGATTTTGCTTTTGCATGCTTAGGGAAATCCTCTGGAATTTCAAGTTTCCGGTCATAGAAACACCATGTTTCAGCATCATCAGAAAATATTGAAGCATTGAATGGAGTCCTGAAGTTTCTGTCAATGAGTAATCTCAGTGGAGATTTTCCTGACCACTCCCGGGTTGTCAGCATGGGATTGTCATTGATTGCAGTGTTGGTTCCGATGAGAATGGCAGCTTCTTCGGAACGCCATTTATGTACAATCTGCTTTGAATACTGATTGCTGATCCATGAGATGCCTTTTTTCCCTTCAGTGCGGATGATGTCAATAAAGCCGTCTGCAGATTGTGCCCATTTTAGAATGATATACGGTCGCTGGTGTATGTGAAATGTGTTAAAGCGTAAATTCAGTTTTTTTGCTTCTTCCTCAAGAATTCCGGAATGCACTTTTATCCCTGCATCCTGAAGAATTTTAATGCCATTTCCGCTCACTTCCGGATTGGGATCAACTGTGGCAATATACACTTCACTGATGCCTGACGAAATAATCAGGGATGTACATGGAGGTGTTTTTCCGTAATGACAACAAGGTTCAAGAGAGACATACATTGTGCTGCCCGAGAGGATTGACTTGTTGCCTACACTGTTTACTGCAACAACTTCAGCATGTGGCCCGCCATATCTTTTATGATAACCTTCTCCAATGATTTTATTGCCCTTAACAATGACAGCACCAACCATAGGATTGGGGGCTGTATGCTGCCTGCCCATCCTGGCCAGCTCTAGGCATCTGTTCATGTATGTGTGGTGTATGCTCATAGAGCAAAATTACATAAATTAGTACAATGATATTTGGTGTTGAGTTGTGTGAAATAAAAATGTTCTGAAGAATAAGCAAAAATCAATTTCGACCAAATTTTTAGTATTTCAATATAAATTTGTTCTTTTCGCAAAAAATTAGTGCAATGAACCCCCCCCTGTTTTTTTGCTTTTGTTATATTGTTTCAATTATCTTCAATATCACAGATCACTTGTGAACATTTTAATTATGCCAATTCAAGCACTGTTCCGGGCTGGAATGAGGCAGTAGGTGACTGGCAGATTATTGACAGTTCTCTTTATGTTCCCGGGTCAACAGTTTATAATTATATTACATTGACTGGCAGTACTCAGACTGATGGTTGTATCACTCTCAAAGCAAACTATAATACTGCTGCACAGGTGAGGTTTGTCGAAATCATCTGCAGATATACTGATGCCAATACCCGTCTTATGTTTAAAATTTAGGACAATAGTACTTCCGGACATTTTGACAGATGGTTCATTGATAACAACGTGACAAATATTTAGTATTTTGATGGCAACTTTGGTCTTGAACCTATTATTCAGTTTGAATATTCAGGAACAGATACAGTATGTGCAGGAGAGAATGCAGTCCAATTCAGTGTCCCTGCGATTGCAAATGCACAATCATACTACTGGAGTTATTCAGGAACCAATGTTACAATAAATGGTACGGGCAATTCTGTTACTCTTTATTTTGCTCAGAATGCTACTTCAGGAACACTTTCTGTTGCAGGTATCAATGATTGCGGATCAGGAACTGAAGCTACTTTTGATATTACTGTAAATGATTGTACCGGAGTAAACGAATCAATCTCCAATACTTCTATTGCTGTTATTCCAAATCCAAGCAACGGACAGTTTTGGGTTGAATTTTCAGTATTACCTGGTAATACATTAAAACTTATTATTACCAATGCCAATGGTCAGATAGTGTACGAGCAGAATGATATCATTTCTGATTAATTCAACCGTGTACAGCTGAATCTGATGCATCTTCCTTCAGGAACTTATTCTTTTTGTATAACAGGAAATGAAATGTTCAATACTAAGTATTTTGTGATTCAGAAATAAATTACAATATGTATTCTTACTACTGAAAACTGCCTCCATTGCGAGGCAGTTTTTTTTTATGCTTTCCAAATTCATTGCTGGATTTTCAGCTTTTGGTTGAATTCTTCTTTGTTTAAAAATTGCAGAAAAGTATCGGTTTTTGAATAAGAAAAACAGTTGTTTTCAACGGTGCAAATCGGAACAATGCTCTCTTAATTGCGGAGTGTCATGGATGTAATTTTACATCATGAACATGAACAATCAAATCAGCACCAAAATAGTTTGTAACATTTAAAAAATTAAAATCATGGAAACAACAAAAAAAATTCTGATCGTAGACGATGATATCGATGTGATCACAGTAGTAAAAGCAGTATTAACCAAAGAAGGTTATACCGTAATCTCAGCTTTAAACAAAGAAGAAGGACTCGAAAAACTCAGAACTGAAAAGCCTGATCTTGCCATTTTAGATGTGATGATGACTACACATTATGAAGGGTTTGAAATGGCCCAGGAAATTCTTTCAAGTCCCGAGTTCAAAGACATTCCTTTTCTGATTCAATCTTCAATTGATATTCTGGTGACATCCAAAGCAAGTGTTCAAGAAATGGCACGAGAATACAGGAAAGACCCCAATTTTAAGGATCTGCAGGTGCTTCTGGTTAAGAACATTACAGATGGAACAGCAGGAATTGACTATAAGGGCGAAGATGGAAAAACTTACTGGTTCCCTGTAAAAGGATTTATCCGCAAGCCTGTTGATGCAGCAATAATAAAAGAAGAAATTGCAAAACATTTGAGTTAATAATTTTAACCGGCAGAATAGGGATCGCATCGATTCCTGTTCTGGATCCGGTTTTCAAAACGCATGAAGTGATGGAAGCAAATATTCAGAATCTTTTACAAAACTATCCGGCCGGCAGATGCGAAAACCTAATCCCTATACTTCAGGACATACAGGAAATAGAGGGGTATCTTTCAAAATCTTCTGTTATCGAAGTTGGAAAATATCTTAACATTCCTGTAAGTAAAATATATGGTGTTGCCACATTTTATAATCAGTTCCGGTTTAAGCCTCTTGGCAAGTACCATATTCAGGTGTGTCGGGGTACTGCCTGTCATGTGCTTGGTTCAGCAACTGTTCTTGAAGAAATTGAAAAATTTGTTGGGGTGAAGGCAGGAAACACTTCAAGGGATGGATTATTCAGTATTGAAGTTGTGGCATGTATCGGTGCATGCGGCTTGGCCCCAGTTGTTTCTGTTAATGGAAGTTTTCATGCAAAACTGACCGGGGAATCTATAAAGCAAATTTTGGAAAACTATCAAAATAAGGAACAGTCATGAATGAGGAAACTACTACTTCAGTAAAAGACTTTCTTCTCAATGAAGTATTGAGAGATTACTCAAATAACTCAAAAGATAGCGAAGTTCTCGAAAAAATCGCAGTTCTTAAGCATGAAAAACTTGAAAAGCCTGTGATATTTGTAGGTTGCGGAACATGCGGACTGGGTGCCGGTGCCGGTGATACTCTTTTCATGGTTAGAAAGTATCTGGATGAAAGTGAAATAGATGCGGACATTATTGAGACAGGTTGTGTTGGTCTGTGTGCAGTTGAGCCGGTTATGGATGTGTGTCTGCCAGGCCGGAACAGAATTTCATTTTGCGAAGTCACCGGTGACATGGTAAAAAATCTGCTTGACAGTATATTTCAGATAGAGTTGCCATCATCAAACATGATTCTTGGACAGATTGAGACTGAAGGAGCCATTGCCTGGAAAGGAGTTCAGATGCTACAGGATCACCCGTTTTTTAAACCTCAGAAAAGAATTGTTTTAAAAAACTGCGGGGTCATTGATCCCACAGATATCAGAGAATATATCGCCAGGGGAGGATATAAAAGTTATATTAAGGCAATCAGCGTCCATTCTCCTGTTGAAATTTGTGAAATTATTGAAAAAAGCGGTCTCAGAGGCAGAGGAGGAGGAGGTTTTCCCACAGGAAGAAAATGGAAGTTTGCTACTTCAGCGCAAAGTGATCAGAAATATTTAATCTGTAATGCTGACGAGGGCGATCCCGGAGCATTTATGGATAGAGCTGTAATTGAAGGCGACCCTCACAGACTCATAGAAGGTATGGCCATTGGTGCATATGCCATTGGTGCAACCGTTGCTTATATATATATTCGGGCTGAATATCCATTGGCTATTGAGAGGCTCGAAAAAGCACTCAAACAGGCATCGGAATATGGATTGCTTGGAAAAGACATCTTTGGTACGGGGGTAGATCTTCATATTAAAATAAAAAAAGGTGCAGGGGCATTTGTGTGCGGTGAAGAAACAGCACTGATGCACAGTATTGAGGGCAAGAGGGGGATGCCCCGCCCCAGGCCGCCTTTTCCTACAACAAGTGGATTGTTTGGGAAACCTACTGTTATTAATAATGTGGAAACATTTGGAAATGTTTCCTCAATTATTGAAAAAGGAGCCGAGTGGTTTGCCTCAACTGGAACCCAAAACAGTAAAGGAACGAAGGTTTTTGCACTGTCTGGAAAAATTGCCCTGACAGGGCTGGTGGAAATACCCATGGGTACTACTGTCAGAAAGATACTTTTTGATATTGCAGGTGGAATAAGAAACAACAAAAAATTTAAAGCAGTGCAGATCGGTGGTCCTTCAGGAGGTTGTATCACCGAAGCAAACCTGGATATACAGGTAGATTATGAATCGCTGATAGGTGTGGGAGCTATGATGGGTTCTGGTGGACTTGTGGTGATGGATGAAGATACCTGCATGGTTGATGTGGCCAAGTTTTTTATGGGATTCATCCAACGGGAAAGCTGCGGTAAATGTATTCCCTGTCGGGAAGGTACTAAGCGATTGCTGGAAATTCTTGAAAGTATAACTTCAAAACCATCACCCTCACATACTGAAGCACTTGATCGTTTTAAAGGTGTTATGCAGATTGAAAAGCTGTGTCAGGTGATCAGGGATACCTCATTGTGCGGACTGGGACAAACAGCACCCAACCCTGTATTAAGCACACTTCGTTGGTTTAGGGATGAATATGAAGCTCATGTGTTTGACAGAAAATGTCCTGCTTCTGTATGTCAGAATCTGAGAGAGTTTAAAATTGAAGTTGATAAATGTACTGGATGTACTGTTTGTTCAAAGAAATGTCCTGTCAATGCCATCCTTGGTTCAAAGAAAGCTCCACATTTTATAGTTGAAGATAAATGCATTGGTTGCGGTGCATGTTTTGAAGCCTGTAAATTCGATGCAATCACTTTTGTATAAACTTAATAACCTGAGACATGAGTTTTTTAATAGAAGTTAATAATACCAGTATAGAAGCCAGAAAAGGTGAAACTATTCTCGATGCGCTGAACAGAAGTGGCATCAAAGTGCCTACGCTCTGTCATCTGAAAGGGAAATTCCCCTCAGGATCGTGTAGAATGTGTGTTGTGGAAAATGTTAAAACAAATAAACTTGTAACATCTTGTTCAACTCCGGTTGAAGAAGGTATGAAAATCCTCACCAATTCGCCGAGAGTGACAGAGTCAAGAAAAACAATAGTGGAACTGTTGCTGTCAAATCATCCTGATGATTGTTTATATTGTGTAAGAAATAAGAACTGTGAACTACAGGATCTTTCAGAGGTTCTGAATGTCAGAGAGAGAAGAATACGTGGGCCGAAGAATCACAATCATTTAGACAGGGCAAGCGCAAGTATTGTCAGAGATCCTGATAAATGTATTCTTTGCGGACGATGCGTCAGAGTTTGTGAAGAAGTGATGGGTGTAGCATGTATTGATTTTATTAACAGGGGGAGTAATTCAGTTATCGGTGTTGCATTCAGAGAGTCACTCAATACTTCAAGTTGTGTCAATTGTGGGCAATGTATTATGGTTTGCCCCACTGGCGCACTGTCTGAAAAGAGTCACCTGACAGAACTTCTTTCCATGCTTGCTGATCCCTCAAAAACAGTAGTTGTTCAGTATGCTCCATCTATTTCTGTTTCGCTGGCAGAAGAATTTAATATGGAGGCAGGCAAGGATATTAATGGAATAATGAACGCAGCACTTAGAAAAGTGGGTGCAGACTTTGTGTTTGATACAACCTTTGCCGCTGACCTGACCATTATGGAGGAGGCTTCAGAGTTAATACAGCGAATAACTAACAGTGGCACTCTGCCAATGTTCACAAGTTGTTGCCCGGGATGGGTTAAGTTTACCGAAGAATTTTATCCTGAGATGTTGCCTCATCTGTCGTCGTGTAAATCTCCTCAGCAAATGATGGGTGCCATCATTAAATCGTACTGGGCTGAAAAAACAGGAAAAAAACCCGAGGATATTTATTCGGTATCTGTCATGCCGTGCACTGCAAAGAAATTTGAAGCTCAGCGGGAAGAGATGACAAATATGGGTATATCTGATGTGGATGCAGTTCTTACAACCCGTGAATTGCGTCAATTAATAAGAATGTTTGGAGTGGACATGTACAATATTCAGCCTGAAACAACAGATTCACCTTTGGGGTTCCGCAGTTCAGCCGGAAAGCTCTTTGGAGCAAGCGGGGGAGTGATGGAAGCAGCCATCAGAACAGCCTACAATATGATAACAGGTGAAGAATTGATTCAATTTAAAATTCAGGCACTCAGAGGATTGGAAGGCACAAAAGAGGCAGAGATTAAGATCAATGATTTTCTTGTCCGGGTTGCAGTTGTTCACGGTCTTGCCAATGCCCGACAACTGATTGAACTGATAAAAAGCGGAGAAAAGTCCTATCATTTTATTGAAGTGATGTCTTGTCCCTGTGGATGCATCAATGGTGGCGGACAACGTATCGGAGCTTCTGAAGAATCAGTATTAGCAAGAATGAAAGCAATTTACGATATTGATGACAAGGAAACAATTAAGGTGTCACACAAAAATCCAGAAATTCTACAACTGTACATTGAATACTTAAAAAAGCCACTTGATCATCTGAGTCACAGATTGCTGCACACACAATATTCAAAGAGGGATGTCATGCTATAAAAATGAGTAAAGAAAAAGGAGGATGCAATGGGGCACGCCAAGCTAAATAAACTGGTATTCACTGTAAAGGATCAATGCAGAGTTTGCTATACTTGTGTACGCGAATGTCCCGTAAAGGCGATTAAGATTATTAACGGACAGGCTGAAGTGATAAGTGAAAGATGCATTGGATGCGGCAATTGCGTTTCAGTGTGCAGTCAACATGCCAAGGTCGTTCTGGATCTCAGGACAGAGGTCGAACAGCTTCTGGCAGTGAAAAGCATGCAGGTAATAGCGCTTCTTGCTCCAAGTTTTCCTGCCGAGTTTACTGAATTTGAAGATTGCCGGATGGTGATTGGAATGCTTCGTAAGCTTGGATTTGACAGGGTATTTGATGTTGCATTCGGTGCTGATCTTGTTGCTGCCAGATACAAACAACTGCTCGAAGAAAACTCGGAAAAAACTTTCATTTCTTCAGACTGTCCTGCAATTGTTTTTTACATAGAGCATTTTTGCCCTGAACTTGTTGATCGCATTGCCCCAATTGCTTCTCCAATGGTTGCCACAGCCCGTCTTGTAAAACATGTTTATGGACAGAATGTGAAAACAGTATTTATCGGACCTTGTGTTGCAAAAAAAGCTGAGTCAGATGAAGTTGATAACGTACTTACATTTAAAGAACTGAGAGAGTTATTTCAGCAGTATTCAGTGTATCCTGATGCTTCTGATGTTTCTGATTTTGACGGACCGGCTTCCGACATGGGTGCGGTGTTTCCTGTGAGCAGAGGCCTTTCACAAAACCTTAAGGCATGTGATGATATTGCATTCGGAAGTGTCATTGTTAATTCAGGAAGACATAATTTTAAAGAGGCCATCAGAGAGTTTGAGAATGGTGAAATTTCCAGCTATAATCTGGAACTCCTGTGTTGTGACGGGTGTATTCAGGGGCCGGGAATGACCGATAAAAATAAAATCTTTTTCAAAAGATCACGGGTAAGCCGTTATGTGAAAGAAAAAATGAAAAATCAGGATATGAATCTCTGGCATCAAAACATGAACAAGTATGAACACCTTGACCTTTCTCAAACTTTTTCTGTGCTGGACAGAAGAACAGTGGACCCTGACACTGACAAGGTTACAGAAGTGCTGAAGAAAATGGGAAAGGAAAAAAATGAAGACTTTCTCAACTGCGGAGCTTGTGGATATGATTCCTGTTATGAACATGCTGTGGCTGTGGTTCAGGGATATGCAGAATCTGAAATGTGTTTGCCGTTTGCCATCGAAAAGCTTCATGTTTCTGTTCAAGAGCTCAATGATTCGAATGAAAAACTGAAAAATACCAAACTTGCATTGAAACATTCTGAGAAACTGGCAAATATGGGTCAGATTTCAGCAGGAATTGCCCATGAACTGAACAACCCTTTAGGAGTTATTACAATGTACAGCAATATTGTGCTTGATGAAATGAAACATGAGGATCCGCTCAGAAAGGATATACAGCTTATTGTTGAACAGGCTGACAGATGTAAAAATATTGTTGGCGGCTTGTTGAATTTTGCAAGAAAAAACAAGATTAAAGTAACAGAAGTAGATATTGTTGAATTTGTCAAGCATAGTCTGAGTTCTGTTGTAATCCCCGAAAATGTGAAGACAGCGGTTCATTCAGGGATGTCAGACCCCTGGGTAATGCTTGACCCTGATCAGATGATTCAGGTGTTCACAAATCTTGAAAAGAATGCTGTTGAAGCAATGCCTTATGGCGGTGAATTGAATATATATTTGAACGGAGACAGCAAGAATGTGGAAATCAGAATTGCTGATTCGGGAACAGGAATTTCTGAAGAACACATGGATAAATTATTTACTCCCTTTTTTACGACAAAGGAAATTGGCAAGGGAACAGGACTTGGATTGCCTCTGGTATATGGAATTATAAAAATGCACAGTGGAAAAATTGAAGTCAAATCCAATTCTGATCCCAAAAAAGGAAAAACAGGAACAGAATTTAAAATTACATTACCTAAGATCATTTAAAAAAAATATTTGGTTATGAAAACAACAGATAAAAAAACGATTTTCCTGGTGGACGACGATATAGATATCATCTATCAGATGACTACTATGCTGGAAAATATGGATTACAATGTGGTAAGTGCAGTTGGACAAAAAGAAGCTGAAGCAATGATGAATACAATGAGCCGTCCTGATCTGGCAATTCTTGACCTGATGATGGAGAACAAGGATAGTGGGTTTATTCTCAGTCATCGTTTGAAGAACAGATTTCCGGGAATACAGGTGATTATAGCAACTGCATTGACAGCCGAAACAGGGATGATGTTTAGTCTTGAAGACAGGGATGATAAAAACTGGATACAGGCCGACCTGTATCTTGAGAAAGGGATCAGACCAGATCAACTCCAACGGGAGATTCATAAACTTTTAAAAATATGAGCCATGAGCACACTAAAACTACTGGTAGTGGATGATGAACCGGGCATCAGAGCTGGTGCAGTCAGGGTGCTGAGAGATTTCTCAGTTGGATATCCCTTTATGGATGAAGATTTCACATTTGAAATTCTTGAAGCTGAATCCGGAGAAGCAGCAATTGATATAATTGAATCAAAAAAGGTGGATATTGTGCTTCTGGATAATAAACTTCCCGGAATGGATGGTATCGATGTTCTGGAATATATCAAGGAGAAGGAATTTGATATTTCAGTCATGATGATTACTTCATACGCCTCACTTGAACTTGCAATAAAAGCAACCAATAACGGAGCATTCAATTTTGTTCCCAAACCATTTACCCCTCAGGAACTGAAGACATCAGTTGAAAATATCACAAAAAATTTTTTTCTGAAAAGGATGACAAGACAGATGAAAGAAGAAGGAAAACAAATCAGGTTTCAGTTTCTTTCTGTTCTCTCACATGAATTGAAGTCACCCATCAATGCAATTGAAGGGTATCTGAATATGATGAAAGAAAAACAGATTGGTGACAAAATTGACGATTATGCTGAAATGATTGAGAGATCAGTAGAAAGGATAAAAGGAATGCGCAATCTGATCTTCGATTTACTGGATTTTACAAAAATAGAATCAGGTAAAAAAAATAGGGATATCAAAAATAATGATCTCCGTGATATTGTGAAAAATGTGATTGATAGTATTTCTCCGCTTGCAATACAGAAAAATGTATCAATTCAATTTATTTCAGAGGAATCAGCTGAACTTCTTTGTGACAGGAATGAAATGGAAATAATTGCGAACAATCTTATCTCCAATGCCGTCAAGTATAATGTGGAAAATGGAAAAGTTACCATTACACTTAGGAAGCAGAACGGCATGATTACTCTGATAGTACAGGATACCGGAATTGGGATGAGTGATGATGAAATGAAACTGTTATTTCAGGATTTTGTGAGAATTAAGAACAGCAAAACAAAACACGTTACTGGAAGTGGTCTCGGATTGTCGATAGCAAAAAAAATGACTGAGCTTTACGGTGGTTCAATACAACTTGAAAGCAAACCCGATATGGGAAGTACATTTACAGTTCTGATCCCACCAGCATAGGTTTTCTCATAACCATATATATTCCCTTTGCCCCGTTTGTAAATCAGCGGGGCTTTTTTTATACAAAAAAGTCTGTTGCTGCAAAACTCTTTTTTTGTAATTTTACTAATCGAATCAGAGATCCTCAATGAAAAAAATCAGATTACCAGCACGTATCAGACTTTTTATTCCTGTTAGTTTGACTATCACGCTGGTTGTGGTTTTTATGACAATCTGGTTTGTCAAATCATCATTGAAGAACTACAATCTGTTGCTTGAGAAACACCTTACTCTTGAGGTTAAGACAATTGGACAAATGTTTTCAAGAGAAGCAGGACTGAAACAAATGAATGTTGAAAAAAATCTGAATGTTGCCCGGGCAGTTTTTCAGTCCGGAGATTTCAAAACCGGAAAACAATTGCCCTTGAGTCAGGTTGAAAATCAGGAAACGGGATCTGTTCATGATGTGATGCTGAACGAATGGTATTTCAATGGCCGTGAGCTAATCTATGATACTCTTCTTGTTGACAGTCTTCAGGGGTTATTCGGAGGAACCGTGACCATTTTTCAGAGAATTGACAGTGGATTTGTCCGTATTTCAACCAATGTGCTTAAAAAGAACGGACAAAGGGCAGTTGGAACATTTATCCCGAATAATTCAGTGGTGGCTGATAAAATTCTTTCTGGCAGCAGTTATTTAGGAAGAGCCTATGTGGTTGATGACTGGTATACTACGGCGTATGAGCCTATCATCCATAAGGATAGTATTGTCGGAATGATATACGTTGGTGATAAAGAAAAGGATCTTAAAGAACTGGAAGACATTCTGAACAGTCTGAAGGTTGGAAGTACAGGATACCCTTTTGTTTTTGATAATCAAGGCTATATACTGATTCATCCTCACAGAAAGGGAGAAAACTGGGGTGATAGCCTGCTCTTTCAGAGAATCCGGGAGAAGACGAACGGAATTATTGAGTATGATTTGGATGGGAGAAAAAAAATAATGGCTTATTTGTATTTTGAGCCTTTTGACTTTTATATTGCGGCAGCTGTCTTTTATGATGATGAAATCTTCGATCTGAAGCGGGATGCAATTATCGGTGCAAGTATCACAGCTTTGTTTGCTATCATTTTTCTTGTGGGGTTTCTGTATTATTTTACCAGTGAACGCCTGTCACAGTTTGTTTCAGAAATTCAGCAATCGAAACGAAAATTGGTTAAGGTGAGTCGGGCTCTTGAAGAATCTGAAGAACGTTTCAGAAAACTGTTTGACAGTACCGGAGATGATATTTTTGTCACTGATATTGAAGAAAATATCGTAGAAGTTAACCATGCTGCCTGTGAATCACTGGGCTATACTCGTGAAGAGTTGCTTGCCATGAAGATTTCTGAAATTAAATCTCCAAAATACCGTGACTTTGTTTCTGAAAACAGGAAAATCATTTACGAAAAAGGGAGTCATCATTTTGAATCCGAACATGTGACAAAAAACGGACATCTCCTTCAGGTTGAATTTACAAGTCGTCTGGTGAGTTATGGGAACGAAAAACTTATTCTAAGCATTGTTCGCAATATCTCTGAAAGGCGTGAACTGGAACGCCAGATTCTAAGTGCTGTGATCAGAGGAGAGGAACGGGAAAGACAACGCTTTGCAAGGGAAATGCATGATGGATTGGGTCCTTTGCTTTCAACAATAAAACTGTATGTGAATGAACTGGATTCAACCGGACTCAGTTCTAAGGAAAGAAAAGATATTGTTTCACAAAGTAATGAATTGATTGATGAAGCTGTTCACTCAACACGGACAATTTCAAATAATCTGATGCCTACAGTGATTCACTCATACGGACTTGTTAAGGCTGTTCAGGCTTTTTGTGAAAAAGTGAATAAAACCAAACAACTGAACATCAGGTTTGAAACCGAGAATATACATACAAGACTTGATAGCAACCTAGAACTGATTTTATTCAGAGTAATCAGTGAACTTATAAACAATACAATGAAGCATGCTAAAGCTCAGAATGTATATATTCTCCTGATTCAACATATTGATAAACTGAGTTTGTATTTCAAAGATGATGGCGTTGGCTTTATAGTTGATGAGATCATACAGACTGATAACAAAGGCATGGGCCTAAAGAATATCATAAGCAGGGTTAAATCAATCAATGGAACATATTATTTCAGCAGTAAACCCGGTGAAGGTTTTACCATTAAGATTGAAATAAACAATTAATTTTGCAAGCATGAATGATAAAATAAAAGTCCTGATTGTTGACGATCACGAAATATTCAGAAATGGACTGAAGATGGTTCTTGGCAGGTTAAAGTATGTTGAAATTGCCGGAGAAGCTGCCAATGGGAAAGAGTTTGTTGACATGCTTTCATCAGCAAAACCGGATGTTGTACTTCTGGATATTGAAATGCCCGGCCTTAATGGGATTGACGCCGCCAAAGCTGCACTCGTTGTTAACAGTAAACTGAAAATCATTGCACTGACGATGTTTGGAGATGATGAATATATCCAGAGTATGCTTGATGCCGGTGCCAAGGGTTTTCTGATGAAAAATATTAACAAGGAAACACTCGATAAAGCAATACAGACTGTTTACAATGGCGGAAACTATTATTCAGAAGAGCTTTTTGAGTTTTTTACCCGGCAGTTTTCAAAAGAGAAACAGGGGACGCAGAATGATATTGATTTCACACGCAGAGAGAAAGAAATTCTGCAGCTTCTCTGTGAAGGACTCAGTAATAAGGAAATTGCTGATGCTTTGTTTATCAGTGAGCGAACAGTGCTTGGTCATAAAACAAATCTGATGACCAAAACCAATACGAAAAATTCACTCAGTCTCATGGCATATGCCATTAAAAACAAGTTGGTTGTAATCTGATTTTTTCAATTGCTGACATTGTATTTTTTTAAAAATCGCTTTGAGTCTCCCCATTCCTTGTATCCGACTTCAAAACCTGCAAGTCTGATTCTGCTTTCTATACACTGTGCACAGTCTGCTGCATTTTCATCAGTACAGGGTTTGTTATCATAAAGTTTATACTTATCTCTGTAAATACCGGGTGTTATATTTGGCATAAGCACATTGGCCCCGATATTGATAGCTTTCTCACGCCCCATTTTATCAATAGCCTGCATTGCAGTTGTGGCTGCAATATTTATGTCAGGCATAAGAATACGAAGAACGGCAATCATTTTCAGGGTCATATTGAACCGCTCTTCAGCAGGCAAGAGTATATGCTTGTCTTTAAAGAGCGGAGTATCCTGGTGTTCAATATACGGACCCATTCCGCACATGTCAACATCCAGTTTCTTCATAAAAAGCAGATCTTCAGCAAGATGTTCAGGAGTCTGGAAGGGGAGTCCTATCATTACACCCGTGCCCACCTGATATCCTGTTCGCTTTAGTAAATCCAGACACTCTACCCGTTTATCATAACTGTGATGGACATCATCGGGATGCAGCCTGCCATACAGTTCCCTGTTGGATGCCTCAATCCTGAGCAGATAACGATGAGCTCCTGCTTCAAACCATCGCTGGTATACTTCCTGTGTTTGTTCTCCGCAGGATAATGTAATTCCCAAATTTCCGTCTGATAGTTTTTTTATTTCCCGGCATATATTTTCAATCCGCTGAGTGTTTGATTCACTTTGCAATTCTCCTGATTGGATGACCACTGATCCGTAGTTGCTTTCATATGCAAATTGTGCAGCTTGCACAACATCCTTGTCGGTCAGATTGTATCTTTCAACGTTTTTATTTCCTTTGCGAATACCACAGTAATAGCAGTTTTTGGAACAGATGTTTGAAAGTTCAATTAAGCCACGAAGGTAAACTAAGTTCCCGCAATTATCAGTCCGAAGCATGGAAGACTTCCTGAAAAGCATTTTCAGGTCATCACATTCGAGATTCAGTAAATCGATAATGTCTGATTTTGTGAATTCCTTTTGCATTATAAGTTCAGCATTCATAGCATTAAAGGGTGTTAAATGGTTGTGTCACTCGCTGAAAGATGCAATTGATCCAGGCTATGGTCATTCCGTAATTTGTAACCGGAATCCCCGCCTGAATGAATGGCTTTAGCCGCGTAGTAAATTGTTTTCTGGTAACCATACATCCTCCGCATTGAATGACCATACTATAACTATGAACCGGTTTTTCAATTTGTGAGAGCCCCGGAACAATGTCAAACTGAAGTTGTTTCCCTGTATGTTTCTCAAGCCATGATGGTATTTTATGTCTTCCGATATCATCGCAGCACACATGGTGTGTACATGATTCAAGGATAAGAATTCTGTCACCGTCATTTAGTTGATCAATATGTGGTGTCCCTTTCAGAAAGGTATCAAAATCACCTTTTAGCCGAGAGAACAGCACACTGAAACCTGTTAGCATGATTTCATCAGGAACGATTCTTGAAACATAATCAAAAGCCTGACTGTCAGTTACAACAAGTGCAGGGCGGATTCCCAGCCTGAAGAAATCTTCAAGTTCGGTTTCCTTCACCGACATGCATAAACAGTCGTGATCCAGAACATCCCGCCATGCCATCACCTGAGGAAGTATCATTCTTCCTTCCGGAGCTTCTGAATCTAATGGTGTAACGAGAAGTACTAAATCTTTTGGCTGAACAATTCCTTCAAATAATGATGGTTTGATAAACACAGAATCAGGCATTGTAGCTTTCATTCGTTCAACAAGCTGAGCAATCTTAGAAGAGCTGTTTGTGCTGAATTCCAGAATATCACTGTTGTATTTTTGCAGAATTCTTGATGTAAAATCGTGGTTCAGAGCCTCAATATCTGATTTGTTATGAATGATGATGTAGGGAATGTCAAAAACGGTAAATTCTGCAAGGAGCTTTTCCTCACAAATACCCCAGGTGTTTTCAGTGACAATAAGAATAGCCATATCAACGGTTGGTATCACCTGGATTGTTTTGGCAATGCGCATGCTTCCCAGATCGCCCTCGTCGTCAATACCAGCAGTATCAATGATCACAGCAGGACCAATTCCAAATATTTCAACAGATTTTTTCACTGGATCAGTGGTTGTTCCAGGATAATCCGATACGATTGCTGTATATTCTCCTGTGAGCAGATTTATCAGGGAACTTTTTCCGTTGTTCCTTCTGCCGAAGATGCCTATGTGAGGCTTAAAGTCTTTAGTTTTCATTGTTTTGATTTTTCTGTTTAAAAATACAAATCTCTTGTTCCTGTTTTTAGCTCTTGCAGCCTTTCACGGAGCGTTAGCCGTATATTTTCGTCAGGCAGATCACAGATGTTTTTTTCAATGACTTTTCGGCCTTTTTCTGCAGTATGATCAGGAGCATAATCCAGCAAATATTCTGCGAGAGTCAATATGGCGTTGGGAGTGCAGAATCGTTTGATAAAGCCGGGAACTGAAAATTCCATAAAGTGTTCACCGGTACGTCCAAGCCGGTAGCAGGCAGTGCAGAACGAAGGGAGCATATTATTATCCAGCAGTTCATCAATGATTTCATTGAGTGAGCGGTCATCATTTATGCGGAACTGTCCTTTGTTGAGGTCCTGATCATGATTATGAGAGTGTGAATATGCCCCCAGTTCCAGTTTTGTCCCACCGTCAATCTGGGATACTCCGTAATGTACACACTCATTCCTGATATGTCTGGGCTCACGTGCAGTCAGAATCATCCCTGCATAAGGAACAGCAAGTCTGAGTATGGCAATCAGCCTGGAGAAGTCCTCGTCCTTAACAAAATACTTATCACCCATATCCAGCATTGATGCATCTTTAATTCTTGGGAATGAGATGGTGTGGGGTCCTACATTATAACATGCTTCGAGATGGTTGGTGTGTCTCACAAGTCCCAATACTTCAAATTTCCAGTCGTAAAGTCCGAAAAGTGTACCGATACCAACATCATCAAGACCGGCTTCCTGTGCTCTGTCCAGAGCTGTCAGGCGATAGTTGTAGTCTGCTTTTTTCCCTCTGAGATGGTAGGTGTGGTATGCTTCGGGATGGTATGTTTCCTGAAATATCTGATATGTTCCTATTCCAGCTTCTTTCACGGTTCTGAAACCTTCAATGTCAAGTGGAGCTGCATTGATATTTATACGCCTGATTTCTCCATGTGATTTTTTGACTGAATACACAAGACGGGTGCAATGAGCTATAAAATCTGCATCGTATTGGTCATGTTCTCCAAAAACAAGAACCAGACGCTTTTGCCCATTGTCCTCAAGGGCTTCAATTTCCTGAATGATCTCATTGTCGGACAGCGTTTTTCTGACAGCATCCTTGTTGTCTGCCTTGAATCCACAGTATTTACAGTTATTAATACATTTATTGCCTATATAGAGGGGAGCAAACAATACAATTCTGTTTCCATAAATAGTTTCTTTAAGGCGACGTGCTCCGTCTTTGATCTTTTCAATGTGTTCGGGTTCAGATGTGCTGACAAGCATGGCTGTTTCCTGCAGGCTTAATCTGCTTTTTGATAATGACTTATCAATGATATCATTAATAATTATTGAATCAGGTTTTGAATGTTTAAGAATATTTTCAATTTCAGCAGCATCAATGAACGGTTTCATTGGTTCATCCGGGATGCTGTAATGTTGTGTCTGGAATTTCATAGCTGTATTGATTTGGTTTATGTTTAACCAATCAAATCAGCATCAGGAAGTAGAAAATAGTTTGTCTTACAAAAGTACAATATTTTTTAGTAATAGCAAAAAAAATCACAAAAAAAAAACATAATTTTTACATGTTTTTTTTATGGAGAAGAAAGTGATATATTTTTTACCACTACTGTCCGACTAAAAAATAAAAAGAAGAACATACTCCCTTGAGTTTTTACTCCATGTTGTAAATTTGCTTTGAAAAAAATCAACAACATGAACAAAAATACGGAAATAAAATTAGTCGGACAGCCGAACTTTCGGATTGACCTTTAAAGAAGTGTTTTTGATTGATTTCACCACCATTCGTTTATTCAGCGATATTTTAAAAGGCGTGGGACGCAATCCAAAGAATGACGGCAAAAAGAAAGGCGGATTAAAAGTTCATATACTCATAGCCCAACTACTGCTGAGTATGATTCAAAAAAACTGCACAAGCAGGATTTATTTGAAAAACTATAAGCCCCCACCAAATCAGCTACAGATGACAATGAATTTTTAGGGGGTGCGCCTTTTGAATTGAAATATTCGTGCTTGACTACCAATAACATACAGGCACAAATAGCCAAAAATTGATTTTAGTTGGATAAAAGTGAAAAAAATCTTTATATCTCAGTCTTATATATGCATGTCTGTTTTCTCACTATTTTTGCAATGAAAA
This sequence comes from uncultured Bacteroidales bacterium, assembly GCA_964428185.1. Classification (GTDB taxonomy): domain Bacteria; phylum Bacteroidota; class Bacteroidia; order Bacteroidales; family DTU049; genus CAYMAZ01. The sequence goes on from CAYRXH010000046.1 coordinate 19,440, forward strand.
GCTTATTATGCAGCGCTATTTTATTTCAATTTCGTACCAGGGAACTCATTTTCATGGCTGG
>CAYRXH010000047.1:0-19478 GCA_964428185.1 uncultured Bacteroidales bacterium
AAACTCTTATTGCCCCTATAGTTCAGGCTTGTGATGCGATTTCCGGTGCCCGACCTGGTGCAAGAAGAGAGATTGTGGAATCCTACATTACCCGATTGAAAGATCTTGAAGCAATTGCACTCGGGTATCCCGGTGTTTTGAAGACGTATGCCATTCAGGCAGGACGCGAGCTCAGAGTAATTGTCGGTGCAGAACAGATTTCAGATAATGAAACAACTCAGCTTTCAATAGATCTTTCCAAAAAGATACAGGATGAAATGACGTATCCCGGACAGATAAAAATTACTGTGATCAGAGAAACCCGTGCAGTTGCTTTTGCAAAGTAAAAAAATCGAATTGTATTAAAATTCTTTTTTATCTTTGCACACAGTTTCAGGAGAGGTGGGTGAGTGGCTGAAACCAACAGTTTGCTAAACTGTCGTGCTGGAAACGGTACCGGGGGTTCGAATCCCCCCCTCTCCGCACCAAAAAAACAACAAAACCTTCGCACAGCGAAGGTTTTTCTATTTTATTGAGCAGGTACGAGAAACTTGTTTCAAAGGGCATGCTCTGAAATAAAAAGGCACGCAGTGCATTTTGTTTCAGGCATTGACATTCCAAAAAATCTGTTACATTTGTAGTATCAATATTATTCTATGTCAGAACAAATTTTTGAACTTGAGCTCATCGATCATCTTGATTTTTTTGGAGCCGGCGACAGCAACCTCATATTGCTGAAAAAAATGTTTCCTAAACTCAAAATTATTGCAAGGGGTGATCAGTTGAAGGTGTTGGGAGACTTAGATGTGATTGAGGTATTTGATCACAAATTCAAAGCCATGCTAAAACATTATGAGATTTTTGGGAAGATCACAGAAAATGATATTCTCGGGATTATGGAAAATTCAAATGCTGTGGCTGAGCATATTGCTTCTCCTCCTGCCGATGTGATTCTGTATGGACGGAGCGGAAATGTTATCAGGGCTAAATCACCCAATCAACGCAGAATGGTTGAAAGTATTGAAACCAATGATATTGTGCTGGCAGTTGGTCCTGCGGGTACCGGAAAAACATATACCGCTGTAGCTCTGGCTGTTCGTGCGCTAAAAAACAAAAGTGTGAAACGAATCATCCTGACACGCCCCGCTGTTGAGGCCGGCGAAAATCTTGGTTTTCTGCCCGGAGATCTTAAAGACAAACTGGATCCATATCTTCAGCCTTTGTATGATGCTCTGAGAGATATGCTCCCTCCTGCTAAACTGCTTACTTTTATTGAAGACGGCACCATTGAAATAGCTCCACTTGCTTTTATGCGCGGGCGTACTCTTGACAATGCCTTTGTCATTCTTGACGAAGCCCAAAATGCCACAAATCCGCAAATGAAAATGTTTCTCACAAGATTGGGTAAAAATGCAAAATTCATCGTGACCGGTGATGTGACTCAGATTGACCTGCCTGCAAAACAACCATCAGGACTCATACATGCTTCAAAAATTCTCGATGGCATTGAGGGAATTGCCATCATCACTTTAGATGAAAGTGATGTGGCTAGACACAAACTGGTGGTGAAAATTCTGCAGGCATACACAAAAGATAAAGAATAAATACCAGAATAAACCGTTGTAATAAAAATTGCATTGTATGAAAAACATGATTCTCCTTTCGACACTGATACTTCTTGTATCTGCCTGCTCCAGATATGACGAAGGACCAATGCTGAGTCTCCGCTCTCCTGAAAAAAGACTGCTTGGACTTTGGGAAATTACTGAACTTAAGGTCAATGATATTGACCTGATCTCTGCTTATAGGGAAGACTCGGCCTATGTTAAGTTTTCTATCATTGAGTATGATGAACTGTTTATCAATATCGTGAAAGAAGGACGCAGCGGTGCTCAAATGGCTTCTTCACTCCTGAAGCTGGAAGATAATAAATCAATAATGAGATTTGAGCTGAGTCGTCTTGTTGCTTATGACTCTCTCACAAAGCCCATGTATGACCTGGTTCCTCCTCTTGAGTTTGAAAACGCATGGACAATTCTGAGACTCACATCACAGGAATTTATAATTTTGCTTAATAGTAATGGTGTTGAATACAGGTTGACCTTCGGAAAACTGGAAAAATATTGAGAATTATTCCTTTCTTGAATTATATGTAGTGAATAACGCATAGAAATAACTAAAAAACACAACTCCTGACTGTGTTTCCAGAACAGATTCAATGAGCATGCTCAGAAAGCAAACAATAAAAAACCCAGCCCCGATCAAATCCCTGTTTTTTCTGCCTCGTATCAGACCTGCAGTAAACATTGCAATCAGAAGTAAGAAACCTCCTGTTCCCACTGCAACCCAGGACTGTAGAAACTGATTGTGGGCATTGAGACGATGTTCAAGAGCTGATTGTTGCATGTTTTTCATGTAATAATTGTTCAAAGCACTCTGTACATCCCCTGTTCCTGATCCCAATAGCGGATGTTCCTTGATAGACTCATATGCAGCACTCCATGTAATAAAACGTGCGTCAGAAGTATTTGATTCTTCTCCTTGTTTTTTCCCAGACAGTTCTTTGAAAAAATTGCCCATGGAATGTATTCTGCGCATGGTGTATTTGGAAGTGTTCACAACTATGATCCCTACTACAAGAAGAATCAACAAAATAATCACAGCTCCCTTGAACTTCCTTTCAAAAAATAGGCTGATCCAATAGACAAACAGTATAATAATCGTTGTCGCTATTCCTGAACGAGACATGAGCAGCCAGATGAAAAAAATGATGACCGCAGACAATAGGAATGCCGGAATATGCCTGATCCTGTGCTTTCGCTGCCAGACAAGTAAAATGACAAGTGCAAGGTTGAGATACATTGCAAAATATGTGGGATGGTGTAGCACCGAAAGGCGGGTATAAAGAAATGTATAATAAACTACCGGAAGTTTGATAAATGCAAATGTTGCCTGCACAAGGCAAATCAGCATCCCGACAAATATACCGGCCACAAATGCCTTGAGTATGAGTTCATGATGTTTTTTTTCCTGCTGAAAATTATATAAATAAAATATTAGTGGAAATGCCAGAAAACCCAATTTTACTTCCAGATCGAAAAAACCTTCACCCATGTTTTCTGTCCACAATAAACCTATAATAAAAATTGCATAATAGGCAATGCTCAGCAGCAAGAGTTTGTTTTGCTTAAAACGGTTCCTGAATTCTGAAAATCTGAAATTATAAATCAAAATTAGAATCAGCAAAATCCCCAGAGGGACAATCGCCTTTTTGTGAAGCGGTATTGCAAAGGCAAACAGCATCATCGCATAATGAGGCAGATTGTTTCTGCTGAAATGAATGTCCTGAAAGATTTGCTTCACGAAGCAAAGATAAACGGAATTGAGAATAATGTGAAAAAATCAATTCAAATCAATCAGGTCCCTGGTTGTTTATTTATCTCTTTTCAAGAAGATTTTCATGTAACTTTGTGATTCAAATTGTACTTGCATGATCACTGATATAGATTTTATTCAGGATATCCAAGGTTTTCTGATGGAGCAGAATGCACATCAGATGATTCTTCTTGTTGACGGAAACATACATAAGTTGTATGAACCATTATTGGATGAGTTTGACCTGATCGTTGTCCCACCCGGTGAATTTTCAAAAAACATTTCACTGATTGAAGAACTTTCAGGAATGTTGGTTGATTCAGGGTGTCAGCGTGATTCATTGCTTGTTGGCATTGGCGGGGGTGTGGTAACAGATATTGCAGGATTTATTGCTTCAGTGTATATGCGTGGAATGTCCTTCGGACTTGTACCGACCACTCTTTTAGGAATGTGTGATGCTGCTATCGGAGGAAAGAACGGAGTGAATGCCGGTGGTATAAAAAATATTCTCGGCACAATCAGACAAGCTGATTTTATTGCTGTTTATACCGGTTTTCTGAATACACTTCCCGGTGATGAGTTCAGAAACGGAATGGCCGAAGTAATCAAACATGCTTTTATTTCGGGAAAAGAGTTTATGGCATTTCTTAGTGAACATGCTGATGAAATAAAAAACAAGCAACCTGAAATATTGAAAACCATGATCCGTATGTCTGCTGATGTCAAAAGATCCCTTGTCATCCAGGATGAACAGGATCAGGGGCAGAGACATCTTCTCAATTTCGGACATACCATTGCGCATGCTCTGGAGCCGATCAACGGTCGATCACACGGTGAATGTGTGGCAGCTGGAATGTACATTGATGCCCTGATCGCCAATAAGATGGGACTTTGTGATCTGCAAACACTTGAATCACTTGGTCATCTCATTTCCTTGTTTGACCTTCCTCAGTTCATGCCCTTCAAAACATCCCAACTGATGGAAAAAATTCTTGGTGATAAGAAGCGCAGAAAAAATGTGATCCGATATATCCTTCCTGCTGCTCCGGGCGATTGTCGTATTATCAATATCGATGATGCACAGTTTTCGAAATATCTGAATATCCTTGAACATGAGTAAGGTTGTTGTTTCAGTTTCAGGTGCTGATCTGAAACTTTGTGTCAAAGCACTGGAAGGGGCTGAGCATGCCGAGTTCAGAACGGATCTTTGTCTGATTTGCCCTCATGAGGTTCATGAACTGATGAAGCATTGCTCATGGTGGATTGTTGCACTGAGGAATGAATCCCTGCATATCCCTGATATCCGTGAAATATTTGCTGAATCGCTGAAACATCATCCCGTTTATGTGGATGTGGATGTTACAATTGTAAACAATCCTATTGTGGTAGAGATGATAAAACTTGCCAGGAAGGCAGGGGCAAAAATTATAATGTCATTTCATCAGCTTGAACAAACCCCAGCGGATGAGGAACTGATACATCAGATCAGTTCAATGTTTGAAGCCGGTGCTGATGTTGTCAAACTTGCCTGTTTTGCTCATTCGCAGGAAGACGGAAAACGAATAACCGCTTTGTATGAACGGTTTTCGCATATTATTGCATTTGGTATGGGGGAATCCGGCAGACAGAGCCGGATAGATTCAATGAAGCACGGAGAAGGAATTGTTTATGCAGCACCTGATCATGGAAAGCAGACTGCTGAAGGGCAGTACAGACTCAGTGAACTCAAAGAAATTGCTAAAACGAAATCTTTGGTTTTACAGCCCTTTTCAGTGAGCGGAGTGATGAAAATCAGTCCTTCCAAAAGTTGTGTTCAGAGAGCACTTGCATTAGCATTACTGGCAGAGGGACAAACAACAATATCAAATTGCGGTAATTCCGAAGATGTTTTAGCTGTAAAAAATATAATTTGCGACCTGGGTGCTGTTGTTGAAGAAAAAAATGGACAGTGTTTGATTTTTCCTTCGTCTCAAATTTTAAATAATCAGACAACAATTAATGCCTGTGAATCTGCCCTGGCCTTAAGAATGTTTGCTCCTCTTGTTTCTATGTTCAGTCAACCGGTTATACTGAAAGGTTCAGGCAGCCTGCTGAACCGCCCGGTTGAGCCATTGCTTCAGCTCCTTGATGCTGCAGGTATTTCTTATGAAACTGAGGAAGGACATTTGCCATTGCGTATCCTTGGACCGATTTCATCAACTGAAATCATTGCTGACGGATCATTCAGTTCACAGATGATTTCCGGACTTCTTATGTGCTTGCCATTGTTGTCCTTTGACAGTGTTCTTGAAATAAGAGATGCTGTAAGTATGCCATATATTGATCTGACACTTGAAATGATGCGTATGTTTGGTGCAGAGGTTACTTTAATAAACAGGAGTAAATTTCATATTAAGGGTTGCCAGAAATACAGAGGTATAGAGTATCAGTCTGAAGGAGACTGGAGTGGAGCAGCCAATTTTCTTGTTGCAGCAGCAGTATCAGGAGAAATTAAGATTGAGGGACTTGACAGAAACTCAAAACAAGCTGACAGGATTGTTGTAGATGTGTTGAAATTGTTTGGCGCATCAGTGAATTATGATGAAAATGGTGTTTCCGTAAAGAAAAATGAGTGTCATCCCTTCAGTGTGGATGTAGCAGATTGTCCGGATCTTGTTCCCATTCTGTCAGTTTTGGCCTCAGCAGCACGTGGAACTTCAGTGCTGTACGGAGTAGGCCGTCTTGTTCATAAGGAATCAGACAGGGTACAATCTGTCGTGGCAATGATCAGTGCTTTGGGAGGAAATATTTCAGTAATGGGAGACAGAATGATTATTAACGGGAAGGGAAAACTAGCAGGAGGAGTAGTCAGGGGCATGAATGATCACCGAATTGTGATGGCTGCATCGGTTGCAGCGTGCATTTGCGAAAAAGCAGTAACTGTTACTGATATCAATGCTGTAAATAAATCTTTTCCTGAGTATTTCGATGTATTGAGAGATATAATGGTGTTGCGATGATAATTTAATAATTTTGCTGAAAACCAGGCATATGAATTCATTTGGTCGGATATTCAGAATCTCCATTTACGGCGAATCACACGGCCCTTCGGTGGGAATTGTCATTGATGGCTGTCCACCCGGAATAGAACTCAGTGAAAAAGATTTTATATCTGATCTTTTACGAAGAAAAAGCGGCAAGTTAGGGACAACACAAAGGATTGAAAATGATTTTCCATTTATTGGCAGTGGTGTTTACAATGGCAAAACCACAGGATCCCCAATTCATATCAGTTTTGATAATCGGGATGTGAAATCATCAGATTATGAAAAAATTAAAAACATCCCTCGGCCGGGACATGCGGATTATACAGCACACATCAAATACAAGGGCTTTCAGGATCCCCGTGGAGGCGGACATTTTTCAGGGCGCCTTACCGTTTGTCTTGTGGCTGCAGGTGTTGTTGCAAAAAAAATTCTGCACTTTGCAAACATCAATGCCCGGCTTATTGAAGCAGCTGGCAGTGCTGACATTGATAAAGCCATTGGGGAAGCTCTTGCCGCCAGAGATTCCATTGGAGGCATTGTTGAGTGTGTGGCGAGCGGTTTGCCTGCCGGATTGGGAGAGCCTTTTTTCGATTCTGCAGAATCATTAATCAGTCATTTGGCATTTTCTGTACCTGCAATCAAGGGAATTGAGTTCGGCTCAGGGTTCAGTGCTGCAGAAATGAAAGGAAGTGAACACAATGATACGATTCTTCCCGACGGAAAAACTGCCTCCAACTATGCAGGAGGAATCAACGGAGGCATCACCAACGGAAACGATCTGGTGTTCAGAGTTGCTGTTAAACCGGCATCAAGTATTATTCAAAAGCAGAAAAGCATTGATTTGCATACAAACAAACCTGTGGATCTGAACATCGAAGGTCGTCATGATGCCTGCATCGCACTGAGAGTGCCTGTTGTGATGGAAGCAATAGCTGCTGTGGCTTTGTGCGATTGTTATCTGATAATGGATTAACTGGAGAGCCTTTATGAAATCCTGTTAACTTTTGTTACTTGATTTCTTTATTTTTTTATTAATTACATTTTATATTTGTAATACATTTTAATGAATAAACACACTATGAAATTGTTTCAATACATCACTACGATTCTGTTTTTTGTTTCTGTGCCATAATTTCAGTTTCAGCTTTTTCTCAGGACGGTAGTATAAAAATGAATGAATGGACTGCTTGGAATGTAGATTCAACAATTACGCACAAGGGGACATTGAACGTAATAAAAAAACGGACAAAGTTCACAAAAGAACATTGTCTGATTACTGAAGAAATTATTTTTTTTTACGATCAATGCGGTAACCTGATCAGGAAAGCCAAAATACGATCAGATTGTAAACGCAATATTGGAGAGGGCACAATTGTCAATGAACGGAAGTACAAACGGAAATGTGTGAATGAATGATGTGTTCTGAAAGAATTAAGCAGATTATTTTCAAAATAGAAACCGTTTTAATCTTAAGTCAACAATTTCTCATAAATTTGGAGAAATGAGAACATATCAAAAATCATTCTTCATTGCCGGCAACCCGGTGCTTCACAGTATAAGCCCTGAATTGTTTGCTGCGCACGTTGAAGATATCAACTCACAACATTTGTATACCCGCGCTCTGTGTTCCTGTGCTGCAGATGTGAAATTACTCCTTGACAATGGCTTTTCAGGCTGCAATATCACTGCTCCCCTGAAAGAAGAAGTGCTAAGTATGGATTTTCCTAGGTCTCAGATCGTTGAAAAGATCAAGGCTACCAATATGATCATGAATTCTGATGGTTGTCTGGTTTTTGACAATACTGACATAGAAGGTGTTCAGACAACCATCAAGAGACTTGTCCCTTCAGGAGTAGGACAAAATGCAGTAGTAGCAGGAGCAGGGGGAGCAGGAAGAGCTGCCATCGTTGCTCTTCAGCAGCTTGGTTTTGATGTTTCACTTGTCAACCGCACAGAACACAAGGCTCAGTATTGGGCCAAACAACTTTCGTGCAGACATACTCCTTTTCAGGAGACAAAAGATGCCCTATTGCAGGCTCAGGTGTTTGTCAATACCATTGGCAGCAATTTTCACTTTCAGGATGGAATACATCGGGGTCTTACAGTGCTGGATGCTGATTATAAAAACAGTGCTTTGCATGATGTGTGCCAGCATAAAGGAGCAAGATTTGTTTCAGGTCTCCAATGGCTTGTTTATCAGGCAATGCCCGCCTTTATGCATTTTTCCAGTTCTGCTGTTTCCGAGGATGTGATTGTTGCTGCTGCTTCAAAAAAGCGTAATCTGAACCTGTCTGCTCTTTTTCTCACCGGAATGATGAAAACCGGTAAGTCAACAATTGCACGACTTCTTGCCGGATTGCTTGAATATGATTATGCTGACACTGATGAGATGGTTCAACAGCTGGCAGGCAAATCCATTGAAAAGATATTTGCTGATGATGGAGAGCAGGTGTTCAGGAATTATGAAATGCAGGTAATGCAGCGTTTTTCGGGAGCTAAAAAAATTGTAGTAGCAACCGGTGGCGGAAGTGTGATATCAGAGCAAAACAGAAAGATCATTAAAGACAAAGGAATAGGAATCTGGTTGTTTGCTTCACCCAAAGAACTTAAGGCAAGAAAGAGCAATGCAATCAGGCCGTTGCTCCATAATGAAAGTGAAGAAGAAAAAAGGCTGCAGGAATTACTTAATATCAGGTTTAACGATTATCTATGCAGTTCACAGTTGCTTGTTCCTGTCGAAGCCAAAAGCCCTGAACAGCTTGCTCATCTCATCTTTAATGAACTCAAATCTAATATGTGTTAGATCTGTTTTTTCAGGTATTATAATAAATTGCAAAGGGCATAGTAAAACTGCGCCCTTTGTAATTAAATACGGAGCAGTTTTCAATTATTCGAGGCTTCCAACTGTTTTTTCCACCTCATGCAGAATTTCACATGATTTCACCAGTTCTTTCATGGTATTGTGATCAGGATAGAGCGGGCGGTCAATGTCAAGATATTCAACATATTTGCGAATTATATCCTTTGCTTTCTGAGTTCCCTTTCCATACACATAGGGAGTTTCCAGTTTTTCGCGCAAGTCGAGTGCCTGAGCAGCTGCCATAAATTCAATGCCTAAAATTCCGTAGGCATTGTCCATGATCTGGTTGTTCTTAATTGCAGTGTTCATGCCCATAGACACGAAGTCTTCCTGGTCGGCAGCGGCCGGAATAGACTGAATTGAAGCAGGCATTGAGAGAATTCTCTGTTCAACTATCTGCATATCGGCAGTGTACTGACTGAGCATGAGTCCTGAGAACATTCCTGCACCTTTTGTAAGGAATGGGGGCAGACCTACACTAAGAGCTGGGTTGTTGAGTCGGTTCATACGTCGTTCAGAAAGAACACAAACCATGGTGATGGCTGCGCTCATCATATCCATAGGCAGCGAAACAGGAGATCCTTGGAAATTGGCTCCTGAGAGTTGTAAGTTTTCTTCGGGGAAGAAAATGGGATTGTCGCCAACGCCGTTCAGTTCAATTTCAACCTGAGAACGGGCATATTTAAGAGCATCATGTGCAGCACCGATCACCTGAGGGGTAGAACGCATTGAATAGGCATCCTGAACTTTCACTTTCAGGCGTTTTTCGGACAGATCTCCACCTGCGGCAACTGTTCGGATGGCTCTGGCACTTCTCACAGCACCTGAAAAGCCTCTTACTTCATGTATTTTTGAATTATATGGGCCAAGATTGGCTTTTAGTGCTTCCAGAGTCATGGCACAAGCAATTTCGGCCTGTTTTAAAAAGTTGTTCATGTCGTACAATACGATAGCACTCATGGCGGTAAGCACATTTGATCCGTTGATCGCTGCAAGACCATCACGCGCCTGGAGTCCGGGAATTGGTATGCCTGCTTTTTCAAGAGCCTCTTTTCCTTCCAAAAATTCCCCTTTGTAAAATGCATGCCCTTCGCCCATCAGCAAGAGTGCAATCTGTGACATGGGGGAAAGGTCACCACAGGCTCCTACGGATCCTTTGTCACAAACATAAGGAGTAACTCCTTTGTTGAGCATTTCAACAAGAGTAAGAGTGATTTCCGGCCGGCACCCTGATTTTCCGTGAGCATGGACATTAATGCGACTAAGCATTGCACCTCTGACATACTCTTCTTCCAGCGCTTTGCCAATGCCGGCAGCATGATTGTAAATCAGATACTTCTGAAAATCTTTTACCTGATCATCATTAAGAACGATTTCTGAAAATTCACCAATTCCGGTATTGACACCATACATAATCTCTTTTGCAACAATTTTTTCCTCAAGCATAGCCCGGCAGCGTTTGATACGTTCCAGGGCACCTGGATGAAGCTCTACTTTTTCATTATGTCGTGCCACTTTCACCACATCTTCAATGGTGAGTTTGTTTCCTGTGATAATAATTGCCATAGCTTATTTTTTTAAAATTTTAAATTGTTTTTGGAGTTCATTTTTCTATGAAGTTGTAAAAGTAAAACAAAAAAACAAATATCAACTATAAAAAAACCTGATCACAGGGATCAGGTTTTCAGTTCTAAGATTTACTCTCAATTTACTCAGAAACTTTCTGTATGATTTTCTTTCCGATAGCGATGGCTTCCATATTTGATGGTATCAGACTATGATGCCTGCCTGGAAGTGACTTCTCTAGTCCTTTTTTCAGATAGTCATCTCCCACAATTGGTTTTACTTTAAGAAAGCCACCCAGAACCATCATGTTAAACACTTTATGCATGTTCTTTTTTGCAGCTTCCTGTGCTGCATCGACCCTGTAAATAGTGATGTCTTTTCTTTCAGGATGACGTGTGATACCGTTACCGTCATAAATAAGAGTGCCGCCTTTTTTTACAGTTTTCTCAAATTTATCCATGGATTGCTGATTGAGGATAATAGCTGTGTCGTATTCATTGACTACAGGAGAACTGATTCTGTTGTCACTGACAATGACTGTAACATTGGCTGTTCCGCCTCTCATTTCAGGTCCGTAGGATGGCATCCAACTCACTTCTTTATTTTCCATGATTCCGCTGTAGGCAAGAATTTTCCCCATTGAGAGAACTCCCTGTCCGCCAAATCCGGCTATAATTATTTCTTCTGTCATGATTATGTCTTTTTATGTAAGTACATTATTTTTTAACCATTTCACCATCAACCTTGATATCTCCCAGAGGATAAAAAGGGAACATGTTCTCTTCCATCCACACATTGGCATCAGTGGCTGACATTTTCCAACCTGAGTTACAATTTGAAACAATTTCCACAAATGAAGTACCTTTTTTCAGCTTTTGGTTTTCAAATGCCATTCTGAGAGCTTTCTTTGTTCTTCTCACATTGGCCGGTTTGTGAACTGCCTGTCTTGTTGAAAAATACACACCGGGGAGTTGTGAAATCAATTCATTGATTTTCAAAGGATTTCCCATAATTTCAACGTCACGGCCATAAGGGCAGGTAGATGCAAGCATTCCGGGAAGAGTTGTAGGAGCCATTTGTCCTCCTGTCATTCCATAAATACCATTATTGACGAATATAAATGTGATGTTTTCACCTCTGTTGCATGCATGCAGGGTTTCTGAAGTGCCGATGGCAGCAAGGTCACCATCTCCCTGATATGTAAAAACAAATTTTTCGGGCATAAGACGTTTGATGGCTGTTGCCAGTGCAGGGGCACGTCCATGTGCTGCTTGCTGCATGTCAATGTCCATAAATTCATATGCAAGAACCGAACATCCCACAGGAGCAATTCCGATGGTTTCAGATTGTATACCCATTTCCTCAATCACTTCCATCACAAGCCTGTGTATAGTTCCATGACCACAACCAGGGCAAAACGAAAGAGGTTTCTCTGTGAGAAGACTTGTGCGTTTGTAAACCAGATTTTCTTCGCTAATAATTTCTTTGTTGAATATTTGTTGTGTTGCCATAATATTTATCCTCCGATAATTCGTTTTTCCATTGCTTCAAGCACCTGATCGGGTGAATGAATCATTCCGCCAACGCGTCCGTAATGTTCAACTTTTAGATCACAACCCACTGCAAGCCTCACGTCTTCAACCATTTGTCCAAGACTCATTTCAACTGATAATATTCCTTTAATCTGTTTGCTTAGTCTTTTCAGTTCTTTAGAAGGGAAAGGAAAAAGAGTTATTGGACGAAGCAATCCAAGTTTCAGACCTTTTTCACGACCGATGTCAACAGCTTTCTGACATATACGTGCACTTGATCCATAGGCCACAAAAAGATATTCGGCATCGTCGCAACTGATGCATTCAAATCGCACTTCTTCCCTTTCCATCTGTGCATATTTTTCTTTCAGCTTCATCACATGTTTTTCTTGTTTTGCTGAATCGAGATCCAGCGAAGTGATAATATTCCTTGGTCTGTCGGGAGTTTTTCCTGTTGTTGCCCAGTTGCATTGTTTGATGATTTCTTCAATGGTTCTGCGCGGTTTAGGGTCCTTTAACATCACCTTTTCCATCATTTGACCGATAAGACCATCAGTAAGTATCATCGCCGGGTTTCGGTATTTAAAGGCAAGTTCAAATCCGAGTTCTACAAAGTCAGCCATTTCCTGCACTGAAGATGGGGCCAATACTATCAATCGATAATCACCATGTCCGCCGCCTTTTGTTGCCTGAAAATAGTCGCTCTGTGATGGCTGGATGGTACCCAAACCTGGACCTCCACGCACAACATTTACAATAAGGCAGGGAAGTTCAGCTCCTGCCAGGTATGAAACCCCTTCCATCATCAAACTTATGCCTGGGCTTGATGATGAAGTCATCACCATCTTTCCGCATGAAGCACCGCCATATAGCATATTGATGGAAGCAATTTCACTTTCTGCCTGAAGTACAACCATGCCGGTAGTTTCATAAGGCTTTTCCAGCATTAGGTATTCCATCACTTCAGATTGTGGTGTGATCGGATATCCGAAATATCCGTCGGCACCTGCGCGTATTGCAGCTTCTGCAACCGCTTCATTTCCTTTCATTAATTTTAATTCTCCCATTATTTTATTGCGTGTAATTTTTTTTCATACTGTGTGTTATTCAATCTTTTTCTTATAAACGGTGATGACGCCGTCTGGGCATACGATTGCACAATTTGCACATCCTATGCACGCGTCGTTTTGCATCTCTGCAAAATTGTATCCTTTACTGTTTACGTCTATTGCCAGACGGATGACATCCTGAGGACAGGCAGGGACACATACTCCGCATCCTTTACATTTTTGAATGTCAACCACAATGACTCCTTTTACCTTTGCCATATTACAATATATTGAATTTGTTAGTGTCTTTTAAAAAATTTTCACGAAAGTATATCTTTTTTTTTAATTTTCAAAAAATACAGTCAATTTTTATCCTGTTAGAAATCATACAAGGGGATGGTCAGCTCTGAACTGCTTCAGACGTTCTTCCAGAGAGGGAAACTGGGATCTGGATACCAGTGATACACATGCTCGGATACCTTCGGTACGTTCACTTCCGGTTATCCCAAGAGTGATGGCACTGATTCCGTAATAAATCAACTCCCCTATCAACTCTTCACCACTCATGCCGGGGTAGGAAATGGTAAAATAAAAACCGTCGGCAATGGGGGTGCCTTCATCCATATCATATACCATTTTAAACCCGTTGTCGAGAAACAATTTTTTCATGATTTTTGCCTTATCACCGTATTCTTTTGTTTCTTCAACAAAGTTGAATCTTCCCTCATTGGCTGCTTTCAGAATGGCTGCAACTCCGTGTTGTGCAGAGTGTGTCACTCCGGAACTCAGGGAGTATAATGTGCCGAATATCATTGCATAACCGAACTGTGAAGAAGAGTAAAATCTCTTCAGATCAGGGAATTCCCTCTTGAAAAGAGTATTTGAAATGACCATCATTCCGCAGCGTTGTCCTGCATAACTAAATGCTTTTGAACTGCTTACAAATAAAATGTAGTTGTCGTAATAGTTGGCTACACTTGGTTGATATGGCGGCTGCCCGGGAGTGGAAATGTCAACTCTGAAATCCATTCCGAAATAGGCAAGATCTTCAAGTACAACAACATCATACTTGGCTGCCAGCTCGGCAATGATCTTCAGTTCTGTTTCTGTAAAACAGATCCACGACGGATTATTGGGGTTTGAATACAACATACTATGGACATTGCCCTTTGACAGATGAAACTCTAGCTTGTTTCTCAATTTTTCACCACGGTAGTTGTACACATCAAAACTGTCAAATTTCTGCCCGAGTACCCTGAGTTGCTGCTTGTGAACAGGAAATCCCGGATCAAGAAACAGGATTGTATCTTTTTCAGCACTGCTTTTTCCGAGAGTCATAAATGCTGCAAAACTACCCTGCATTGAACCCACGGTGGGCAGACACCCTTCTTCGTTCACTTCAATCCCGATGAAGTTTTTAATAAACAGTTTCATCTCTTTTTTGATGGAAGGAATGCCGTGAATATCAGGATAAATGGCACCCACGCCTCTTTGCATTGCTTCAATTTCTGCTTCCGTTCCTACAACAGCAGGGGGAAGTCCGGGAACTCCCATCTCCATTCGGACATATTTAATGCCAGCGGAAGTCTCAATCATATCAACAAGTTTTTTTATCTCACGTATGCTTGCTTTTCCTACAATAGGAATATTGCATTCCCTGATCTTTTCATTCACAAGATCATAATTCACAGGTGTGTTTCTCATATTTCAAATTCTTTAAAGTGTCTTTACTGATTGAGTCTGCTGTATAAAAATATGCTCCTAACAGCTTACAAAAAAACGTATTTTTTTAATATTAACCTAATAAAAAGGGGATTTTTTGCAGAAAAAAACAGAAAATAATCAATGTTTTTTCAACAAAATGATGAAACATTCATTGCCAATCAAATAAAAGAAAAATACACTGCCGGCTTATCTGAAATACTTAAAAAACTCTTCCTTGTAGCTGGGAGAGATGGCAACTTCGGTTTCATCCTGCAGAATCACATATCCTCCCAGACTTTTGTGAAATGATTTGACCAGGCTGATATTAATAATATGTGATTTGTGAACCCGGATAAAGGGGTAGGGAAGTATTTCGGCATAATGTTTCAGAAACCGGCATGCCATTTTCTTCTGACCGTTGCTGAGATAAATGTCTGTAAAGTTTCCGTTGCCCTGCAACCTTACAATGTCTTCCATCCTGATCACTTCAAAACCCTCGAGGGTGGGCAGAATCACCTGCCTTTTATCTGCTTGCTGTTCTCTGAAATTTTCAAGTACAATCTGGTTGCGGTTGAAAAAATCATCTTTCAGCAGATGCTCCTGCACTTTGTTTACAGCAACAATCAACTCTTCGATGCTGACAGGTTTGAGCAGATAATAGGCCGCACTCTGATTCAGGGCTTTCAGTGAATACTCTGAAAAAGCAGTGACAAAAATGGTTTCAAAATTCAGATCCCTGCATGCATCCAGAATATCAAAAGCATTGCCGTAGGGCATTTCGACATCCAGAAAAACAAGCTGTGGCCGGTGTTCTCTTATCATATCAATTGCATAACTGGCATCACTGGCCTCTCCCAGCAGTTCAACCTGCGGACAATATCTGCCCAGATAGGATTTCAGCGCTTCACGTGCCGATAATTCGTCCTCCACTATGATACTCCGTATTTTCATATTACCATCTTATTTTAACTGTAACGCCGGTGTCAGGATACTTTTTTTCTTCTACTTCACAGGAAATATTTGAATGATACAATTCGTTGAGCAGTCTGATACGTTCCTGCACATTCATCTGACCCCTGGAACTGTGCTTTTTCTGGTTTTCTGTCTTCAGTGTCTTGCTTTTTTCAATTCCAATGCCGTTGTCTTCGATGATGACAGTGTTTTGTCGAACACCTTTTTTGAAACTCACACTCAGCATCCCCTTCGAATCCCTGTAGCGCAGACCATGCCATACGGCATTTTCTAGATTGGGTTGAATAAGCATATTGGGGATTTTTTCAAAATCCGGGTCTATGGAAGGATCTATGATGATTTCAAAGTCAAACTTATCACTAAACCGCAATTTTTCAAGTTCCAGATATTTCCTAATCTGTTCGGTTTCATCAGAAAGAGGAATATAGTCCTTGTTTGAGTTTTCCATCATTCTCCGCATGAGATTTGAATAAGCACTGAGATACTTGTTTGCTTCAAGTTCATTGTTTTCGGCAATGAACTGATTGATGCTGTTGAGGCTATTAAATATAAAATGAGGATTCATCTCACGTCTGAGCGACTGAAGAGCAATTCTTTTGTTTCGTCGGCGTATTGAATACCATCCCCTGACCAGCAGTAGCAGAAATATCATCAGCATTAACACAGAACTGATCAGCATCAGATTATAGCGTCTTGTTTTTTTGATAAGTTGCGCCTGAAATGACTTTTCCTTTTCCAGTTCTTCAATTCTTTCTTCGTTGACCTGAAACAGTTTCACATCTATCAGACTTTTGTCGCGGGCAATCAGGGTGTCGAGGTTGTTCAGAAAATCAGAGTAAAGCGCCAGAATCCGTGCTGTATTGTTTTTTCTCTGGTGGTAGTTCACAAGCATCTCAAGACTGGTTTTGGCTTCTTTCAGATCACCGCTGCTGACTGCAAGCTGATAGGCTTCCTGCAGTAGTTTCAGTCCCTGGACATCCTCCTCGCTTGCAAAATAAAGATTTGAGAGTTTGCGGATTTGTTGTATCTGGGTTTTGACATTTCCTGTCCTGTATGATTGCTCAACAACTTCAGTCTGGATTCTGATAGCTTCATCATATTTATTGGTCTGAACCATGATGTCTGCAATATTGCTTTTTACCACAGCGTATTCTACGCTGTTGCTGTCAAGCATATTCAGGGCGTTGCTGTAGTTGACAATCGCCTGTTCAGGCTGGTTCATTTCCTTGTTCACATTGGCCATCTGCACATAAATATCAGACTGTGCAGCTGAATCATATGTATTGGTGAGTAATTGAGCATTCTGCTGGAGATACAGCAATTCATCCTCTGGACTGGCTTTGTTCTGCACACGGCGGGCATCGTTGCTGTTGACCTGTTTCTGAGTTTTATCATCAGAAGTTTCAGATGCTTTCTGATAATTGCCTAATGCTGCCTTGTATTTCTTCAGAGATTCCTGAATCCGGGCCAGCTCCCGGTAATAAACATTCAGACGTTTGTTTCCCTTTTTTTGTGATGCCAGTTCAATGGCCTTCAGCATATAGGTTTCAGCTTTTGCAAGTTCTCCGGCTTTGGCTAGCTCCATGGCCATATTGAAATAATCCTCAGCCAGTTCGGCAGGACTCTTGTTTTCGTTCATCGACTGAATAATCCTTTGGGAATTGTAGTTCAGATTGTTGTCATTTCCTTTGAATTGTGCTGTATCATAGGTGTTGACTGACTGTCCGGAAATTGTTTCTACAAAAACAGAGAGGAAAATCAGTGAAAAAAAAATGCAGGTTTTCATGGACAGTGAAATCTGTATCAAAGTACGTAATTTTTTTTGATGTAATCAATGAGTTTTACCATTTCAAAATGCTGTTTTACCATGTTTTGTCTGAACGCCATCTTAACTGGGTATAATTTTGTTAAGAAATCACAATACAAACGATTATGAAAACAAGAAACATTATCACAATCACATCTTTGATTCTTGCATTTTTTTTCAGCAGCTTCAGAGCAAAAGCCCAACCATCAGGCTATGCTGCCGACGATTTTCAGGTTGACCCAAAAATTCAGATGGCAATCCTTCTGGACGCATCCAACAGCATGGACGGTTTGATCGGGCAGGCAAAAGCCAGACTTTGGAGCATAGTCAACACCCTGACAACACTCAGATATGACGGAAAACAACCTATTATTGAAATTGCACTGTATATGTACGGCAATGACGGGTTGTCAGACAAAGATAATTATATACGGCAGATTACACCCTTCACAACAGATCTCGATCTGATCTCAGAGAAACTATTTGCAATCACCACCTACGGAGGAAGTGAATATTGCGGGGCTGTGATTGACCATGCACTGAAAAATCTCAGGTGGAACATGAACAAACAGTCCATGAAACTGGTATATATTGCAGGAAATGAACCATTTTCGCAGGGGAAGATCCATTATGTTGAGGCCTTGAAGGATGCGGTGAGCAAGGATGTTTTTGTCAATACAATTTACTGCGGAAACTGTGAGCAGGGAGTGCAGGAACTTTGGAAAGACGGAGCCGACAAGGGTAAGGGACAATATTTTTGCATAAATTCTGACATGGAAATCATGTATGTTGCAACACCATGGGACGATGAGATCAACAGGCAAAACATCCTGCTTAATGAAACCTATATTTATTATGGATCATACGGTCAGTATGGATATGCCAATCAGTCGGCACAGGATATGAATGCACAGTCAGTGGCAGGCGCCAATTACACCGAAAGAGCTGTTTCCAAGTCAAAGGCTATTTATAACAATTATGCATGGGATCTGGTGGATATGCACAAGCAGGATCCTTCATTCTATAAAACTGTTGATCATAAAACCCTGCCGGAAGCATATCAGACTATGACTGAAAGTGAATTGTTGAAGGAGATTGAAAAAATGGCAACCGAACGTGTGAGAATACAGAATGAAATCAGCCTGTTGTCTGTGAAAAGACTGGAATATATCAAAAACAACAGCAAGGAATCTGAAGATGATTTTGGGTTGGCTGTGAATCAGTCAATAGTGCAGTTTGCAAAAATTAAGGGGTTTACGGTTGAATAGATAGTATTGATTCAGAACATGTTGTTAGAACAGATTTTTTAGGTTCGGGACTAAGAGGTTCCGGACCTGATTTTTTTTAGTTGTTTTCCAGCATATTAATCCTCCCGTCTTTGACGGGATAAAGTCTGGGATAGTAATCAGACTTTTTTGAGTGGGGCATTTTTTATTGCAAATTTTAAATTGTAAATTTATTTTAAGACAAAAATATGGGTTTTTTTGATTGGGCAATTTTTTTTGAGAATACGAATTGAGTTAATTTTTAGGTATATGATGCATAATCCATGAGAAAAATTTATCGAAAAATATTGCACATTGTTAAGATATATCTTTATATTTGTAG
>CAYRXH010000048.1:0-19170 GCA_964428185.1 uncultured Bacteroidales bacterium
GTTTGACCGAATTTACGCATGCAGCGGTCATAAGACGTGCATGCGCTTCCTGCCAGCATGATAACAATCAGAGCTTGTACTGAGCAAAGTCGAAGTGCAAAGAGTAATTTTAGTTTCATTTCTTGTAAATATTGTTTTCTGGCACTCCCCATTTTCTCAACATTTGCACAGTATCAAAACTGGGACATGCTTTTGCAGCAAACTGATTATGCCCGGCTATGAGGATTTCCGGCCACAAACGGATATATTCAAATATCTGTGTTTTGAGCTTCATCTCCTGCTCTGCTGTCAGTGTGTTTTTCGGCCTCATGTCACTGTCACATCCTCCCACATATACAATATGGAGTGCTTCATGATTCAATCCGGAAACACCATTCGTTATCTCCCAGCTATCAACAAACTCATCATAATTGTAGTGAACCAGATTAACCAGGTTAGAATCAAGCAATATCATATCTGCATACCCAACCTGCTTCCATCCTCTTCCTTCAGGTTTTGGAGCAGTGTGCCAACGAATGATGTCATCCGGAGTTACAACCCTTCCTTCAGGAGTTGCAGTGCAATGAATCACTATATACTTACGCTTATTCATGGGTGGTTGCCTTTTGAAGTAATCTTATTTTTGCCTGGGCACATTTCAATTCCTTACGGATAGTAATTATTTGAATTTCGAGATCATCTACTTTGCTTCTTGCTTCAAGCAAACGCTCACGATTTTCCTCAGCACTTTTTCGCCAGTCTTCAGCTGCCTTTTTCCAGTCATCCAGAATGATCTGGTAGTTTTGTATTTCGCTCTTCAACGCACTTGCCTCTGCTTGATTCGCTTTCGCTCTATGTTCCCTTTTGTAAAAATACCACTGCACAAATGCTGTTACAAATGCTGTTCCGCCTGCTATGAGTATGGTGAAGATTACGTTTTCCATAGTATTAACTGACTACTGTTCACTGTTTTGTTGCGGCGGAGGGATTTGAACCCCCGTCCTTGGGCGTATGAGACCCACGAGCTACCAGATTGCTCTACACCGCAATTTAAAAAAAGGCTGCCGCGTTTTGACAGCCTTTTCGATTATACAGTAATTTGTAAGATGCCTAGCACTCCTTTGCCGTCACCTCTTCTCTTTCTGCCTCCGGCACGCTGCAAAAAGCTGTATATGTCGCCATAGTACTGTGGATTTCCCATGTCGTCAAACATCTTTGTTTCTCCGACTGCACGTGCTACCATAGACTTATGCCAGCAAAGTGCAATTTCTGCAGATGTAGTCGCAAAGCTTGCTTCACCTGCTTCACGTGCAAGAAACTCTTCAGGTGTATAAACCAGGTCAGTTGATGTCCACTTATAGACAAGCCCTGAATCCTGAGTGATGGTCTGATCAGATGCAACCAGTGTGTTCGCACGCTCAATGATTTTAAAGCCTTCAATTTTGTCAACCTCACCGGTTGCGGGATTGTAGATAACTGAATAATCCCTATTGGCATTCAACTTTAGCTCGCGCACAAGCTGCCCAAGCATTGTCGTTGAAATTAGAATAAATCTGTCTCCCTTTGGCACACCCCATTTGTTCATGGTTTCCTTGGCATCAATCAGGTCCTGAATCTGAATCATTTTCCTGTTGCCTGTTCCATATTGTGCTGCTGATCCAGATCCGGAAGTCTTTATAAAGAATTCAGGACGCCAGTTATACATCATAGCCTCTGCAACAAACTGCTTCAGATAAGCCATGTCTTCACTCATACAGCTGTCCATTTTATCATACGAGAGCTCAGCCTGGTCGATGTTGGGTATAAAGCGTGGATCCGTAGTAAACTCATCAAGCACATAGGTAACATCAATATCCTTCCTGCGTGTAATCGTTGCCGGAAGTGTTTTCCTGTTTCGCTCAACTTTTGACGGTGATCCTGCCTGTGGGATGTGAACCACTCCGGTTCCAATCACATACTGGCTTTCGTCAATCGACTGAAGGAGAAACTCATTATTTTTGAACAGATTACTCACTATGTAATCAGTCCAGATTTCGGGTGTAACTGCCATCATTGTGACGTTTTTTGGCTTTGGTATAAGCGTGGCTGCTACTGCAGCAACTGCACCAAGAGGCCCTGCAAAAGCTTCCACAACACCCACAAAGAGCATTGATATGAGCAGTGAAAAGATGAATTTTGTTCGCATTGTTGTTGGTTTATTGGTTTTTTAATTGATTACTTTAGTCAATCTGCAGCGGTCTTCCCAAGGGCAGGAATGTTGTTCCGTTGTAAATAAATGATGCAACGTTTGTTTTTGATACTGCCCCTGTCATAGTAGGCGAGGTAAAGCCTGTGCCAAAAAGGACATTTCTGGCTATTCCATCACTTTTTGCCGTTACATGCACAATTGCTCCAACCTCAACGTGGCTTGCAATCGTTGCATTTAGTGTAATTGATGTTGATAGTTGCCCAAGATTAATCATCGTTACGTTCCTGTCAATTGTAACAGCAGTTATTGCACTTACTGTCGGAGTCTGATTCTCGGCTGTCGGAAATGTGACTTCAATTTTCTTGTCAGCATCGGCTGCAATGTTTGGAGCTTTAAAATTATAGCTCGCATTGGTTGTCATGTTAATGTGTGTTCCCATGGTATTTAAAACTGATTATACGTTGTATTCTTTTCCAAACTTCTGTTTATAGAGAGCCTTGAAAACATCAGGATGATCTGCCTTCAGTGTTTCGAGTTTACCTTCTTTATGAAGCTGATCCCAGCTCAGATTTTTTGTTTCAACATCAGCACCCTGTAAGAGTTGCTGTGTAACACGGCCCACCTTTGGCAGGCTGTTGATGATCTTCTGAGCGCGATCGAAGTTCTCTGTTGCCAGCTCAGTGTATTCCTGACGCATGGTTTCGTCAATGCGCTTTTCGGCGATGGCATTGTTCACCAGGTCAACGACCTTTTGTTTGTTTGCATCAGCAATTTGCTGATTGAGTCCGGCAATGGTCTGATCTTTGGCAGCCAGATCCGTGGCAAGCTGCTGATTGCGATTCACAACAGACTGAACGGCGGCATGAATCTGATCTTCTGTTGAATCTGCAGCAAGATTCAGCAGGTCGGTTACTTTTTTCATTGATGTTTGTTTTGGTTTTTCAAATAATACCTCTGTTAATGATGATAATTCCAAAAGGCTTCCGTCTTTATAGAGGCGAAGTGCATTTCTGTTTGACCCGATGTCGGCAAGGCTTGCTTCCAGAATTTCGCTTTTTACAAGTGTTGGCCCCTTTTGCCCCTGAAGCATAAACTTTGTATCTTCACTCCATTCGATGGGGTTCAAGCCGGCTGATGCCATTCTGATATGCCCCTTTTCAACCTTCTTTCTGATCTTCACAGCAAGCTCATCCTCTTCGTCAAACTCTGCATCTGCAAGCAACTGACCATTTTCTTTCCTGATGTTCGTCCAGATACCGATAGGCAGCATATTCTGTGAATTGTAAGAATTGTCTCTCTTGTGCATCCACAACATCACAGGATTTCTTTCAAAATGTGAAACATCTATCCCTTCGGTAAGAACTCTGAAATCGTGCCTGTTCACTGTTTCATCAGAAAGAACAAATGTCAGTGGCTTTTTGCTCATTTACATAATGTTAATTTTAGCCTTTCAAAAAAGGTTTAGACTGCAAACATAAATACATGAATGTAATTATTTCGAAATCACTCAAAGCCTTTGCATAATCACTCAAAGCCTTTGCATAAACACTCAAAGCCTTTGTGTGATTTTGTATAATCAGAAGTGTTTTTTTGATTTTTGCACATATACATTAAATAATGAATGCAAAAGACAAACAGGAGTGGGCTCAATTACTTTACATTGCAGAAAATCTTACTCAGGCTGAAATTGCTGAAAAGGTTGGGGTGTCCAGAAACACAGTGAACACCTGGTGCAAGAAGTTCAAGTGGGAAGAGCTGAAGGCAGGGTTCACTATTACGCGTGAACAGCAGTTGCAGAGACTATACATGCAGATTGCAGCAATTAACAAAGTCATTGCCGATCGTGATCAAAAGTATCCCACATCTTCAGAAGCAGATGCAATCAATAAGCTTGCAGCTGCAATTGATAAGCTTGAACGTGAAAGCTCACTGGCTGATATCATTAGTGTTACAACAAAGTTTCTCAACTGGCTGCGACCTGTTGATTTACTGAAAGCCAAAGAGATCTCAGGATGGTTTGATGCTTTCATCAAAGATACAATGAGCAGGTAAGATGCGTAAGAAAACCAATAAGGAATTATTGCAGTACTGGGATGACTACCGGAATAGTCTGCTTGCTAACACGTATGTAGAGAAACGCTCTGCTGCAGAGATTCAGAAACATCGTCATCAACTTGAAGAAGATCCTATTGAATGGATCAAATTCTTCTTTCCAAAATTCGCTTATGCCGAATTTGCAACATTTCAAAAACAGGCAATACGAAGACTTACCAAAAACATGGAATGGTATGAGGTTCTATCCTGGTCACGTGAATTGAGCAAAACAACCATCACCATGTTTGTGGTGATGTATCTGGCATTGACCGGCAAAAAGAAAAACATACTTCTTGTTTCAAATTCAAAAGACAATGCCGATCGCCTGCTTGAGCCTTACCGGGCAAATATGGACAGCAACCAGAGGATTATCACTTATTACGGCAATCAATACAGCCTTGGCAAATGGGAGATGGGAGAGTTTACAACTGCAAAAGGAGTTGCATTCAGGGCAATTGGTGCAGGACAATCACCCAGGGGAACCAAGAACGATGAATTCCGTCCTGATGAAATCATAATAGATGATTTCGACACCGACGAAGATTGCAGAAATCCTGAAGTGATCAACAAAAAGTGGAACTGGTTTGAGGGAGCTTTGTATCCAACACGTTCAATCAACAATCCCCTGCAGGTGATATGGTGCGGCAACATCATTGCTAAAGACTGTGCAATTGTCAGGGCCGGCAAAATTGCCGACAATCATGATATCATCAATATCCGGGACAAGAATGGAAAAAGCAGCTGGCCTCAAAAAAACACCGAAGAGCATATTGACAGGGTTCTGAGCAAGATATCCACAAGAGCTGCACAACAGGAATACTTTAACAACCCGGTGAGTGTAGGTGATGTGTTTACCGAAATGCACTGGGGAAAAGTGCCTCCTCTCTTTTTGTTTCCCTTTCTGGTATGCTATGGAGACCCTGCACCCAGCAACACCAAAAACAAAGCCGGCAGCTTTAAGGGTGTGTTTTTGCTGGGAGTACTGGACGGAAAGTTTTATGTAATCACCGGATATCTGGACCATGCAACCAACAGCGAATATGTTGACTGGATGTATTATGTGAATGAATATGTGAAGAATCAAAAGCAGATATACTTTTTCACAGAAAACAACAGCCTTCAGGATCCATTCTATCAGCAGGTATTTTTGCCTTTGTTTATTGAAAAGGGAAAAGAACATGGGTATTATCTTGCCATTAGCCCTGACATCAGAGTAAAGCCTGATAAGTTTTCCCGAATTGAAGGTAACCTGGAGCCTTTGAACAGACAGGGAAGGCTTATTCTAAACGAAGATGAAAAAGGCAATCCACACATGCAACGGCTGGAAGATCAGTTTCTGATGGTCAATCCGAAATTGTCAGCACCTGCTGACGGACCCGACTGTGTGGAGGGCGGTGTGTGGATCTGCAATATGAAACAGGGGTTGCTTGGCTTTGAAAGCTTTAAAACCGGGAAACGCCCAAGCAATAAAAAACGAGTATAATTTATGAAACTGAAAACAATCAGAACCTGTACTGAGCCGGGTCGAAGTACGAACATTAAAAGAGTAACCAATCAGTGGCTGTTAGTCATTATGTACAAGCGCATCCGCAACAGAATGAAAATCAAAAGTGCAATCAAACATGCAAACAAAATGCACATGATGACGAAAAAACAGTTTTATGTTATTCAGGTTTTTGGCAAAATTCGTGTCTATGACCGTAACAGAATCAATCTTTTGGTTGATCGTGGTGTTCTGTCAAAACAAATGAAAAACGCATTATACCTGCAAAAGGTTTGTATTTATTTCACTAAATAGCATCATTATGTATCTTACAAAATCAGATATTGAAAAAGGGGCTTATCCGGAAGTGGTTGCCGTGCTGAGCAGGAATGACAGTAATATTACTCAGGCGATCGAAGAAGCCATTGAAGAAGTAAGAGCCTATCTCACAGCAAGATATGACATGGATAAAGAGTTTGCCAAAACGGGAACAGCACGCAACACAATGGTTGTAAAGATTGTTCGTGATGTGGCACTATGGAATATCTATTCAGGCAGCAATCCTGTGAACATGAGCGAAACCCGTGAAGCAAACTATCATTCAACATTAAAGCTGCTTCGTGATATACAGGCAGAGAAAGCCACCATTGACGGCTTGCAGCGAAAAGATGCAGCAACCGGCAGCAATTATATCAGGTTTCAGTCAAATCCCAAACGCAGCAATCACTATTAATTGTTAACTTATTATGAGCACATCAACCGTAAGCAGAAAACCCGGAAAAAAGCCCGATCAGGTTATTGTCAATAATATAATTGTAAAACAGGTCCATCGCAAAAGCCAGAACATTGAAAACTGGCGCAATGCCATCAGGCAATTTGATAACCTGTTGAACCCTTCGAGAGTTTTGTTGTATGATCTGTTTGAAGATATTGAACTTGATGGACAAATTGAAGCAGTGTGGGGCAAACGCCGCGATGCTATATTGAACAAAGATCTTCTTTTTGTAAAAGACGGGAAAGAAGATGAAGAGCTGGGCAAACTTCTCAATTCTCCTTCAATGCGTGAGCTTATTGAAGAAATTTTAAAAACAATATCATGGGGGTACAGCCTGATCCAAATAAACTCAATTGCCTGGAATGAAGATGAAGAGCAATATGTTATTGACTGGGAACTCATCCCACGAAAGCATGTGCATCCTGAAAGGGGCTTTGAGTGTGTGAGCAAAGAGCAGTCTTTTGCCAGCCGTGATATTCTGTTTAAAGAACCTCCTTTATCAAAATACATGCTTTGGGCAGGAAAGCCAAAAGACATGGGCCTGCTGGTGAAAGCTGCTCAATATGTGATTTACAAAAGAGGTGGTTTTGGCGACTGGGCTCAGTTTGTCGAGATATTTGGAATGCCGTTCAGGGAAGGAACCTATAATGGTTATGATGATAATACCCGGCAGAAACTGGAATATGCTCTTGAGCACATGGGTGGAGCCGGATGGATGGTGAAGCCTGAAGGAACCGAGATCAAGATTCATGACAACAGCAGCTCACAGGGATCATCATCATTATATAAAGACCTGAAGGATGCATGCAATGCCGAAATTAGCAAGATATTTCTGGGTAACACTCTGACCACAGAGCAGGGCGAAAAAGGCACACAGGCTCTCGGTAATGTGCATAAAGAAGTTGAAGACCAAAAGAATGCTTCGGACGAAAAGTTTGTTCTTGCTGTTCTCAATGGCAAGTTTCGGGCTATCCTGAAGGCTTTTGGTTTTAATGTGCAAAACGGTTCAATCTGGTTCAGATCTCCTGAGGCTGACTGGGATCACCTGCAGAAAAAATGGAATGTTATCAACAGCATCGGAAACCGTGTACCCATTGATGATGACTACATCTATGAAGAATTTGACATTCCAAAGCCTGACAACTATGATGAGATGAAGGAACAAATGAGACATGCCCCTCAGGAACTGGCACATGAACTTGAGCATGTTTTTCACAAACAACCGAAAAACACACTTTTAAGCAAGGCCCTGAATTTTTTCGTTTAAGCCCCTCCTCATCCGGAGGGGCAGTTGATCTGGATGCACTCTATTATGAATCATGTCCGCACTGCCTGATTGAAACCGTTAAAGAGTTTCCACTTATTACGCTTGCCAAAGCAAGTGATGTTTACAAAAGTGTTATTTCTGACATAAAAAATGGCGTTATAGATCCGGTGCATCCAGAACTGTTTGATTTGTATAAAAACAATTATCACAAAGCCATTCGCAGCGTTTTTGGACAACCCGAATACGGAAGTAAGTATTTTGAACATGCTGCCAAATTTGAACTAAATACGGCACGTTTTGCTGCCTATAAATCACATTATGCAACTCAGACCCTGATCAAATCATTTAAAGCTGCTCCAGAGAAGTTTGCGATGAACTCGGGTAAGATTCTGAAGCAGTTTGCACGCTGGCAGGCAACAGAGTATAACACAACAGTGGCACGCTGCCGAACCGCCAAGCAGTTTGAACAATTTCAGGCTGAAGCGCATTTGTATCCAAACCTTGAATGGCTTGCAAGCCGAAGTGCTACACCCAGAGAGCTGCACATGTCGTTTGTGGGAATTATACTTCCTATGGATGATCCGTTCTGGGAAGAAAACCAACCCGGCAACCTGTATAATTGCAAATGCGACTGGAAAACAACCGATGCACCCACAACAGGCAGCCCCACAAAAGTTGTGAAACCACACCCCGGACTGGATGGCAACCCTGCGAAAACCGGACAAATCTTTACGGATAAGCATTCGTATTTTGGAAAGGCGAAGAACAGCAATCATGTTGAAAAATTTGTGTCGAATACATTCATCAAACCTTTATTAAAAGAATTCTCAAGCACAATACATCCATATAAGGGCATTGAGGTTCACAATGAAATATTAAAGACCGGGAAAATGGTTGTTCTACGTAACTCTGTTGATTCTATATTTCAACATAGCAATAATTATAGAGTCAAAGCTGAAGGCTTGTTTTTAAAAACAAATGTGAAAAATTGGACTTATCTCGGTTGGTCATTAGTTGAAGAAGGCAAACATCCTGAAACAGCCTATTTCTTTTATTACAGCACAACTATTAACAAGAAAAAACAATTTGTTAATGTAAAAATTCATAAACACTTAAAGGCAGAGGTGCCTTATGCAATTTTAAATACAATTGATAAAACAAAATTACGTGAGGGATTGCCCGAAGATATTGATAAGTATATAAAAAAAAGGCTTTGATAAAGCGTCGAAGTGGTCCAAACCCACCAGCGGCTGATATATCAAAGCCTAAATTTCTTAATGCAAAGATACAACCAAAATACATCAAAATGCAAATTTTTAACAAAAAAAAATGAAAAATTTTTCTCTTTCCAATATCTAATCACTAAAAACAGATAACTAATCACTATGTTAGTCCTCACTCCCCAACAGTTTCAGCAACGGCTTGAAAAGCACGCTCAAGAGCTATCAAAGCTCATTCAGGATGATCTGCCCATCATCATCGGGAAGATGGCTGTGGACCACTTTAAACTGAACTTTCAGAATGAAGCCTGGGGACGTGAAAAATGGCAGGAGGTTAAGCGTAGGCTACAACCATCTAAAAAAGGCTATCAGAGAGCCGGCAAGCGCCGGAAAATACTATCAGGCGACACAGGACAGCTTGGTCGTTCAATTCAATACACTCCTGAATCCGGTAAGGTGACTATACACAGCGATCTGATCTATTCAGCGGTTCATAATTACGGACTGCGTGCCGGAAAAGGTAGATTTCGTGATTTTGACAATGAAATAATTAAAGAATGTATTCTTATTTATGGTGCCAAAGCAATAAAAATAACAAAACACAATTTAAAAGAAAAAGAATTATTGAGCCTTTTAAAAGCAGTTCAGCCCAAATAAATTAATATCTGGGCTGAAGGTCAAGCTTGAAGTTATCGCGCTCATAATTTGATTGCAAAGATACAACCAAAATACATCAAAATGCAAATTTTTAACAAAAAAAAATGAAAAATTTTTCTCTTTCCAATATCTAATCACTAAAAACAGATAACTAATCACTATGTTAGTCCTCACTCCCCAACAGTTTCAGCAACGGCTTGAAAAGCACGCTCAAGAGCTATCAAAGCTCATTCAGGATGATCTGCCCATCATCATCGGGAAGATGGCTGTGGACCACTTTAAACTGAACTTTCAGAATGAAGCCTGGGGACGTGAAAAATGGCAGGAGGTTAAGCGTAGGCTACAACCATCTAAAAAAGGCTATCAGAGAGCCGGCAAGCGCCGGAAAATACTATCAGGCGACACAGGACAGCTTGGCCGCTCAATTCAATACACTCCTGAATCCGGTAAGGTGACTATACACAGTGATCTGATCTATTCAGCGGTTCATAATTACGGACTGCGTGCCGGAAGAGGTGCAGGCTTCATCATGCCCAAACGCCAGTTTATTGGTGGTGATCCTGTTCTGAATGAGAAAGTGAAAACCGAAATCGAAAAGCAAATCAACAAAATCTTAAACACATGAAAAAGCAATTGTATCTTGACATCGTAACCAGGTTAAAAACCATTGTCACCGATGATGAAGTGCCTGTGCCTGTATTTAAACACTTCGACCTATGGAACCGCCAGGTGGAGTTCCTTGAACAGGAAACACCCTTTGAGTTTCCGGCAATATTCATTGAATTTATGCCCCACAACTGGGAAACAATGGGCAAACGCAGACAGCAGTCTGATATCAAAATAAGGCTGCATGTTGTCACCCGGTGGTTTGCTCAAACAGCCGACTATTCACCCGACAGCAACGAGGCTCTTGAATATCTCGACCTGGTGAACAAAGTCACTGCCTGTATGCAGAGTGCTGATATGACCGGCTCAAACGCCTTTATGCGCACTGCAAGCCTTCCAAATCACAATCATGTCGGGCTGTTAGACAGCATTGAAGAATATACGACAAGGATCACTGATGATTCTGCAGTGAAGCAGCTTCAGGCGGCAGAGGTTGTACCTATCATTCATGCCGACAACTAGTGTGCTCCGCAACCCCCGCTAAAGACACATCGCCTGCGGCTGACGGTGCTTTAGCTCTTAGTTAGCGATCTGGCAAACTATCCTCCCATCTCCTGTGTTTTAAAAACCTTTCCGGATAGGGCATGTCATACTGTTTTTTGCTGTAAAAATTGCGAAGCCGGGGAATGTAGCCAAGTGCCATTATACGATCTTCATCGCTGAGTTTGTTCCATAGTGCTTTGCACTTCATCGGTGCAATTTTATAGTCATAGACCTTCCAGAATGTGTCAAACGAAAGGTCAAGATCAGAAATGTCTTTCACCAGGCACCCCACAGTTCTGAACCGCTGCAATTCATCAGGATGCACAGGCAACTCATTTCCAAACTGCCTGATCAGATGTTCAGGTGCGGTTTCGTTGAATGTTATCCCGATCAGCATGTTGTCAAGCGTATAGGTAACGATAGCAACAAAGTTGGGATGATTGGTTGGCAAAATTGAAAACACACGTTTAAGCTTCATGGCACTTGTTTTAACGGGGGTCTGAGCGAAGTCGAAGCCCCCCTGCAGATAGGTGTGTTTATATACTTTAGAAAAGTGGCATAGCTGCATGGATAGAGTTTATTCACATACTCGCTCCAGATTCCCTTATATGTGGTTACACCCTCTATATAATGTTCCTGAACTATCTGCTGGATCAGCTTCACTTTTTCAATGTGGTTTGATTTGTTGTAGGCCATTTTATATTGTTTTTTGGTGAATTTCGGAAAGGATTTTCAGGCATACCGTCATGGTATAATCATCAAGCAGATCAACTATTGGATTGAGGGATCTGTGGAGCGCCCATGCTTCTGTCATTTTTATATTGATCGTGTTTTTTGCACCGGGTTCATCCATTTTATTTGTCATCCTGAGGAAAAAGGCTGTCATAATTTCTCGCTGTGCATAATTTTGAAGTCGCAAATTCCTTTCCTGCTGTTCCGGAAGTTGCCTTACCCACATCACAGTTTCCTGCAATACAGCGTAAAAAGCTTGTAATTCATGCTTTGAAAGCTTGATTTTGATTTTCATAAGAGCTGTTTTATGTGTCTCATTTTCAGTTTTTTTGCAATTTTTACTTCAAGTCTGGCTCCCTGAGATCGGCGCCAACATGGCAGCGTGTATATAATGTCACATTCTGTCAAAGCTCTGATGCATATTTTCATTGCATCTTCCCATTGTGTCCCCGGCAACACTAACTTCATCGGATTATACACAGTGTAACCCTGATTTACCAGCCAGTTTTCTGCTGCCGCAAACTTTTGACTTGCTTTAACAGGATTGACTCCGGTGACTTTACCTGCAATGTAAACCTTTTTCATATGATGTGCTTTATTTTCTCATAGAATTCACGATTGTTGCCTATCAAATCCTGACACACCTGCACATGATATAAGGCCGTGCAATGATCCTGACCAAATAGCCTGGCAACATGACTCATGGAAGCAATCCGGTTTTTCCAAACTAAATAATATACCAAACGACGCATATCTACCAACTCTCTGTCCCTCTTCGGGTAATATAGGTCCAGAGGATCTCTATTATAAGTTCTCGCTACTGACTGTATAATTACATCAATACTATGGTATTTTTTATTCGTCATTCCCGGATAACTGTAAGGTGATGGTGATTCCATATTTTAATTGTTTTTTGCTATTATTCTAAGTCGTTTATCTCTTGTGGCAATGATTTCTGATATTCTGTTGATTTTCTTGTGGAGCACTTTCAGCTCTTCAAGTGAACATTCATATAAATGTTTTCCTGAAACTCTCTTGTTCATCATAAAACTGTTCACATTGTTCCAGTCCTGGGTGTTGATGAATTTGCTCATAGCCCTGAGGCACAAATGCCGCCAGTGTTTTATTTCGTTGTCATTGGCTTTGCCAGCGGCTATGCGGCCGATTCTTTCAATACATTCATCCAGTTCGGTTTCTGACAGATCTCTTATGCTATCAGTGCCATACACTGATAACACATGCTCCTTGGCATGCAGCAGATGGTTTTTAACCAGGAGCATGTGCAGCAATTGTCTCTTTTTCTGAATTGTCATATTTACTATATTGAAGAAATATTAAGGTCCACAATTTTGTATTCTCCGTTTCTGTCCTTTTCCCATATTCTGTAATACGATTTGCTTTCGGGGCGGCGGATTGACGATTCAATCAATGACATCGCTTCCTGGTAAGCCTGATGCTTTATCTTACTACGATACTTCAACAGCCCCATCACCTTCTTGGTGTCAAGCTGCCCCTTGCTGGTTTGAAAGGCCTCGTTCACAAGATCCTTCACAAACTCAAGTTTACCTTCGATGTTTTCGTTTAGAAACTGTGAAAGCTTTTCTCTGGCTGCTGTGATGCTCATGTCATCAAATGTGATGCGTTCTGAGACTGATACTTCAACCTTTATGCTTCTGTCAAAATTATACCAGGTATAGTTGCCTTTGCGTTCTGCCGGTGCACCCAATCTGCGCTCTTTTATAAACATCTGATACACTTCATCGCTGAAGGTTTTGAAGCTTTCTTTCAGATTTTTCAGCTTGGCGTTGAGCGTAACAGCTTCTTTCAGCAGCTGTGCCGATCTTCTTTCCATCAGCCTTTCAGTGGCAGATGTGCGATTGTACGGTATCCGTGTGCCGGATTCGTCAATCCAAAATTCTGATGTTGATTTTTGTTGCATAATATTCTTATTTTTAAGTGAATGATTCAATTTTTTCCAATAACTCCTTTTCCTCTTCAATCAGTTTTCCCAAGCTGTCCTTATGCCCGTTTTTCTCATAAAAAAGCTGCATATATGCCGGTTTGTCTGCTGGTGTCCGCTTCAGTTTATCATTGCAGGCTTCAATATTGGCATGGCATAGCCTCTTTTCTGTGATGATCTGCTCAAGCCGTTCTTTAATCAATTCTTGTTTCATGGTTTTTAAGTTTTTGAATAAGCTGTTCATATCCTGCATCCCACTTAATGCCGGGGGGATAGAGCCGTAGCGAGCCAACCCACAATAGCGACTCCCATATATAAATGAGTTCGTTTCTTGTTAAATATGATCCGCTGAATTGTTTCAGAAACAACTTGTTTCTGTCTTCCACAATAGTCAACCACCAGTCCCAATACTCTCTGGTATATGATATTTTTGAAACATAAAATGAATCGTTATTGCTTTCATACCGCAGATATTCTATTCCCTGGTTGAATATCGTTTCGTAATATTTCATTTCTGAAATATCACATAGTTGCAAAACTGCCAACTTTGTTTCCATTGATGTGTACTTTATTATCAATTGAAATATTCCAGTAATCCTTTATTCCTTCATGCCAGATGTCAAAAGGCTCACCGCCACCGTAACGGCTCACAGGAAAAGCCCTGTAGCCTTCAACACGCACTTTTACGTCGCAGTCGAATCTGATTGACCGTGCAACCTTGCCGGCCGGTTCTTTACCGTCGGCATGACTGGTGATGATGATCATTTTTGATCGAAATTCATCCCTGAAGGCCTTATATTGCACATAGCTCCAACCGATGTATTGTGAGCTGTCAATCACGACGATATGTGCCGATTTATGCTTTCTCAGGCGTTTTCCAAGCTGATCAAGGGGCTCTTTATCCAGAAGGATCACTTTGCGGCTCACCTCCTCCATTCCAACGGCTCTGAATCCTTCAGCCATCGTCTGTGAATCTTCCTCTTCAAGCGAGTTGTATGCTATCCGATAGCCATGTTCGGCAAGATAGCGGCAAAGCTGCAAGATCAACCTTGTTTTGCCATGCCCGGAGTTTCCCCAAACGAGCCACACGCTTCCAGTCTCAGGCTGACCGAAACTGGATGCCCACCGACCTTCAAACTGAAGGATCTCCCGGTGCTTTGACAACAAGTTCTTTACACTAAGTGCGCGCCTTGACATTTTGACTCAGCTTGAGTTTTTTGATTTCAGTGTAAATTCTTCTCAATGAACCTTCTGTTTTGGTGAACATTTTTTTGACATCTGCCTCCGGTGCATTGACACGAATGATGATTGCAGCCTGCATCATTGCAAATTCTTCCTGCTGAAGCTTATCAACCGGAGTAACACGCTGATACTTCTTTCCATATCTGCTGAAGATCTCTGTATAACCAACTTTTTTGAAGTCAATTGACCTTCGGATCTTCTCTTTCAAACCATCAGCTCCCATCATCATCCATCCACAGCAACGCTCAGTTGCATTCCACAGGGCTTTAAGTTCCAAAAATGCAGGATAGTCAAGATCGCCGGCTTCATCAAGTATCACCAGCGGATTTTCGATGGCCCGGAGATAATAAACAAGGTCTTCATACACATCCTGGTATCTTCCGATGTGCTGCACTCCAAACTGCTGTGCAATATAGCGTACAAGTTTCTGTTTGCTTTTGGTTTGTGAACAATCAACGTAAACAACGTTTTTCTGTGTTTTGGCATAGTGCCTTGCCGTGAACGTTTTGCCGATGTCAGCAATATCACACAGCAAACAACTCACACTGTCTACCTGACATCTGGTGAGTTGCTGGGTGATGAAGTCAAACACAGGTGTTTTGGCTGCATGCCATTGGATTTCGTTGTTTAAACCAACCTGCAGTTTGCGTGCAAGTGCAATCCAGTTGGCATCGCTGAGCACCTGGTGGGTGTCGCCGTTTTTAATTCTGCTGTACTGGGCATTGCTTATGCCAAGCATTACACTAAATTTTTGGTCGCTGCCCTGAAAGTTCTTTCTCCTTTCGGCAAGCTCTTCAATGACTCTTTGTTTCAATTGTGCTGTTATCATATATAATTGCGTTTTAAAGGGTTTTTAAATTTCGTTTAAAGCCCGTTGTTTGTAATATTCCGAATCATAATTGTCGGCCAGCTGCTCTATATCAATCTCCTCGTTATAGGCTGTTTCGTCAACCAGTACAGGCTCAATGTCATTCAGCCTGTCAAACACAGGCTTTTGTTCTTTCTCGATCACACGCAGTTTGTGGAGCTTCTCTTTGCCTTCTTTTATCATGCCGTCAAATGAGTTGACATATTTTGTCTGTTCCAGGAAGATCTCGCGATCGCGTTCTGTCTGTTCAGCAGTGGCAACATTATATGTTTCAATGCGCACAGCCGTTGTAATGTATTTTTCGCCCTGATACATATAGATCTCGTTGATGATCCCTTTTTCATCGGGCAGCCAGTAAGCATCCACTGTGTAATTGTTTGGCTTAAGCTTACCGATCACACGCGGATTTGGCAACTGAAACTTCTGATATTGCAGCCTCACATACTGATTGTTCAAAATTGTGGTAGTGGTTTTATTGCCAATAAACTTATAGAGGAATGCTTTGTCAAGTCTCACTGCTTTGGGCGATGCGTTTTCCAGAAATACATCCATGCGTGTTTTACCCGGATAGGTTTTCTGATCTGAATGAAGATCATTGTTATATTGTATAATTGAGCGAATATCGTCTGCAACAATTTCTTCAAAACTTTTGAATTTAACCCTGTTTTTCATGCCTTCTTCTGTCCATACTTTATCCACCTTAGGGCGATTGGCTTCGAGCTTGCTGTAGTGTCTTCCAATGTTCGGCTGGTTATGTTTCTCTTGTTTGTATTTCTTTGCCCTGATTCTGTTTTCTGCATACTTTTCACGGCTCACTCCGGCTGCACACCAGTGCACGTGTGGAAATAACACACCAGCTTTGGCAATACCGTCTGCAAACGTATTTACAAGGTGATGTTCTACTTCAATTTCGAGCGGGGTTCCAAGGTCATGTTGCTCCAGGAACTGGAACATATTGCGAATGCAAGATATAAACAAGTCTTTGTCCTTACTTTGACTATGTGAATAACCAATCAATGCCTGGCTCGTCCAGTCAAAAGCATAATAACATTTTGCCCGGCTGCCATCGGGCATCAAATGTGAAATGTCGCGGTCATCAAGTGTAATTCTTGATAAACTGAATATCGGGCGATGCCTGTGACGGTGCGGTCTGTGTGTGTTGATGAATTCAAGCCCGCCCGTGCGTACTTTGTCAACCACTGCCAGGTTGTTAGGTTTGTTAAGATACATCCACACTGTGGCTTCGCTGATTTCAACAGGCGCATTGTTACGCATCAGATCCACCGCATCAAACAGTTCGCCGGTGGCATAATCAAACACCTCAATTTCACCCTTGATAAATTCCTGATACATGCGGCACACATCAGTTGTGTAGGGCTTATTGGGCAGTGTGTATAATGACACAATCAGACGCTCAATGTTATCATTCACCTTCCTAGAATTTTGGTTGCCAAACTTGCCGCTGATCAGTGCCGCATAGCCATCTTTGCAATAACTGTCAAAACGGTTTTTCAGCCGTTTGGTTGAACCCGGCAGAGTGTTGGGCCATTGCTGACTCAATTGCTTCACCACTGCCAAGGCATCCTTCCAGAATCCTCGCATTGACTTGCCCAGCGCACGCGCACGAGTGTTGTTGTAAAATGCATTCTTCAAAGCATTCAACAATGCTGCATCGTTGCTGTATTGCAAAATCTTATTGGCTGGCAGCTTCTGATCATCACATTGTCCTGAGCCTGTCGAAGGGTTATACCGGTATTCAGAAAAAAACGACACAGCAGCTTCATCCACCTCAATTGATTCTTTAAATGATTTCACAACCGGCTGCTGCAGCTCCGGATATTTCTCAAGCAAAATGCGCTTGCGGTCTTGCTTGTACATGCTGTGCACCTCAATGAGCACCTGACGCCCATTGCCACCCCGCACATGGGTGATGATGTAGCCTCTCTTCTTGTCTGACTTAAACAGCTCATAACTAAGCCCAGCGTCGAGCCATTGCTGCAGTGTGATGGTGGTGTTGTGTTGTAAATTCATTTGTTTGCTGTTCGTTTTTAGTATGTTTGCAGAAAAAAATAATGGTATGCCGGATCCAGAAACTTTGAATAATCAAATCCGTGCTCTTCAAGAACATTTGAATAGCGCCACCCGTTTGAAGCTGAAATTCTACCGTCAGATTCAAATTCTAAGCGCAACACTTCTCGGTGTATCAGTTTCCTTTCACGAAAAATCTCACATAATCCTAATAGATTTTTGTTTGTTTTTCCCTGCCATGGTTTTATTTTCACTTTGCCTCCTGAATAGTGTATCAGTGCATGATCAGTATATAAAGTATTTAATGCGGCTGGTTGATCAATATAGATTGAGTTTATTGAAAAAATCACGCAAAACACACTGTTCGGATGTTGATCTTCTGTTTGCAAAGCCTTCAAAAACAGTTTCATTTTTTGAAAAATGGAACGTGGCGTTGTTCTATATCGGGCTGGCGTTTCTGACATTGTATGCGTTTTTTAAGATTGTGTGATTTTAGTATGTTTAATGATTTGAATTTTGTTATTTTTTTCTTAAATAACCGGCTTCTTTTGGTTGGCTTCAATTTGCTTCAGGGTGGCATCAAGCTCTGCATGTTCTGCAGGAGTGAGTGGTTTGCAGTCGGGCTTGCAGTAGTCTTGCCGAGAACCTGTTGGTATGTAATACCTGCCACACCTGCTACAGTTCTTGCCTCTATATTCACGGGCAACGTGTGAATTGGTTAATGAATTTATACGCCGCTTGTAAACACGTCCCTTTTCTTTCTTTGCCTCGTGCTTGCAATGGTCAGAGCAGTATTTTTCATTTTTGTTCCTTTTGTGCTCAAACGACCTCCCGCACCATTTGCAGCGGGGCTTTTCTTCACGGTCATTTCGACTTCGCTCAGTGCCCGTGGAAGTATCATGGATTTCTAAAGTACTATCAGGGTTTTCTGTCAGCGATCTTCCCGCATCAATAACCTCCAGGGTGTTGAGCTGAGCCGAAACGACCTGATCTGCTCTCTGCTCAATGGCTTCCAAATCCGTGCTGATGTTCATGGGTTCATCATGCTCCACGCTGATGGTGACGATGCTGCCCTGTGGCGATTTGATGGTGACTGTTGTTTTCATAACTAT
Source organism: uncultured Bacteroidales bacterium (assembly GCA_964428185.1). Taxonomy (GTDB): domain Bacteria; phylum Bacteroidota; class Bacteroidia; order Bacteroidales; family DTU049; genus CAYMAZ01. The sequence continues at coordinate 18,755 of CAYRXH010000048.1, forward strand.
GCTGGTTTATTGGTTTTCAATATATTTGCTAAAAATTGAATGATTATGAATTCTGAAGATGTTCTTCAAACTGTAAATCAATTGTGCCAATCATGGATTTCAGATTCACCGTTATTTCGGGGGTGCATTGATGAGGAGATTGAACTGATGCACAACACGTCTCTTGAATTTTCTGCACAACAGATTGCAGTTCGTGCATTAAACAATCTGAAACTGCTTGTTTCACATGCTCTGCCAAATCAGAACCTTGTTTTCCGGGGTGTGAATCTAAATCATTATTTAAAACGCCGGCAGGAACTGTTATCTGAAGCCGATCGCATAATGAATCTATTGAAATTATGATTTGACTATTGCTCATATTTATGCTGGTTTATTGGTTTGTAGTTCATTTTTTAGTTTCCTGACAAATTCACCCC
>CAYRXH010000049.1:0-19136 GCA_964428185.1 uncultured Bacteroidales bacterium
AAAAAGCAAGTGTTTGGGAAATTATTTTTTTTGCAGAGTTAAATGAAGGAGGATTTTTGTCTGTTTCCTATGCAATTGTAAACACAAAATTATTCCTCTTTCAAAGATCGGCAAATCTCATGGTCAACAATTCATCTTCTTTCATCGCAAGTTAAACTATTAATCAAAAAAAACCGTTCAGTGCACTGAATTTTGTACTTTTGAAAAAAAAATATAATGGAAGACATCACTTTTTCTTTTAAAAAATTGCTGCAGCATTCATCAAAACAGGGCTTGTTCGGAGGGCTGATTTTGATTGGATTTACTGTTGTGGTATATGTTTTCGGTATCAACATGTATGATCCTTCAATGGGATTGCTGAGTCTTGCTATAACATGGGGAACTGTCATCATCTTTTTATACAGAGCTGCAGCAGGCTACAGAGCCGAACTGATAAGACAGTTTGAGGATGAAGTGATACCGAAGTTTCCCGAAGAGATGAGGGCTGAAATGCTGTCCCATACAACTGCAAATCTGCAACCTTTGAAGCAGTTTGTGTCTTCTTTAATTGCATCTCCGGTGATGGCTTTGGTGATTTCACTGATTATGGCATTATTTATCAGAAAAAACCCGAAATATCAGGAAAAAATCTAAAATATGGATATCTCAATTGTAATTCCTTTGTTCAACGAGGAAGAGTCACTGCCCGAACTGACGGCGTGGATTGAGCGTGTGATGTCAGCTCATTCCTATTCATACGAAATTCTGTATGTTGATGACGGCAGCCGTGACAAATCGTGGAATGTTATTGAAAAACTGGCTTCAGAAAATTCTTCTGTCAAAGGAATAAAATTTAGAAGAAATTATGGTAAATCAGCGGCACTCAATACCGGATTTGAGCATACAAACGGCGATGTTGTCATCACCATGGATGCCGATCTTCAGGATTCTCCGGATGAAATTCCAGAGATGTACAGGATGATCAGAGAAGAAGGGTTTGATGTTGTTTCTGGCTGGAAGAAGAAACGTCATGATCCTCTCAGTAAAACAATTCCCACAAAATTGTTCAACTGGGCAACACGGAGAGTGACAAAGATCAAACTGCACGACTTTAACTGCGGATTGAAAGCTTATAAATCAGATGTGGTGAAAAGCATCGAAGTGTATGGAGAAATGCACAGGTATATTCCGTATATTGCAAAAACAGCAGGCTTTACCAGAATCGGTGAAAAGGTTGTTGTTCATCAGGCACGAAAATACGGGAAGACAAAATTCGGAGGCTTGTCCCGTTTTATTAACGGCTTTCTTGATCTGATGACCATCTGGTTCATCTCACGGTTTGGAAAAAGACCCATGCATATTTTTGGTTTGTTGGGAACTCTTTTGTTTGTGGCTGGTCTTTTCATTGCAGGATATCTTGCATATATGAAGATGTTTATGGATGAGGGCAAAATGACTGAAAGACCTTTGTTTTTTCTTGGCTTGCTATGTATGATTATAGGTTCTCAACTTTTTATCGGTGGATTTCTTGCTGAGCTCATCAGTCGCAATTCTCAGGACAGGAATAAATATTTAATCCATACTAAGACATTTAAGGACTAAGATAATGTTCCCATGGGATTAAAAAAAGTGCTGATCATAGCATACTACTGGCCACCAACAGGCGGAGGAGGCGTTTATCGTTGGGTGAAGTTTGTTAAATATTTGCGAGAATATGGATGGGAACCTGTTGTTTACACCCCGGCAAATCCTGAGGCTGGTATCAGGGATGAATCATTACTGAAGGATATTCCTGATGATATCCTTGTGCTGAAAAGAAAAATTTTTGAACCATACACCTTCTATAAATTTTTTACCGGAAAAAAGAAATCATTTTCTTACGACAATTTTGTTCAGACAAGCAAAAAAACAGGTAACAGTTTTAAGGAAAGATTGAGCATCTGGATTAGGGGAAATTTGTTCATTCCTGATGCCCGTTGCTGGTGGGTCAGACCATCTGTTCGTTTTCTTACAGACTGGTTGAGGAAACATCCAGTGGATGTGATTGTTTCAACAGGCACGCCCCATTCCATGCATCTGATAGGCATGAAAACAGCAAAACGAACCGGAATACCATGGCTTGCCGATTTCCGCGATCCATGGACAAAGATTGATTTTTATCATCTTTTACGCCTGTCAAAACGGGCAGACCGCAAACACCACAAACTTGAACGGATGGTGCTTCAGTCAGCATCGCAGGTGGTCACCGTGAGCCCCTCATGGGGTGATCTGATGAAGGAGCTGGGTGCACAGAATGTACATGTGATAAACAACGGATTTGACAGTGATGATTTTCAATTTCTTCCTGTGGAAACCGATAAGGAATTTTCAATTACACACGTTGGCTCATTAAATGCTGACAGAAATCCCCGCTTGTTTTGGAAAGTGATTTCCAAAATTTGTGATGAGCATCCCGAAATAAGAGAAAAGTTGAAGTTGCGTTTTCTTGGTGCTACTGATTATTCAGTACGCGAGTGTTTACAGGAATATGAACTTGAAAAGTATGCAGAATTCAATAACTATATGCCTCATGATGAAGCACTTAAAATTACAGCGGCTTCTGCTGTTTTACTGTTGTTGCTCAATAATACTCCTGATGTCAAGGGAAGAATTCCGGGAAAAATGTATGAATATCTTGCGTCAGGTCGTCCCATGTTGATGATTGGCCCTGCACAATGTGATTCTGCTGACATTTTGCAGGAAACGCATGGAGGATATCGGGCTGACTTTGACAATGAGTCTGAAATGAAAAGCGCCGTTGTGGTCTTGTATGATGACTGGAAGAATTCTGTCAGCAGCTCAGATGTGAGCAAAATTGAACGCTTTTCAAGAAGAAATCTTACAAAAAAACTGTCAGAAATTCTTGACAGTATGATCAGCTGATTATTTGTTGAGAATTGCTTTTGCATAATTTTCCCATGACATATCTGCAGCCGTTGCCGCAACATTTTCGCGTGGAACAGGATGTTCAATAGATTTCAGCATAGCCTGAGCCATGGATTCAATATCGTCGGGTTCGGCAAGATATCCGTTGTAGCCGTCTTTCACAGTTTCCGGAAAATGTCCCACTTTTGTGGCAAGCATAGGCATCCTGAAATTGTATCCTATTGACTCAACTCCGGAAGGAGTGGCATAAAGATAAAACAGAACAACAGCATCGCTGACCTGAAAGTATTTGTGCACATCCTCGTTTGGGACAAATTCGATAAACTGATATACATATTCTTCAATCCCAAGTTTTGTAACTGCCTCAAGAGGTCTGTAATTTTGTTCGTCATCGGATTTTTTAAGAAACAGTTTTTTTGCAATGCTGAAGAAAAACTTTTTCACACGTGTTGAAATTTTTTTTGTGTCTAGCGTTTGCCAGAATGCTTCACCAACAATCATAAGAGAAACATCTTTCCTTTGCTCAAGCACTTTAGCAAATGCTTCTATGACATTGTGAAGCCCCTTGTATTTACGAATGAATCCGAAAAACAGAAAAACATGTTCTTTGAGATTAAGTTCGGCTTTCAGAGCTTGAATATCAAGAGTCGGATCGGGTTGAAACATATTGTAAACAGGATGGAAAAGTTTGATCACTGACTTTGCATCTGTATCTGCAGAACGGCCATTCTGAACAAGAGAAAGCTTGGCTTTGGGAAAGAGTTGAATCAGTTCATGATATGTTTTAAGCGCATGAACGACGTAGGTGTGAGCATGCCTGAGTCCTCTTCTGGTGAAAAACCGATCCGTTTTGCTGTTTTCTTTCTGAATGACGAAGTGCAGGTCAAAAATGACTTCAATTGAAGTGTGTTTTTTCAATTTTCTTGCAATATTTCCCAGAGGAATTCCCTGCAGAGCAATTGCCCATTGAAAAATGACCATGTCAGGGTTAAGATCCCTGATCAGCCTATAAGTTTTTCTCCAGGTGGAAGGTTTATTGAAATTGGTCACATAATGAACCCGGATACCTGTCTCTTCGAGCTGGTCTTTTCTGCTTTTCCTGTCAATGAAATCACGTGGTATGATAGCAGGATACTGTTGTGTCCATGATACAATATGCACTTCGCAGCCAGGAATGGCATCGAAGGCTTTGGCGAGAGAAGTGTTGTAGTTGGCAATACCACCCTTGAATCTTGGTCCGGGGCCAAAACAGATAATTTTTTTCATAGCATATTGTTATTGATTCAAACGGGCAAGGGCGGCTTCATAAACTCTTCGCATACCTTCTTTTGTTGAAATACGCGGTTTCCAACCAAATTTTGCAGTAACAAGGTCCATGTTTGCATATCTTGAATGAACGCCTACAGGTTTGTCAAGCAATGGTTTGATTGTAGGTTTGTATCCTGCAAATTCAGTAAACAAATCAATAATTTCAAGAAAACTTGTGAGTTTTCCTGACCCGATATTCCATCCGGAACCGTCGGAAACATTGTCCATAAGGATAAAAATCAGGTCAATAATATCGTCAATATGAACAAAGTCGCGGGCTTGTTTTCCGCTGCCCCACACTTCAAAGGGGTCCTCCTTTTTTGCTGCCCTGGTTGCAATGGCAGGAACTGGATAGCTAAGATCCTGATCTTCTCCGTATCCTGAAAAAGGACGGATACAAACAACTCTCAATCCGTAGTGCTTTGCAGCTATCTGAGCAAGAAACTCACCGGTCATTTTAGACCATCCGTATGTCATATCTGGAACTCCCAAGTTTTTGGTGAAGTCAATGTCGCCTTCGCTCAATGCAATGGCATCCGCCTCGGTTTGAAGGCTGATGGGATAGGCAGCGCTGGAACTGGGATATAACACTCTTTCAGGCTGATTGCGGCATAGCCAGTAGAAAAATTCAGCATCAATGGATAAATCAAGAGCGACCTGCATTGGGTCTCCGTCAATTTTGGCACGTCCACCCACGATGGCAGCAAAATGGTAAACATCTGCAAATCTTTCAAAATCAAGATGATATGTTTCCTGAATATAGCGTGGATTTTCCCGTAGATAAAATAACAGAACTCTGAAATCACCTTTCCAGAAAAATACTCTTTTATCTGAATCGATGATTTCCAGATCTTTGCTGATTTCAGAAGTATAGCCGGGGAACCATTCGGAAGGATGAATGCCGATTGACAGATCATCAACCATAAAAATCCTGTCGGTGGTTGTCTCTAAAAGCCGTTTGACCATGTTGCGCCCCACAAATCCGCAGGCACCGGTCACCAGATGCATTTTCATGTGAATATCTTTTTGTTTATTTTGAATTTGCAACAAAGGTATATTTTTTTTTATGAATCTGATTGGTTCAGAACAGGAGATTTCATGAGAAATGAGTTGATTTTGTCACCATTTCTTAGAATCAGGAATATCTCACTTTTGGCAATTGGAAAAGAATGTTTATCATTTTTGTGTACTTTTGCAGAGAAGAAAAAGTAATTCAATGAAAATTCAGGAACGTATTACCCAGTCTGTTGAGGTATTACAAAAGCTCAGGAATGATCTTTCACTGCATGAAACCATTGAAGATGTGGCACGCATTGCATCCGGTGTATTTTTTAATGGAGGAAGGATGCTCCTGTGCGGAAATGGAGGAAGTGCAGCAGATGCACAACATATTGCAGCAGAGCTTTCCGGTAGATATAAAATGGACAGAGAACCCATTGATGCCGAGGCATTACATGTGAATAGTTCTTATTTGACAGCGGTTGCCAATGATTATGGATATGATGTGGTGTATGAACGCCTGCTTAGGGCAAAGGGAAGAGAAGGAGACATGTTGCTGGCCATCTCAACATCAGGGAATTCTGAAAATATTATCCGGGCAATTCAGGCTGGTCGTGAAAAAAATATGATCATTGTGGGGATGACAGGTCAGAATGGTGGAAAAATGAAAGATCTGTGTGATTATATCATTTGTATTCCTTCAGAAGAAACACCTGTTATTCAGGAAATGCATATTTTAATCGGGCATATTCTCTGTGAGATGATAGAGACTCAATGTGTCCGAAATGAATCAGTGTTAAACGATTTGTAAATGAGATTATTCACGATTTCCCTTTTTTCATTGTTGTTTATGCAGATTGTGTGTTCTCAAAATGTTGATGTTATGAAAATTAAAACAGTTTCTGAAGTGGATATTGACAGATATATGGGGGGAGGTTGGTATGAAATTGCCCGTTTTCCGCACCGTTTTCAAAAAGACCTTGTAGGAGTTACTGCCACATATTAAAAAGAGACCTGATGGAAAAATCTCTGAACTCAATCAGGGATTTAAATATTCTCTGTAAGGGAAGCACAAAAAAACTCATGGCAAAGCACGCATCCCTGATTCATCAAAACCCGGCAGATTGTAACTCACTTTTTTCCTCTGGTTTTGGGCCTACTATTGTATTTTAATACAGAAATACTGATTGTCAGTACGTGTTGCTATGAAGTTCTACCTCTAATTATTTAAGGATTTTATGCCGTACCCCAAAAATGGATGAGGTAATTTATACTGAGCTGGACAAAGCAGCAAAAGAAATGGGTTATGATGTGAACAAACCGGAAAGAGCGTAGTATGAATAAAAAATCAATTTAGGCAGGAAATTCTCCGGTGACTTTTTTATTAAATTTGCAGGTCAAAAAAATTATTTACTATGGGTAGAGCATTTGAATACAGAAAAGCACGAAAATTCAAGCGATGGGGAAATATGTCCAGGGTTTTTACGCGTATTGGAAGAGATATCGAAATAGCAGTAAAGGAAGGTGGTCCTGATCCTCATGCAAATTCAAGACTGAGATTGCTCATACAGACTGCCCGGAGTGAAAACATGCCAAAGGATAACGTGGAGAGAGCGATCAAGCGTGCCACTTCAAAGGAGGCAAAAGATTATAAGGAAGTGGTTTTTGAAGGCAAAGGACCTCACGGCATTGTCATCATAGTTGAAGCAGCAACAGATAACAATCAGCGAACTGTTGCCAATGTTCGGGCAATTTTTTCAAAATATGGTGGAAATCTGGGCACATCAGGGATGGCAGATTTTCTGTTTGACAGAGTCTGTATTTTTAAAGTGGCCATGAAGGAAGGGATTGATATGGAGTCTTTTGAACTTGATCTTATTGATTTTGAAGTAGAGGAGGTGTTTACCGATGAGGGTGAAATTCATATTTATGCCGGTTTTCAAAGTTTCGGACCCATTCAGAAATATCTTGAAGAAAACAATTTTGAAATCAGAACCTTCAATTTTGACCGCATACCCAAAGAAACAAAGGAACTGAGCGAAGAACAGATGTCCGAAGTTGATAAGTTACTTGAAAAACTTGATGAAGACGATGATGTCGTCAATGTTTTTCATAATATAAAACAATAACTATAGTAAGTATTACTAATTGAGTTTTGAGAAATTATTATCAGCTTTTCAACAGATCTTCAAATCCATTCATTTTCAGATCTTCAATTTCACGGAACAGGGCGTTTAATTTTTTTTCAGAGAGCCGCAAATCATTCAGGGAATCCGGGTTTTTCATTAACTGACTGCAGCTAACAATTCCTTTTTGAAGCAGCAGTTGTTTTTCTTTTTTATTGAGTTGAATGATTATTGTGACAGGAAAAATTCTGTACTTCTCGATCAGATCTTTCAGGCCTTGTCCGGATGGAATATCCCAGCCTGTGAGTGACATACCCGTGCATCGGGCATATTCTGCTGCATCGTCTGAAAATCTTGTGTTTGTGAATCCTCTGATAGAGAAGGATAATTTAGCCATATTCGGGCATTTCTTTTCTTTTGATGATTATGTCCTCAATCCGGGAGTGAACGTAAAGGGGAACCTGAACACCAACATGTTTTCCCTGATTTGATGAATATTTACATTCAATAAAAATCTGTTCTCTATTATTTGTTGCAATCACATCCATTTAATGTGATACACACCGTTCGTGAATGATTTGTCCGATCTGTACGGAATAACCCTGCCTTCTGAATATCTCACCCACCAGATGCTCAAAAGGGATATCCTGTTTCACCAAGTTCAAGCAGTGATTGCTTCAGCCGATATTTGAGTGCATGGTGACGTTTGTGATGAAGCAGCAGCTGACAGGCGCGTTTGTATATCTGACGGGTAGTTGTTATACTGCTGAATGAATTCAGAATATCTTCAGAGATACGAAAAACAAGTTCCTCAGATGCACCCGATTTCTGAGAGAATGCTTGAGTTTTTCAATATCAAAGGATTCATCATGTCCTGATGCTTTTTTTACAATGATGTTGTGCCCTGATGTCATGAGGATCTACGATTAAACAGAGGATTTCTGCAGGATATTAAAACTGGAAATATATGAATGGCTGCAGATCAGCTGTAATGAACTGATAAATAATAAACACTGTAAGAACCACAGCAGAAAGAATGACCAATTTGGGGAGTTTGGCAAACCGGATTCTGTACCATTGTTTCATTTTTGCAGGTAACCAGTGAATAATCAGACCGAGAATGATCAGAGAGAAAACGGCTCTGTATCCCCATATCATGTCAGGGATAAGAGATGTATTCCATGAACTGCCGATTTGAGTAATCATGTTTGATGCGGTTTCCCATGCAACACGATTGGTTTCGGCCGGCTCCAGATTTGAACCTGATCTGAAGAACAAGCGGGTAAATGAGATAAAAATAAAGGTGAGAAAAATGGACCAGACTCTTTCACTCCGGCTGAATTGTTTGTTAGGAAATAGGAGAGTTATAATCCATCGTATCAGTGCTCCGGAAAAGATAATCCCTGACCATACAAGCCCCATCATCATCAGTGGCTTGTCCCAGGTATGTTGAAGCCAGAACATCAAGCCAAAGAGCAGAAACGTGACAAGTGCTTTTGTTCCTCTGCTCATGTTTTTCCAGAATTTGAAAACAACAATACCTGCTCCGTTCAGTCCTCCCCAGATCATGAAGTTCCAACTGGCGCCATGCCACAAGCCCCCCATGAGCATAGTGACCATAAGATTTATGTTCGTAATAACATGCCTATAGACTCCCTGAAATGTAAGACTTAAAACTATGAGGATCAAAACAGCCAGTCCGATAAAATAAAGTGTGGTGGATTCTCCCGACAGAAGAATTGTAAAAAGGGCGATGATTGAAATCCAGAAAAATGTTCCGAATGTGCCTTTTCTGTTTCCTCCAAGAGGTATGTAAAGGTAATCTTTCAGCCAGGTAGAAAGTGAAATATGCCATCGTTTCCAGAATTCACCCGGATTTGTTGCTTTATAGGGAGAATTGAAGTTCACAGGAAGATGAAACCCCATGAGCATGGCCACACCGATGGCAATGTCAGTGTAGCCTGAGAAGTCAGCATATACCTGCATGGAATATCCAATCAAGGCCATAAAATTTTCAAAACCACTGTACATCAGCGGGTTGGTAAATACTCTGTCAACAAAGTTTACAGCAATATAATCACCAAGAATCATTTTTTTCACGAGTCCGTTCAAAATCCAGAAAATGGCAAGGCCAAACTGCATCCTGCTCAGGCTGTATTTGTTGTATAACTGAGGTACAAACTGATTTGCCCGAACAATAGGTCCAGCAACAAGTTGAGGAAAAAAACTGACATAAAAGCCGAAGTCAAGAATGTTTCTTACAGGTTCTATTCTGCGTCTGTACACATCAACAGAATAGCTGATTGTTTGAAAAGTGTAAAAGGAAATACCCACAGGTAACATGATTATTCCCGGATCGAATCGCGTACCTGCAATACTGTTGCTCCATCTGGCCAACCAGTTGATCACCTGCAGTTGATCATTAAAAAGATTGTTGTATGCATCAGTGAAGAAATAGGCATATTTGAAATAAGCCAGAACACCCAGGTTCACTAAAACGCTCAGGCTAACAAGAATTTTTCTTTTGCTTCCATGCTGAGAACGGTGAATCCCTATCCCGATAAAAAAATCAACAAGGGTTGAAAAAATGAGAATAAGAACAAAAAGCCCGCTTGTTTTATAATAGAAAAAAAGACTTGCAAAAAAGAGGAAGGTGTTTCTAAGAAGTTTTTTATTGTGCGACAGGCTGAGAAAGGCAAAAACCACTGCAAAAAATGCCCAGAAATAAAATTGTGTGAAAAGGAGAGACACTTCTTCATTATAGAAAAAAATGCCAGAAAGAATATCCTTAACTGTTTGCAGGGTCATATATGTGTAGGTTATTTTTTTTTGTGTTCCCGTAAAGTATTTTCAATATAGCTTGTATATCCCTGCCAGAATGAATTGAACAGCAGATCTCCCAGAAGTTCGTATCCGGAAGTGGTAAAATGAATTTTATCAGGCTTTGCAAGTCCAGCCTCTTCCCATTTTTCCATCGACCCCCTGCCTCCCATGATAGTATAAAGATCCCACACTCCTGCATGAAATTCGGAAGCAAGCTTATAAAAAGCATCTCTGACAATTTGGTTGTTTTCGTTAACATAATATCTTCTCCCGCTTTTCTTATAGCTGTCGTTATTGGTGGAGAAAAGAATTGCACAGTAAGGGTTAACATTTCTGATCTTTTTGATCAGTTCCCTGTAGTTAGCCTCAAAAACAGCAGCAGAAAAGTTACTTGCATTGGCATCATTGATGCCAATTGCAAGAATCACAAGGTCAGGTTTCAGAAGGGCAAGGTCGCGTTCAAAATTGACACATTGAAGATATGATGGAACAGAGGCTCCGTTGACTCCGATTGAATGATAAATAATGCCGGGTTTGTCATTTTCAAGGATGATGCCTGTAATGGCAATGCTCTGCGAACCAGACTCAAAGCCCTGAAAACCTACAGTAAATTCACAGATGCTTACAGGCAGGCTGAAAATATAAGTATGGTTGATGCTGTCATATTCAGTGCTTTGAAGTTTTAAATCATTATACAGTAGTACAGGTTGTACCCCACAGGTATCACCTGCGCACATAATTTTTATTCTGTGAAATTCAAATGCAGGAAAGTCTGTTTTTTGCATTGAAATTGTAAATTCAGCAGTAGAATCAGCAGTCATAATCGCAATGCCGCTGACCCCGAGTTCAGTTTTCAGTTCTTGCTGAACATTATTCACTGCTGTCCATTTTCCCTTGTAAGTTGTTTTATAGTTCCATGGATTATTTGTTCTGGCTGCTGAAAATGGAAAGACGAGACCTCTTCCTGAGACAAGACCATCCTGAATGCTGAGCAGTTGCCTGCGGAATCTGTGTGAAATGATATCAGCCTGAATATGAGAGCCACCGAAATGCACGATATTGATCTGCCCTTTTCCGTGAAATATCAGTTTGTCAAGTTTTTTATAGAAAAAATCAAACGATCTGGGGTCACCGGGAAAACTGATTCTGTTTGAATCAAGGTTTGCAAATGACATGCTGGGTAACTGCTTGTATATACTTTGAGCATGACCATGAAGGATGGGAAACATGCAGATGTACAACATGATAATCAGTGTTCCTGTAATAGCCTTTTGCCCTTTCATATTGGTTTTTAAAATATTGTATCCTGTTTCAGTGTTTCAATTCTTTTCCTTAAAAGGTATGCGTTGTAGTCATTCATCAGTGACTGAAAGAACATTTCACCCACTTTCAGAGTTCCTTTGGTTGAAAAATGGATATAATCCGGTGATGACCATCCTTTGTTGACCCACACCGGCATGGAATTTTCTCCGCCCATGGCGTTAAACATATCCCAGTATGCAATACCTGTGGCATTTGCAGTGGCTTTTAGCGAATCGTTATGTCTGGACAGATAGGGATATGATTTCATCACACCGTCAAAGTTTTTCGACATATCTGATGGACCGATAAACAGCATGACTGCATTTGGACAGGCTGCCTGCAGATGCCGGATTTCTTTTGTCATCACTTCATTATACCACTCAATAGCTCTGAGTCCGGTAATTGAAGGCATAACATTTCCACCGTATTGTAATATAATCATTCCCACATCCATTTGATTGCATCCTTCAGAAAGTAAGGTGCTGTTGATCTGGGTAAACACATTTCCTGAAGATCCGCGCATTGGAATATTATCCATTGCCACACCATAATCAGCATCAAAGGCAATACCATATATTTCTGCAGTACCGCTCATATTGATTGTGGCCTTGGTTGCAGCTTGTTTCAGGTTCCATGTAAAAATATGAATGCCTGAAACAGAATCGGTCATTGTCTGAGTCCCACAAAATCCTCCTCCGGCAGTTAGGGATGCGCTAAAAGGACCGGTATTGTTTCCGAAAATCAGCCTCACCCGTGTAAACTCACTACCGTGTGGATATGCCTGGTTTGATTTTCCAACATTGACAGTTGCTGTATCATATACTTTAACCATCTGAGCCATAAACCCATACCGCCCGTTAGATGTCCTTGGAATATCAATGCCCCAGGTGGCAAAACGATCCATTGCACCTGAATAATTCTGCCAGCAGGCAGCAGAAGGAATAATCTGAATTGCAGGAATCAGCCCAAAACCTGTTCCTCCGAATTTCTTCTGCATCTCTTCACGGATGTATCCTGTAATCCTATCACCCTCAATCTGAGAATCACCGAAATGCATGATTCGTATCACCTTTCCGCTTGCTTTAGCAGAATCGAGGGCACTGAAAAAACTGTCAAAATATGAAAGATCACCATCCGGATATATGATTGCAGAAGGATTTGCAGTGTGAAAATCCAGATAGGACTGAAGACTGTCTTCAACGCTCAGAATTTTATTTGATTGAAACCGCAAATAGACTTTATTCAGATACGAATCCAGATCCAACTTTTTTGTGGTATCAGTTTGAAAAATGTTTGATGGATGAATAAATTTCAGGCGTACAAAACATTGGATCCCACCAACCGGAAAGACGAGTCCCAAAATCCCCAGAGCTGCTATGGCAGCAAGTATAAATCCCAAAACTTGACTCGGTTTCATAAAATTTATTAAGCCTGCAAATTTACTTCTTTTTAATTTTTAAAACCTGTCCCGGATAAATTGTTGTCCCGTAAATGTTATTCAGTTTTAAAATGTCTTCATCCGAGACGCCTTCAAACTTTTGTGCAATGCTCCACAGAGAATCACCCTGTTTCACAGTATAGGTAATGTACCCGTCATTTGAAGTGGAAGTTTTCGGACTGGTGTTTTTAGAAGTATTGGAATAATTCCTGGTTACAACAGGGGTATTTTTGGTGTAAATTTTTAGATTTTGTCCCGGATGTATCTGATCACTTTTCAGATTGTTCCATTGCTTTAGCTGACTCACCGTGACCCCGTGTTTTACTGCAATAGATCCCAGATTATCTCCGCTTTTAATGGTATAGGAAATATATTCACCGTTGCTGTTCTGGTATGTTTGCTGTACGGGTTTTTCTTTGATGCGGGGCTTTTCGGCCCAGAGATATAAACTGTCTTTCCACTGAAGAAAAAGATCATAAATTGTCTGATTCACATAGAAGGTATATGCTCCTGTGTCAATGGGTCCGGAGATGTATTCAGGATTATATTTCCGGAATAAACTTACATTGGTTGAACATTTCTCAAAGAAATCCTCAGGAAGAATTTTCTTTTCCAAGTCTAAAACTATAATGGAGTCACGAACAGAATTTTTTTTGATGGGGACGATATGGTGTTCGTCATAATAATTGGTCAGATAATTGTAAAAAATTACTTTAATAATAAAACTTTTTTCAGTAATTTCTTCACAATCAAGCATTTCAACTGGGCTCACCGATTTGTTTTCATGGTTTTGCAAAATGATATCTGCAGTGCTTGGGCTGTTTGTATATGCGAGAAGTGCAAGCCACCAGTCCTGGTAAATTTCATATAAAAATTCCAGATAATCAAGGGCCGCCGGCATAGCTTTATTTAAGTTATAGCGTTCATCAAAATAAGGAGTAATCTTTAATCCGAAGCGTATTGCCGGTGCAGCACCAAGTCCCCACAGACCTGCCTTGTTCCTGTCATCAAAAAAAAGTATGTTCATCTCAGACATCACAATAGGCAAGACCATAAGTTGAAGGGGCATGTTTCTATCAATCAGTTCTTCTTTAACCGCCTGATGAATGAAGAAGAATGAACCAAGTATGCTTCTGTTTTTTTCAAGATACAGGTTATTTTTTATTTCTGATGCAATTTCTTGAGAATATGGCAGAGTAAATTCAGGGACTGATATCTGCCTGAGTCTGCCTGCCACAATGCTGTCTCCTAAGACAGAAGTCTGTGCTTGAATGTGTCGTGCTTCAGTTAGGGTGCAAAATACCGCAATGCAAAAAACAAAATATCTAATTGCTGAAGTTCCTGTTTTTTTCAAACCCTTGAAATGTTGAATGTTGTGCAAACCTACAAAAAAATAATGTTTGCTGATGCTAAAATTTTATACTTTTCATACCTTTGGGAAAAAATTATATGAAGTACTTTGTATTATATATTGGTCTTATTTGTTTCTGTGTAAGCGGATTTTCTCAATCTGATACCACAGAGTCTGCTGTTTCTTTCGAAGCTCAGATTGTCAGCAGATATGTGTGGCGAGGCATCGATATCGGAGGGAATCAGCCATTTGTTCATCCCTGTATTGAGGTCAATCTCGGTTCTGAAAAGCACGCATTTACTGCCGGTTTATGGGGAGCGTATGCCATTGGAAAAAGTTTTGATGAAGAACTAAATCTGTATTTTATGTATTCCTTTAATGAAATCTTTGAACTGACCCTCACAGATTATTTTGTGTATGATGGGTCTCCATCAGGTTATGATCTGTTCAATTATAATTCAGGAGAAACACCTCATCTACTTGAGGCTCAGATTGGATTTGCAGGAACTGAAAAAATACCGTTCACACTGAGTTTTGCCATGATGCTTTATGGCGCAGATGCTGTCCATCTGAATGAAGACGGAACAGAAGCAGGGATTTTCAATAGCAAATATATTGAACTGGGCTGGGAAAAGGAATTGAACGACGGCTCAGTATTTAGTGTGTTTGGAGGGGCTTCAGTTGATCAGGCTGACACAGAACTTGGTGAAGAAACGTTTTATGGGAATGAAAAGCCGGCTGTCATCCTTCTGGGATGTAATATTGAAAAAGAACTCAAGCTGGGAGCAGATTTTGATTGTGTTCTGAATGTTTCCTTTATTTCAAATCCCTCAGCCCAGTCCGCTTTTCTTGTGGCCGGAATGACATTCTAATCAGGCCCCCATAGCATGTAAAAAAGTGTAACTTTGCAAAAAAATTAAATATTATGGAAACAATAAAAATTGGTATCAATGGGTTTGGCCGGATTGGCCGACTGGTTTTTCGTGCTGCTGTTCAGCGTGATGATATTGAAGTGGTGGCAATCAATGATCTTGTAGATCCTGATTATCTGGCGTATATGCTCAAATATGATTCAATCCACGGTCAGTTTCGCGGAGAAATTCAGGTTGAAGGAAGTACTCTTATTGTCAATGGCAAAAGAATCAGAATCACTGCAGAGAAAGAACCTGCCAACCTGAAATGGAATGAAGCAGGTGCCGAATACGTGGTTGAGTCCACCGGATTGTTTACAACTACTGAAAAGTGTAATGCCCATCTTTCTGCAGGTGCCAAAAGAGTAATCATTTCTGCTCCCGCAAAGGACGATACTCCCATGTTTGTGATGGGAGTAAATCACATGAAATATAGCGGAGAAGCCGTTGTTTCAAATGCTTCCTGCACAACCAACTGCCTGGCTCCAATTGCCAAAGTGATTCATGATCATTTCGGCATCGCAGAAGGACTAATGACAACTGTTCATTCAACCACAGCAACACAGAAAACTGTTGATGGACCTTCAGCCAAGGATTGGAGAGGAGGAAGAGCTGCTTCGGGAAACATTATACCTTCATCCACAGGCGCAGCAAAAGCAGTGACAAAAGTTATTCCCGAACTCAAAGGAAAACTGACAGGTATGGCTTTCAGGGTGCCTACTCTGAATGTGTCTGTTGTAGATTTAACAGTAAAACTTGAAAAAGAAACAACTTATGATGAGATTAAGGATGTTTTAAAAAAGGCTTCTCAGAATGAGTTGAAAGGAATTATGGGATACACGGATGAAGCAGTTGTTTCTTCAGATTTTATCGGTGATCCCAGAACATCAATTTTTGATGCTGAAGCAGGAATTATGCTGAACCCTTCTTTTGTGAAACTTGTGGCATGGTATGATAATGAATGGGGCTATTCATGCAAGATACTGGATATGATTCAACACATGAACAAAGTGTAGGTTATCAACCAGCTACATACAGAAATCAGATCATTGAATTTGGTTTCTGTTTTTTTTACATCAAATTTTTTACATTTCAAAACAGTCTAAATTAGAAAATTGTTTGTGTATTATAAAGTCACTTTAAACGACAAGATATGAAAAGAATACGATAAATTGGAATTTAAATTTCCAGAATTTTTTTATATTATCGTCCTGTGATGATAGCAGTTCTAAAGATCAAAATCAGGCAGAAAATATGAATTCAATAGTACGGGATGGAAGATTAGCCTATTTAAAGGCATCTGACAAACGAGACCAATCATTTTACAGGATATGATTTTACTATTTCCTCAAATGGTACAGTCACTGCGATCAAGAATACTTCATCAATCAGTGGAACATGGGGTGTTACTTTAAGAAGTAGCAGCAGCAAGAATAATTTAAATTTTGGCTCTGATGAGCCATTTGAGTAGATGAATGATGATTGGGATATTTTGGAAAATTCAGCATCGGAAATTCAGTTAAAGGATGTGAGTGGAGTAGAATGAACAACAGAGTTATTGAATTACATGAAGAAATTTTTAAAAAAAAAGAGTGGTTTTTAAGTAACCACCCTTTTTTTTATTATAAAAAGTTTGTTTCCAACTTTACGGCCTTGCCTGCTGCTTTCAGAATAAATGAATTTGATAGTGAGTTGCCTGTATTCTTTTTCATCCAGACATCAGGTGTAAGATTTCCGCTTGAAAAAATTCTGAGAATTTCGTGGCCGAAGGGTTTACCTTTGACGGCTTCTTCGATCTGAAATTCCACCAGATGACCAATTGGGTATGCAGAAAGATACAGCGGATAGTCTATCATGTGGCTGTAAATGGCCAGAATTTCCTGGTCTTTGACACCTCCGAAAACATCAGCATAGTATTTGTTCCAGACATCTTTGGCAATATTGACAGTTGCTTCTCTGATTTCGGATGGTGTTGCTGTGGGGTTTTCATACAGCCATTTCCATAAGTTCATATCAACAAGAGAAACACCCATGATTTCATATAGTGACCACGCAAGATCAAGAGCTTCGAGATGTTCATCGGCTCTTTTCATTCCGAGGATGGTCATATCACGCTTCTGGAACATAAAGGCAAGGGCTTCTGTAAAAGCAGTGTTGGGAACACCGTTGATGAAATAATACTTCACATTGTGAAGAGTAATTGTTTGTTCAACATTGTGACCAAGTTCATGCATTGCGATGTTGAACCCTTTATAGTCCATCCCTGTTTCAGTGGCTCTTGTTCTGAGGCGTGCATAATCTTGTTTCATGGCAGCACCCCACGCGTGGCCTGCTCCTCTGGCCGGATCAACCCGAATCTGAGATGCAATGAATTCGGCTGCTTCCTTGGGAAATTCCAGTTTCAGAAGAATATTCAATATCCCTTTCTCAAAAGCTTCAACACCGGGATATTTTGCCATAACCAGTTTGTCAAGGTCACTTTCTGAAGTTTCACTTCTGGATTTAAAACCATCATACCAGATGTCGAAAGGTTCCAGAGGTCGTCCAAGGCGTGTGCTGATGAGCGAACCGATCTCTCTTATTTCAGGTGCAGATACAAAATCTATAAACAGCTTTTCAACCTGCTCCTGTGGCATCTGCATCTCACCTTCAAATTTCCTTTCAATATATGTAGGGTAGTAGGGATAATATGGATCCTGATTTTTTACAGCAAGAAAATTTTTGCGGAGATGGTCATATCTGATATCATTCTCGCGGATCACTTCCTCTTGTTTGCCGTCTTTGGTGAGGGTATTTGTATATGGATTCCAGAGATATTCATTGTTGTTGATAACCTGAGATGGTATTTCCTGATTGATGATCCGTTTCATCACCTGGTAGATGATTTTTTGTTTGTCAAGCCCGTCTGCATGGGCGTATTGCGATTTCAGTTCGTCTCGCAACCCCCAGTGTGAAATCAGTTTCAGTGTATCATTGAAATACTGAATGTTCTTGTCATCTCTCAGAAATCCCATGTAAATATTGTATCCTGAAATGTAGGCTTCTGCCTCTGTCATTATTTTTGACCGTTCAAGAGTGAGTTCGGCAGGCACACGTGAATCGTACAAGTCTCCCATTCTGGCATATGCCCATTGTAGTTCATCCCACTCCATCCCAAATGAATTTTTTTCTTCAAGTGTAAAGTGTGGAAAATTCAGCAAACTGACAAATGCTATTTTATTGGCAAAAAAGTCTTCCTCAATATGTGCAGCAGGAGAATAACTGCCGAACATCATGTCAACGGGCGTAATAGTGTCCCCGTCATCTACATGGATTGGAAATAATAAAGCGACATTCATTTTATTGAAATGCCCGTAAAGTATTTCATAGTTCCGTTCTAGTTTTTGAAACAGAACATATAAATTATCGCCTGTGGCAAAATTATCCAGACAGAATTTGATAAAGTCATCTTCATTGCCATCTCCTTCTTGCCAGAACATTGCAACCTGGCTGATGCCTTTTTTAATTCGTATTCTTTCGGTTTCTCCGAATTTTTCCACCAGCTGCTGTTCAGCTAATTCAATTGTTTTTTGTGAAATTGACCCCATAGTCTCTTCTTTTTTTGATTGTTCACCTGATTTGCATGATACAAGTGTCAGAATAGCCACTGTTGCAATGCCAAGATAAAGTTTACGCATGTTATTATGATTTGATTGTTCCTGATTGATGAACTTGCGAAAATAATAAATATTCAGATCTTGTCATCTCTGCTCTTTTAAAAACAGATCACTATTATCCGGAAAAAAACATTAAAAGTTTGAAAAGCCTTGAAAATATTGTGTTTTTAAGAATCTTTTACAAGGTGGGCTTACTTTCGAAAATGGCAAACTTGTAAAACATAAAACACTCACATTCATATAATTATGTTTTGAAAAAAAATTTTTTTTTTATCATACAATAGTGAAAAAAATGTTGTATATTTGAAAAAATCCTAT
>CAYRXH010000050.1:0-17381 GCA_964428185.1 uncultured Bacteroidales bacterium
ATAATAAAAGGCTGTTATCTCAAAACAGCCTTTTTCTTTTGTGGCTTCATTCAGTAAAATGAGACTCTCATAAAAGATCTGATTAATTTCTTACTCTTCAGAAAACTCAACAAGTTTTTTCCTATAATAATTAAACACATTTGATCTTGAAACAAATCCAATATAAACACCATTATTGACAACCGGCATATTCCACAGTCCTGAGTTGTTGAATTTTTCCATTACTGTTTCCATGTTATCGCTCAGACTCACAAATTCCTGAGGAATAATCATCAATTCGCTGACAGATACACTATCATATAAGTCACGGTTAAACATTATATTTCTAATATCATCCAATGTGACTACACCTTTCAGATTTTTGTTTTCATCCAGAACTGGAAAAAAATTACGGTTTGATTTTGAAATGGCTGCAACAAGATCTCTCAAAGTATGAGTTTCAAGAACTGAAATAAAATTTGTTTCAATAACTTCCCGCACCTGCAAAAGAGTTAAAACTGCTTTGTCCTTATCATGAGTTATAAGTTCTCCTTTCTGAGCAAGTTTCTTTGTATATATTGAATGAGATCTGAAAATATTCACTGTAAGATATGAAACAGTTGAGGTAATGATTAGAGGTATAAATAACTCATAACCCCCTGTTATTTCTGCAATCAGAAAAATTGCTGTCATAGGAGCATGGACAATTCCTGCAATGATACCGGCCATTCCTACCAATGTAAAGTTGCTTTCACTGATATTTGCTATTGAAAGATGATTTACAACTTTTGAGAACAATGCCCCCGCTATACCTCCCATAAACAGAGAAGGAGCAAAGACACCACCAATTCCCCCACTTCCGGTTGTTAATGATGTTGCAAATGCCTTGAATATCAATATTAAAAAAAGGTAGAGAACAAACATCCATAAATCATATCGATATTCATAAAAAAAACTGTTATTGGTCAGTTGAGATACATTTCCAGACAGTATCAGCTTCATAAAAGCATAACCTTCACCAAAAAGAGGAGGAAAAATGAAAATCAAAATTCCAATAAGCAAAGCAGAAGTTCCCACTCTTTTCAGCGGGGATTTCATTTTCTCGAGAATTCCTTCAACTCTTTCATTTATAAGTAGAAAATACAGGGAAACCAAGCCACAAAATACACCCAGAGCAAAATACCAGTGAAAATTTGATAAATTAAACGGATCTGAAATGGCAAAATAGAATTCAATTTTCTTTCCCAGTAAAAAAGTAGAAACGAGAGTTCCTGTAACAGCGCTTGCAACAAGTGGAAGTATCGAATAGGCAGTCATATCAATCATCAGAACCTCAATGGCAAAAATGATTCCGGCAATCGGAGCTTTAAAAATTGCAGCCATTGCCCCAGCAACTCCAGCACCAATAAGCAACACCCTGAATCTGTAGTTTTGCTTGAATAAAAGAGCAATATTTGACCCAATGGCAGCACCAGTATATAAAATCGGAGCTTCCATCCCTGCGGACCCACCAAATCCAACGGTAACTGAACATCCGATCATTGAAGAGTATGTGTTATGCCGCTTTATTCTCCCGTTTTTTCGAGAAATTGCTTGAAGAATTCTTGAAACACCATGACTTATATCTTCCTTAACAAAATAACGGACAAACAACCAGGTTATCAGTAATCCAAGTCCGGGCAAAAACAGATACAGAAAATTTTGATTATCTGCAGCTCCTGAAGAAAGCACAAACACTTCAACGTAATGGACTGCATTTTTTAAAATCACAGCAGCCAAGCCCGACAATATCCCTATTAATATACTTAACCCCAGAACGACATTTTTCTTATGCCGGATGAGACTTTGGGAATAACGAATAAAATTTTCTTTAGCTTTTTTCATCGAAGGCAAAAGTAAAACAAATGTAAATATTAAAAAATTCATCTGCATTTTTTTTATTTTTCCATTGAATTTCAAAATATTACAAAAACAGACTTAAAAAATTCTTAACTAATAATTATATCTTTGCAAAAATTTAGTTTCAGGTGAATATTGATTTTTCCAGACATGTTTTATCAAACGGGCTTCGACTTATTTTCCATAAGGATATTTCTACTCCTTTTGCTGTCATCAATATGCTGTATGATGTGGGCGCAAGGGATGAGGATCCGGAAAGAACAGGATTTGCTCATTTGTTTGAACATCTGATGTTCGGTGGATCAATTAATATAGGTTCTTTTGATACACCTCTTCAGAAAGCCGGCGGAGAAAGCAACGCTTTTACAACAAATGATATCACTAATTATTATATCACTGTTCCTGCCGACAATATTGAAACTGCTCTCTGGCTTGAATCAGACAGAATGCTGCAGTTAGACTTTTCACCAAAATTACTGGATGTACAGCGAAAAGTTGTCATTGAGGAATTCCATCAGCGTTATCTCAACCAGCCCTATGGTGATATTTCATTACTGTTCAGGCCATTATGCTACAAAGTTCATCCATATCAATGGGCAACCATTGGCAAGGACATATCTCACATTGAAGGCGCCACACTGCATGATGTGAAAGAGTTTTTTTACAAACATTACAATCCTTCAAATGCGGTGCTTGTTATTGCAGGAAATTTTGACGAAGATTATATTGTTGAGCTTTCAGAAAAATGGTTTGGAAATATCAGGAGACCTCATTCATATAAACGGTCACTTCCACAGGAACCAATTCAGACCGAAGCACGAAGACTTGAAGTGGAGCGGGGTGTACCTCAGGACACAATGCTGATTTCCTTTCCAATGTGTAACAGATATCACAGAGACTACTATACTTATGATTTTCTTACTGATATTCTGTCTCAGGGGCAAAGTGCAAGGCTCACTCAAACCCTGGTTAAGCAAAATCAACTTTTTTCAGACATTGAGGCATATATCAGCGGTAGTCTTGATGAAGGTCAGCTCATTATCCGTGGTGATCTTCTGCCCGAAACTTCATTTGACAAGGCCGAACAGGCAATTTTAGAACAACTGGAGATTTTAAAAACCAATCCTGTTCCCGAGAATGAAATGGAAAAGATCATGAATCAGATTGAAACTTCTCATGTTTTTCAACACATCCGTATCCTTAATAAAGCAATTAACCTTGCTGCATATGAGATGTTGGGAGATGCTGATATGATCAATCATGAAGATGAAAAATACAAAAATATTACTGCATCAGATATTATCAGAGTTTCCAGGCAAACTTTCGCCCATGAAAAATCATCTACACTTTTATATAAATCCACACAACAGAAATAACAGTTGACAACATCATGGAACTCAACAGAACCATACAGCCCGAAATAAAAACGGATTTCAAGTTTGAATTGCTGAAACATGATAGATTTCAATTTTCAAACGGTTGTACACTCTACAATTTTCCCTATGATGTGTTGCCTGTCTGCAAAATTGATTTCTTTTTTCCTGCCGGCAAAAAGCATCAGAAACGTCCTTTACAGGCTCATTATACAGGTAAAATGCTTTTTGAAGGTACTTCAGCAAAAACTCAAGAACAAATTGCTGCTGAAATTGATTTCATGGGGGCATCTTTAAATTCTGTTGTGAATGAAGATTATACCCACATCACTTCACTGGCTCTCAACAGACAAATTCCGGAAATTCTGACACTGATACACCATCTGCTTACTGATTCCCTTTTCCCTGAAGAACAACTTCGCATACTTACGGAAAATGACAAACAGGAATTTCTTGTAAACAATGAACGGGTTCAGTATATTGCACGCAGAAATCTTTTTCAGACCATGTTTACAGAATCACATCCCTTCGGAAAACATGCTGTCGCCTATGATTATGAAACCATTTCATCTTCCGAACTTCGTGATTTTTTCGATCATTACTATGATATGAGCCGTTGTATCATTGTATGGACAGGTACAATGTCATCTAAACATTTTCATATCCTTGAACAACTTTTCGGAAATCTCTCACTTTCACCAAACAATGAAAGTGCGACAGTTGAAGTGAACATCCCTAACATCAATGCATCAAGAATCAATGAAGTAAAACAAGGTGCATCTCAATCAGCCATCATGATAGGCAGGATATTTCCATGCATAACAGAGCCAGATCATTATCCTCTCAATTTTGTAAGCACGATTCTTGGAGGTTATTTCGGCTCACGTTTGATGAAAAACATCCGGGAAGAAAAGGGATATACCTATGGTATCGGTTCGACAATTATTCCCTATCAGGATCTTTCGGTTTTTATGATAGGATCACAGGTTAAGGCTGAATATACTGAAGAAGCAGTGACTGAAATAAATAGGGAAATTCTTCGTTTACAATCGGAACCTGTTCCTGAAAAAGAACTGGAACTTGTCAGGAATTATTTATACGGCACCCTCATGCAGAATCTTGACGGACCTTTTGCTCAGTCTAAGTTTCACTCTCTTGCTCTTAAGCAAGGAATTGTCCCTGAAATATTACTAAAAAACATAATTGATTCTATTAAACAAACTGATAAAAATACAATCTTACAGCTAAGCAACACATATTTTAATATTAAACAACTATTTTATTCAGTCGCTGGACAACCAAATTTAGAAGCACGATGCAGAAACTGATTTTTATTTTTTTATTTGTCATCAATATCATTCCGGCATATTCAACTCATTACATGGGGGGAGAAATTACGTGGCAGTGTCTCCCCAACGGAAATTACAGGTTTATTATGAAGCTATACAGGGAATGTTACACAACTGCGGGAGGCAGTGCCGTAACATTTGCAAACACAGAAACCATGAACACTACTGTTCCTGGGCTTACAAGCATTACAATGACGAGAATATCTCTCACTGACATTAGTCCTCAGTGTAACACAAACCCTCTGTTTACTCCTAAAATATATTGTCCGGGAATGGCAAACGGAGCCGCAAATATGGGAGCTGTTCAGGAAAACATTTACACTTCAGATGCAGCCTATCCAAACGGAGTTACTCTTAATGGAGTTCCTCCACCTCAGGGCTGGATGTTTTACCACGCCAGTTGTTGCCGGAATCCTTGTACAAACATTATTAATGCAAGTTCTCTTGGCTGGAGACTCAGAGCGGTGATGTACTCATATAATGGTCAAAACGCCAATCCCTGCTATGACAACAGTCCTGTATTTGCTGAAAAGCCAAGTACAGTTATCTGTACTGGATATCCATTTACTTATAATCACAATGCCTACGACCCTGACCTTGATTCGCTGGTTTATGATTGGGCTCAGCCATTGCTTGATAACGGAAGTCCAATTGTTGCTTATAATGCAGGCTATTCTTACACCGTTCCACTTCCCGGGCCAAGTATGAATCCAAACAATGTACCGGCAAGTGTGGATCCCAACACAGGAGAAATTTCATTTACTTCATACACTCAGGGGGCATTTGTTACTGTAGTAAAAGTGTCAACATACAGATGCGGACAACTTATTGCTGAGATTTTCAGGGAAATTCAGGTCGTTCTTTTGGCATGCGGGAACAACAACCCTCCGCATGTTGATCCACCTTTTCAGGATCCTGTGACAATGCTTTACACCTTATATACAGATACAGTTTACGCCGGTGAACTGGTCACATTCTCGATAACGGGCACCGACTTTGAACTGATGCCCGATGGCACAACCCCCCAGACATTGAGAATTGAAGCATCGGGGGGGCAGTTCGGGGCAGGATATACAAATCCGGGTGCAGGGTGTCTCTACCCTCCCTGTGCCACACTCAATCCGCCCCCACCTGTTATTGCTCAATTTGGTGTAATCACAAATTTTTCATGGCAAACATCATGCGAGCATATTGCAACAGATGCAGGCTGTGGTGTCATGACAAACACATATACATTTCTTATAAAAGTAATGGATGACTTCTGTCCGGCCCCTGCAATCAAATTCAATACTATCACTATTGTTATTCTTGCAATCCCTCCCATTGATCCACCACAGCCCAGGTGTGTTGAAACACTTGCAAACGGTGATGTTCAGATTACATGGGTGCCACCAGATGATCCCGATTCTACTTTTAACAGCTACCATATTTACTACACTCCAAATATCGGATTCCCTTTCCAGGTTGTTGACAGTGTCTTTAATTACTACCAGACATACTGGGTTCATCCGGGAGCTAACGGAAATAACCAACAGGGTTATTATTATGTAAAAACCCGTTCTGGTTGCTTTGGAAAATATTGGTCAGCAACAACATCAGATACCATCAGCAACATCCTTCTTGATGAGACAAACAACGGAACAGGAGTTGTCCAATTGAACTGGAATGCTGTAAAAGATCCGATAATTGCAACAAATTCACCTTGGTATCTCATTTACAGAGATCCGGGTACAGGAACATTTGAACTTATTGATTCCACACTCAACCTTTTCTATAATGATACTGTCACCTTCTGCAATGCAGATGTAAGGTATCAAATCTGGCAGGCCGATTCATCAGGCTGTCATTCAAAATCCAATATTGACGGAGATAATTTTTCAGACTTCACCCCTCCTGACATTCCTGTGATGGATTTTGCAACTGTTGATCTGGCAAGTCAGGAAGCATATTTGGAATGGCAGGCGAGTTCTGCTCTCGATGTAACAGGATATATTATTTATCGGTTTACTGGTGTCTGGACTCCAATAGATACAGTTCCTGATTTGTTTTATCAGGATTTTACGGGAAATCCGGCGATTAATTCTGAATCCTACCGTGTGGCTGCACTGGACAGTTGCGGAAACACCAGTCCCATGAGCTCAGAACACAAAACAATTTTCCTTAGCACAACCAAAGACATTTGTGATGATGAAATTACTCTGAACTGGACTCCATATATAAACCTTCTTGCCAG
Source organism: uncultured Bacteroidales bacterium (assembly GCA_964428185.1). Lineage (GTDB taxonomy): Bacteria > Bacteroidota > Bacteroidia > Bacteroidales > DTU049 > CAYMAZ01. The sequence goes on from CAYRXH010000050.1 coordinate 6,834, forward strand.
TCTTGCCTCTTATGAAATATATGTGAGCGAAAACGCAGGCCCCTATTCTCTGCTGGGAACTACAGCACCAGGAACAACAACCTATGTTCATAACGGACTCACTGATAGCACTGAATATTGCTTCTACATCAGAGCCATCAATGATGATGGGACCAAAACCCCACAATCAAATTACAGATGTGAACTGGCCATAAAACCATTTCAGCCTCAGTTTGCTTATATTCGCTACGTGACTGTCGTCGATAACAGTTATATTGAAATTGCAATGTACACCGATACAACAGCAAAAGTTGCCGAATATAAAATTGAAAAATCTGAAAACGGAGGAACCAACTTCTTCCAGATAGCCACCATGCCTCCCTCAACTGACCCCTTTCGCTATCATAACGACTACCAGGTCAATGTTGAAGAACATGTCTATTCTTACAGATTTATCGTACAGGATAGTTGCGGACTTGATGTTATTAATTCAAATATGGCTTCTTCCATACTTCTTATTGGAGAACAGGGAAATGAACTTTTTACAAATCTTATAAATTGGAATGAATATGAGGGCTGGCCAAGCGGTGCCGACTTTTATGATGTGTACAGAGGCACCGATAATCCCTTGGTTGCTGAAAATATTGCTCAGGTCCCTGCAGGGATAGGCTCATATTTTGATGCCTTTCCGGATGATGTGATCATGAGTGAAGGAAAAATCAGTTACTATGTGGAAGCAAACGAAAACCCTGGAAATCCCTATGGCTTTTCTGAAAAAAGCACATCCAACATCGTGTTTATTCCCCAACCACCAAGAATTTATGTGCCAAATGCCTTCACACCCGAAGGGCTGAATCCGGTCTTTCAACCATTCCTAATATTTATTGATGAAGACAATTACTTTTTTGCTGTTTATGATCGCTGGGGAAAAGAAATTTTCAGCACAACTGACACACAGGAAGGCTGGAATGGAAAATATGAAGGTGAATATGTAAAAATGGGCACCTATGTGTATGTTATTAAAGCCCGGTTTGCTGACGGAAACCTTTTTGAGAAAAGAGGTATTGTTAATGTAATCAGATAATCCGTTTACTATAAAAAAAAAAAGGCTATCAAATTGATAGCCTTTTTTTTATTATTTCTCAATCCATTGGATGCTTTCTTCATCCATGGGAAATGTGCGTGGGCTGATTGATTTGACAAAATTTCACTCTTCATCTATGAGAAATTTTTGGAAATTCCATTGAACTTCACCACTCCACACTCCATTCTTCTCTGTATCAGTTAACCACTGATACAGAGGATGAATATCATCACCTTTGACTGATATTTTTGCCATCATAAGAAAAGTGACACCATAATTTGCCTGACAAAACTCAACAATTGCATCATTGGTTCTGGGTTCCTAATTGAAAAAATTAATTGCAGGAAAGCCAATAATTACAAAATTATTTAGAAAAATTCCTGATAGACTTTTAGAACAGTGGTCAAACTCATTCATTTTTCATGAAAAACCTCTAAATTTGCAAAAAATTTTTCATTTATGTTTGAGAGCTTACAGGAACGATTTGACAGGGCATTCAAGATTCTGAAGGGTCATGGTCGCATCACTGAAATTAACATTGCCGATACCATGAAGGAAATCAGGAGGGCTTTGATTGATGCTGACGTAAACTATAAAATTGCTAAAGATTTTACAGATACAGTAAAACAAAAAGCACTTGGAGCCAATGTACTTACAGCAGTCTCTCCCGGTCAACTGATGGTAAAAATTACCCGTGATGAGCTTGCACTTCTTATGGGCAGCACTTTCACTGATATTAATCTTAAAGGCAATCCGGCTGTGATTTTACTCTCAGGTCTTCAGGGTTCAGGGAAAACTACTTTTGCTGCCAAACTGGCAAACTATATTAAATCAAAAAAGGGAAGGCAACCATTGCTGGTAGCCTGTGACGTATATCGCCCTGCTGCAATTGAACAGATAAAGATACTGGGAGAATCTATAGATGTCAGTGTATATACCGAGGAACTGGAAAAAAACCCTGTAAAAATTGCCAGAAATGCTATTTTACATGCAAAAAACTGGGGTCACAATGTTGTCATAATTGATACTGCAGGACGCCTTGCAGTGGACGAAGAGATGATGAACGAAATTGAGGCAATCCACAAAGCAGTTAATCCTCATGAAACTCTGTTTGTTGTTGACTCAATGACAGGTCAGGATGCAGTCAATACTGCCAAAGCGTTTAATGAAAAGCTTGACTTTGAGGGAGTTGTGCTGACCAAGCTGGATGGCGATACAAGAGGTGGTGCTGCACTTTCAATTAAAGCAGTTGTTCAGAAACCTATCAAGTTTGTCGGTATTGGTGAAAAAATTGATGCCATTGATGTGTTTCATCCCGACCGTATGGCAGATCGTATTCTGGGGATGGGAGACATTGTATCTCTTGTGGAAAAAGCTCAGGAACAGTTTGATGCTGAAGAAGCAAAAAAACTTCAGAAAAAAATCGCTAAAAATCAGTTCAACTTCAACGATTTTCTGAACCAGTTGCAACAAATCAAAAAGATGGGAAATTTGAAAGATCTGATGGGCATGATCCCGGGTATGAGTAAAGCAGTTAAAGATGTTGATCTTGATGATGATGCTTTTAAAAACATTGAAGCAATCATTCGTTCTATGACTCCTGCTGAACGTGAAGACCCGAATATTATGACCGGATCGCGCAGGAAAAGAATTGCTGAAGGGAGTGGAACTTCAATTCAGGAAGTCAATCAACTGATGAAGCAATTTGATGAAATGCGGAAAATGATGAAAATGTTTAGCACCGGAGGTGGGAAGAATGCAATGAGGATGATGAGAAATATGCCGAGAAGGTAGGTTGATTTTAAGATTGGAAGATTTGAAGATTATGAAATTCAAAGATTAAATAAGTACATGTGGCTGTTGATTGGTAATTAGTGATTGATGATTGGTGCTTTATAAATTTGGAGTGGTAAAAAATTAAAAAGTATGAAAATTATTGACGGAAATCTGGTTGCAGAAACCATAAAAAATCGGCTGAAGGAAACGGTGGCCGGTCTGATTGACAAAGACATCCATCCGCATCTTGTTGCAATACTTGTTGGAAATGATGGTGCAAGCCAGACATATGTTGCCTCAAAACAAAAATCCTGTCAGGAGATTGGGATTTTATCAACACTATATACATTTGATGAAACAGTTACAGAAGACGAACTTTTGAACACTATCCGATTTCTGAATGATGATCCAGAAGTGCACGGAATTATTGTTCAACTTCCTCTTCCGACACACATATCTGTTGATCAGGTCATTGCTACAATCGCACCTTCAAAAGATGTTGATGGTTTTCATGCTGTCAATGTTGGCAGAATGGCATTGGGCTTGCCTGCATATCTGCCAGCCACGCCCAACGGAGTTATGGAACTGCTTCGGTATTACAAAATCGAAACTGAAGGAAAACACTGTGTCGTTTTGGGAAGAAGTCATATCGTAGGACTTCCGTTAAGTATCATGATGGGACAGAAGAATTCTCCCGGAAATTCCACTGTTACATTATGTCACAGTAAAACTCCAAATATTCAGTCAATAGCATCAAAAGCCGATATTCTCATTGTTGCAATCGGAAAACCCGAATTTGTCAAAGCAGATATGGTCAAGGAAGGAGCTGTTGTTATAGATGTAGGTATTCATCGTATTCCAGATGAAACTAAAAAATCAGGGTTCAGGCTTGTGGGAGATGTGGATTTTGTTGAAGTCTCAAAAAAATGCTCCTTCATCACTCCTGTTCCTGGTGGTGTGGGGCCAATGACCATTGTTTCACTGATGATGAACACTGTAAAAGCAGCAGCTGAAAATATTTATTAACATTTTATTATTTTTCAAGTTTTTCATCTTCAGGAGATCTCTTTTTTTGGAGGAAAATTTGTATCTTTGCAAATTACAAACCCAACAAACAATTACTATATGAAAAGATTTACTTTTATCATTGGATTATTTTTTCTGGCTTCAACCCTCAAGGCTCAGATATTGTTTCAGAGTGATTTTGAAAGCTGGAATGCAGGTGTGCCTGACGGATGGAATGGTGTACAAACAAATATCGGCGCCACCAATTTTGTTGAATATACAACTTCAACTCAATCAGGAACATCAGCCTGTCAACTGATCAACACAAGTTCAACTCACAAAAGATTTACAACCACAGGACTTTCTATTACATCAGGTGAAAGTTATGATGTAATTTTCTGGGTACGTGGACAAGGAGAAATCAGAACTGGATTATATAATGGAATAGATCCGGGGCTTAACACATATAATCCATACATTGTGGTAAACTCATCCACATGGACAATGTATACCCAAACCCTGACAAGTAATGCTACCAGCACTGCCGGAGAATTTATTCTCTCATTGAGAAACACAAATGCAACCAACGATCACCTGCAGGTTGACAATATCACCATTCAAGTTTCAACAGCATCAATTGATACACTGTCCATTTATGATATTCAATACACCACTGATCTATCAGGAGACTCTCCTGTAAAAGACCAGACTGTTTATACTTATGGTGTTGTCACTGCCTTTAAAACAGGTGGTTACTTTATTCAGGACGGAGAAGGACCCTGGAATGGTCTTTATATCTACAATAATACATACACTGTTGAGCCCGGTGATTCTATCCTGATCAAGGGAAATATTACTGAATTTTTCAATATGACTGAAATGACTCAGGTTTCTTCGTTAGAAATTTTAGGACAAACAACAATCCCCGTCCCTTCTGTAATTACCACAGCTCAGGTCAATACAGAAGATTATGAAAGTGTCCTTGTGAAAGTCATTAATGCAGAGTGCACAAATCCTGCTGCTGGTTACGGAATGTGGGCTATCAATGACGGATCAGGAGTTGCTAAAGTTGATACTTTCTACTATGCTTATACTCCCACTTTGGGTGTTCATTATAATGTTACAGGTCCGGTTATGTACTCTTTCAGTGAGTTCAGAATTGAACCCAGGGATCAGAATGATGTTGAAATATATACTTCAATAGAACAGCCTTATGCTCCATCTGTGGTCATTTTCCCGAATCCTGCTTCAGAAAATGTTTCAGTAAATCTTTCATCATCAGGAAATATTAGAATCAACAACATTCTCGGGCAGACTGTTTTTACCTCTCAGGCTCCTGCTTCACGTTTTAACATCAACGTGGAATCCTGGCAAAATGGTTTGTATCTGATCCATATTACTTTAGAAAATGGAACTGACAGCGTGTATAAATTGATTGTTCAATAAATAATTTCATCTTAAACAAACTGCCTCAGAATCAAAACTGAGGCAGTTTTTTTTGCATCAGATCTGCATCCCTAATCCTGATTTTTTTCAATACCTTTGCATAAAAAAGAGGGAATATGTTCTTTTGGGTATCAAAACTTTTGGAATTTTTTTACAGCCCGCTCACATGGATCATTGCAGCATTAGTAACTGCCTTTTTTCTTAAAAATCCCCGAAGAAAAAAAAGAGTTTTTCTTGCTGCCCTTTTGATGTTATTCATTTTTACAAACAGATTTCTGGCAACCGAGGCCATGAGAATCTGGGAAATCGACACTCCTACAATTCATAAAGATACTATTTACGATGCAGTGATTGTTCTTGGAGGAGGAATGATCACCTATGACAGTTCAAATGAGAGACACAGTTTTCAAACCAACACAGACCGACTATTGCAGGCTCTCGTTTTATTTCAAAATGGACAAGCTACACGTATCATTATTTCGGGTGGTGCAGGATCTATTATTTACAGAAACATGGCAGAAGCATGCCTGCTCAGGGATTATTGCGGACAACTTGGGTATGACACTAGCAGAATATGGGCTGAATGCAAATCTGACAACACATATCAGAATGCATTATATACACAAGAACTAATCAACGACAGCCTGACTGATGGAAATTTTCTTCTGATCACGTCTGCTTCTCATATGAGAAGAGCCAAAGCGGTTTTTCAAAAAACAGGACTCCCTTTTGATATCTTTCCAACCAATCCCATTGCAGGAAAACGAAGGTGGGACCCATACTTTCTTCTTGTACCATCTACCTCTGCTCTTCGTATCTGGGATATCTTCTTCAAGGAAACACTTGGATATATCATTTATAAAATTGCCGGATATCTATAAGCACACAACATGACACCACAGCTGATTTATATTTTAATAATCTCAATCACTTTGCTGAACTTTTTGTTTGGCAGACTGCTATCCTATCTCAATTTTCGCCATCTGAAAATTGAGCTTCCCCCTGAAGCAGAAGATATTTACACTCCTGACAAATATACCCAGTCTCAAAACTATCTGAAAACCAAAGCACGTTTCGGGATGATCACTTCTTCCTTTTCATTTGTTTTAGTCATGTTTATGCTGATTTTTGATGGTTTTGCCTATGCAGATATCATTGCAAAACATATTTTCGATCATTACATATTACATTCCCTTCTTTTTTTCGCAATTCTTGGACTTGCATTCGACATTTTATCAATTCCATTTGAGATATATTCAACATTTGTTATTGAGGAACGCTTTGGATTCAACAAAACGAAGCCCAGAACATTTATTACAGATAAAATAAAATCCTGGCTCCTGACTCTAATCATTGGAGGAGGACTGATGAGTGCAATCATCTGGATTTGGGAATTGACTGGTCCATGGTTTGCACTGATTGCTCTGGTAGTAATTGGAGTATTCGGGATTTTTATGAATATGTTTTACACCCAACTTATTGTTCCTCTGTTTAATAAACTCAAGCCTCTTGCGGATGGTGAACTAAAAGAAGCAATTGAAAATTTTTCCATTCAGGCAGGATTTCCCTTGACTAAAATCTCAGTGATTGACAGTAGTAAAAGGTCAAGCAAATCAAATGCATATTTCTCCGGGCTGGGCAAAAAAAAGCGAATCGTTCTTTATGACACACTGATTGAAAAACATACTACTGAAGAACTTGTAGCAGTTCTTGCTCATGAAATCGGACATTATAAAAAGAAGCACATTCAGATTGGACTGATAACAGGTTTGGTTCAAACCGGGGTCCTGCTTTTCCTGTTGTCTGTTTTTCTTGGATATCCCGTTTTTCAAGAAGCTATTGGTGCCAAAAGTTCATCATTTCACATGGGGCTGATTGTTTTCGGAATGCTCTATTCCCCATTTTCAATGCTGCTTGCAATATTAGACAATTATATATCGCGCAGAAATGAATTTGCTGCTGATGCTTTTGCTGCTCAATACGGTCTTGCCGATGCACTAAGCAAGGCCTTGAAAAAACTATCCTCTGACAATTTATCAAATCTTGCTCCACATCCAATGTATGTGTTTTTTCACTACAGTCATCCACCACTGCTTAAAAGACTGAAAGCTCTGTCAGCACAAAATCAGTCTCCAAAATCTTAAACCTCATGTTTTCAGCAATTCACTATTTTTGCATATACTAGTTTTTAAAAAATAATCCTATTCTGAATGAATACAAGGCTTCCCAAAATTGCCCTAATTGCCGGCGGATATTCCGGCGAATCAACAATCTCTGTCAAGTCGGCAGGTGTCATTATGCAAAATATTGATACTGCAAGGTTTCAGGTCTATCTTATTTCAATTACCCCTAAAAAATGGACATGTCTGCATTCAAATTCTGAATTTCCCGTTGACAAAAATGATTTTTCCGTGAGTATTCAAAACAGAAAAATAATCTTTGATTCTGCATTTATTATGATTCACGGCACTCCCGGTGAAGATGGCCTTCTTCAGGGATATTTTGATATGCTCGGCATCCCATATACCTCTTGTAACTCAACAGTTTCATCAGTGACTTTTAACAAATACTTCTGCAATCATGTGATCAGGTCATTGGGTGGGGTAAATGTTGCACGCTCATGCATAATTCCTGTCAACTTACCCTTTGATCTGAACGAAATAGCTTCTGAAGTTGGGTTTCCTTGTTTTGTAAAACCAAATGCCGGAGGGTCAAGCATTGGGACAACAAAAGTTCATAAAAAAGATGAACTTCAGGCAGCCATTGATATTGCACTGAAAGAAGATGACGAAGTGATGATTGAAAGTTTTATTCAGGGTAGAGAGATAACCTGTGGGGTCATCAGAAGCAGAGATATGCTGATCAGCCTTCCACTCACCGAAGTGCGCAGCAAAAAAGAATTTTTTGATTTTGAAGCAAAATATGATCCTGCCCTTGCAGATGAAATCACACCTGCCCCAATTGACGAAGCTCTTTCTGCCAGAATCAGGAAGCTTTCTGAGTTTTACTATGACAAGCTCCACTGCAAAGGAGTTGTGCGATTTGATTATATCATCAATGACAATGGGATCTGGTTTCTTGAGGTTAATACCATTCCCGGAATGTCTGCCGAAAGCATAGTTCCGCAACAGGCCCGTGCATATGGATGGTCTTATACTGAACTGACAACGAGAATTATTGAAGAAAGCCTGAAAAAACAGTAACTCATGATTTTTTCTGCCCATGGAACTTGTTGAAATATTTTCTGGAACGATCCTTCAGGCAGGAATGCTGCAAAGCCTGCTCTCAGATGTGGGAATTGATTCTTATCTTAAAGATGAGAATATCGGAACTCTCATGCCATGGATCAGCAGCCCGGGCGGGGCCAATCCTGTTGCCGTTCAAGTGGCTGAAATAAACTATGAAAGAGCAATACTCATTGTGGAACAATTTGAAAACAATATAAATCAGAATTAGATACTATGAATCATTTAGAAAATGATGAAATTCTGTTTCGAAAGCTCGCCAATTTATTTCGAGGAATTGAAGCAGTTGGTGGAACTTTGAAGCTTTCCTCTACGAAACTGATATTTGAACCTCATGTCATCAATTTTTAATGACAGAAACTTGAAATTCCATACAATCAAATTACTTCAGCCAAACCCGGAAATACTCTGGGAATCATTCCAAACGGAATCTTGATTATATTACTTTCCGGCGAGCACTTTAAAATTGTTGTCAATAAAAGATCACAACAGTTTCAATTTATTCAAAGTAAAATTTTATAATTCCCGATTGTGTCAAAAGGTGTCACAACTTGTTATTAATTTTGCATCCGAATTGAGCCTAAACGAAAAATTTGTAATTTCACCCTAAAATATCTGAACTCAAATGGAACTTCTCATACTTTGCATAGTGATTGTGATTCTATTGATCATCAATATCTGGATGACATATTCAAGGAAAGGGGCAGGCGATAATGAATCCATAAAAACCCGCCTTGCAACTATTGAATCCTCACTCAATAGGATTGATCCATTATTACGTGAAGAATTCAGCAGAACCCGGACTGAAAATCAGGACTCATTCAAGCATAACCGTGAAGAGCAGTTAAATACTCTGAAGTCATTTCAGGATACGATCACCAAAACCATTTCTGAACTTTCAGGATCTCAAAAAAACCAGTTTGATACATTTTCAACGCAGTTGACAGTTGTTTCAAAACAGATTGAAACAAACCTGAAAGAAATCAGGGAAACCATGGAACGAAAACTCATAAATATTCAGCAGGATAACAACACCAAGTTTGAAGAGATGAAGCAGGTGGTTGATGAAAAGCTTCAGAAAACTCTGGAAGACAGGTTTAATAAATCATTTACACTCATCAGTCAAAGGCTTGAGGAGGTTCATAAAGGACTTGGAGAAATGCAGACACTTGCCACCGGAGTGGGCGATCTAAAAAAAGTGCTTGCCAATGTTAAAACCAAGGGAACTTTTGGAGAAATTCAGCTGGGTGCCATTCTTGAACAGATTCTTTCATCCGAACAATACGAAGTCAATGCTGTGGTTAAGGAAAATTCACAGGAGCGGGTAGAATTTGCCATCAAACTACCTGGTAAAAACACTGACAACACACCTGTTTTGCTGCCCATAGACTCAAAGTTTCCTACAGAAGATTATCAAAGACTTATTGAAGCCTATGACAGAATGGAAGATGTTACAGCAGTTTCAAAACAGTTTGAAAATGCTGTCCGTAAAAATGCACGTGATATCAGAGAAAAATACATCAATCCTCCTGTTACTACTGATTTTGCCATCATGTTTGTCCCTACAGAAGGTTTATATGCTGAAATACTTCGCCGAACCGGTCTGTTTGAATCACTGCAACGTGATTACAAAATTTCTGTTGTTGGCCCTGCCAATCTGGTGGCGTTTCTCAGTAGTTTGCAGATGGGATTTAAGACCCTCGCCATCGAAAAACGTTCCAGTGAAGTGTGGGAATTGCTTGGAGCAGTAAAAACAGAATTCGGGAATTTTGGCGTTGTGCTTGAAAAAACAAAAAAGAAACTTCAGGAAGCAGCCAATGTGATTGACACAGCCAGCATAAGAACCAGAGCCATCGAAAGAAAACTGAAAACTGTTCAGGAATTACCGCAGGAGCAAACCACATCACTTCTTGGCGAAGCAATTGAAATTGAGGATGATGCAGATGCTTCTGAATCTGACCAAGATACAGATTAACCAAATTATTGTAACCAAAAGAAGGCTGCTATTATGCA
>CAYRXH010000051.1:0-17341 GCA_964428185.1 uncultured Bacteroidales bacterium
CCTTTCCTTTATCGGATTACTTCTTATTATTTTGGGTTTTTCTGGACTATTTATTTCTCATGGTTCATTTTTTTTTTATTATTCTTACTTTATTTAGGATTTGCCATATTTCTTTCAATCAGAGGCTTTGAATTTGATTTTCAATCCAGCACTTTCAGACATTACTTTCATTGGTTTTTCTTTAAAACAGGAAAGTCTTATTCATTGCATCAGTTTCATAGCATTACCCTAACCTATCACAATGAAACCACGAGGATGAACAGCAGCGGGTGTTCACAGACATTTGAGATCAGGGATTTTGAGATAAAATTTCATCCCGAAAAGGTGAAACCTTTGTTCATCAATCAGTTTAAACAATATTCACAAGCCCGGGAATATCTTCATTCGATGGCAGAAAAAACAGTACTCAACTTTGCAGATCATTTCGAACCTGCACTCAAAATGATGGCTGAGCATAGATACCAGCGAAGGAGATAACATTCTGTTATTCCAAAATTCGGTTGTTAAAAAAGTAGGTATTCACATGAAGCATACAGATTATGTTAAACAGCTTGTAAAGTATATTCAAACCCTTATTCAAGGATATTTTTCTCAAGCAGTTCAGCAACATCCATTACAGGGCGATCTGCCACTGTTGAAAAGGTTTGCTCACAACGGGGGCATGCTGTAACAAGATAATCAGGGTTTTTTCTGGTGAGTTTCTCAAAAGCATCAGCAGTAATTTTCCTTCTCTGATCAGATCGAATTCTCAGATTTGCCAGGCTGCCACCACAGCAAAGGGATTTTTTCTTTCTAAAAGAAGTTTGGTCGGGATTTCCAAGATGTTCCAGCAATTTACGGGCGTTGTTATATTCTCCTAGTCCTCTTCCCAGTTCACAAGGGTCATGGTACACAAAAGTTTCAACTGATTTTTTCAATCTGAGGCGTTTTGAGTCAACAAGCATTTTCAAAAACTCAGTATGATGAATCACATGCATTGGAAGCTCATATTGTTCACGGAACATCTTTAAACAAATTGGACATGAAGTTACAAGAACCTTTGCTCCTGACGAAGTGAATAATTCAGAATTCTTCCGTATCATTTCCGCAGTTTGATTTGTTGCACCCAGCACTGACATGGGTCTGCCGCAGCATATACTGCCATCTTTGTCAGTAAATACATAGTTTACATTTGCCGTTAAGAAAATTGACTGAATTGACTGAATGGTACCCGGTCGTAGATGTGTCATACAGCCTGCAAAATATACAACTTTAGCAGGGACATCAGGCGCAGTAACCATTGCATTTTCAAGATATGAATAGTCATTCCTCAATTTAGGCATCATTTTCCGGCGGTTGAGATTTCTCAGATGAGCAATATCAATTTCCACGGGGCAGTAATAATTGCAGCGCTGACACATGAGACAGTTGAATACAGGGTCTTCAAAGTTTCTTTTAAAGCGTAATTTCTGAAGATAATAAACAGCCTGCTGACCATGCATTCCGGCAGCATCAACCATTTGACAGATATTGATACAGATGCCGCAACTGGAACATGACTGGATTTCAAAATTTGCAAACCCTCTGATTTCTTTATCATTTTTAATCCCAAACCTTCGCAAAAAAATCAAAACTACTTCAGTAGGAATATGCATGTATCTTGAAAACGGAAGGATTACAAAAAAAGCCCCAAGTGCCGATGAATACAACCACCAAAGAGGGTATTCGAAATACCAAAGATTCATAAATGAAGCCATAACATTTCCGGTATTTTGAGTTAAAAACCCACCATTGTTATGAATTCCGGCAGTTGCACTTTCTGCAAGCCAGCGGAGCGGAAATATCAGCCACAGAAATATTCTTGCAAGACGGTCGAGAAATCTGTGTCTGGTGGTTTTCTTCATTCCGAAAAATGAGGAATAAATTTTCTTGAAAACTGCCAAACCAACAGCAATCAATAATACAAGCAGAAAAAGATCCATAAAGAAGAAAAACCATTTATAAGGTCCAAATTCATGAATATCATGTTCAAAGAATTTGAAAAACACCGGGTCATAAGGTGCATTAAAAGGATACCTTGAAAACAGTTTTGACTCAACCGAACCACCGACAATCAGGAGAAACCAGAAAAAAGCAAGTGACATATGCATCAGTCCGAGGAAAAAATTTACTTTAAAAATTTTCCTATGAAGTAAACTTTCAGCAAAAACATCACGAATGGCTTTGAAAAGTTGAAAACTGAACAAACCGCGAATAAATTTGTAGCGGTCATTGACTTCAAGTTCATCAAGCCATTTAAAGTATCGCCAGCTGAGAATAATCAGCAGATAAATCATGCCTATCAGAAAAGGAAGCACAAAGGGGTCAAAGTTCATCGTTCAGCAAATTCTTTTTTGAGTAAAACAACAAGATGGCGGATATTTACATCACGGGGACAAACCAAAGTGCATTTTCCGCAGAGCATGCAGTGTGCTATAAATTTCTTAACTTCTTCATAATTTCCCCTTTTGAGATTGAGAGAAATCAATCTGAAACTCATTTCCGTAAACTGAGAAGCAGTGCATGTCGAAGCACAACCTCCGCAAAAAATACAACGCTGAACCGAGGGTTCAATTAGTGAAATACGTTTGTTTAAAGACCTGTCAGCAATATCAAGATTATATTGTCTGTCAGTATGTATTGAAAAACCAAATTTGTTATCAGCCATAAAGAATTCATATCATTGTTTGTTCAAATAGTTGTGAATGGTCAGTGCAGCTGACCTTGCATCGTTGATGGTTTCTTCAATTGTTTTTGGACCAGAAGCAGCGCCTGAAATAAACACTCCATTCACTGCTGTTATATTTTCATTCATTAGTGGATGTGAAGACTTAAAAAATCCATTTTCATCCACTGGTAATTCAAAAAGTTTTGAGAGTTGCATTGAATTCTTTGCGGGCTCCATTCCTGACATCAGAACAATATAATCGAGAGTCAGTTTCAATGGACGGGATGCAAGTGTATCTTCAACCTTTATCAGCAGTTTATTATCCATTGTTTGATTGACCTCTGACAATCTGGCTCTGATAAACTGAATACCATATTTTTCTTGGGCAGTCTGAAACATTTCCTCATAATATTTTCCAAACATTCTCAAATCCATGTAGAAACAATAAACTTCAGCATCGGGAAAATGCTCCTTTACTTCAATTGCCTGTTTTACAGCTGTTGCACAACACACTTTCGAACAATAGAGATTTCCGGTTTTTGCATCCCGGGAACCTACGCAATGAATGAACCCTATTTTAGTGGGCTTATTCCATCCTTCGGGCCAAGTATTTCTAAAATACTTCTCCAGATCTTCATTGGTAATCACATGTGGAAATATGCCATATCCGTATTCTTCCTTTCTGTGTGCATCAAACATTCTGAAACCTGTTGCAATTAAAACCGCATCAGCATAAAATTGTTTATTTTTATCTGTCTGAATTTTATAACCAGATCCATTTCTCTCAGCATAAGTCACTTGTGTGTTTGTATATACAGAGATGTTTGAGGTCTGTCTTGAAGTATAATCAACGATCTTGTCAGAAGGATCAAAATAAGGAAAGGTTTTATACCATTCCTTTACATGACCTCCGGTTTCTTTTTTTCTTTCAATTACAGAAATACTGTATCCAAGATCCACAAGCTGCGATGCTGCTTCCATTCCTGCAATTCCGGAACCGATAATAAGTATCTTTTTTTTCTTTTCTGTCATAATTTTATTAAAGCTTCAGTATTTTTATATCTTCAAAACTCCGGGCTTTTCAGGGAATGATGTAATTTTTTGATCACCAACAATATATTTGTCATCAGGATCATATTCATATCCCATTTTCTTCAACAGGGGTTCAACACTGACCTGATGCATCTGCAATCCAATTTCCCATGGATTATAGCCCAACACAAGACCTGCCAACTCTTCATAAGTTAACACAGGAATCCCATAGCCATCACCTCCATAAACTTTACCTTCCATCTCGGAAATAACATATTGCCAACGATCTAAAAAATATGGACATCCGGGGCAATTTGCCACAATAAGGTCAGGTTCATAAGCATCCATTGAATCGAACTTCTTTTTTGTACAAGCAATTGAGTATCCTCTGTTAGCCTGTACCATATACTGACGAAATCCGAATCCGCAACATGTGCGGCGTTCAGGATAATCAATCACTTCACCGCCCCAGGCTTCAATCATACCAACCAGAACATTTGAAAATTCTGCTCCTCCAATTGCTTTTTCAGGAAACATTTTTGCATAATGGCAGCCAATATGTTCTACACAACGAAGAGGTTTTCCTGTCAGGGCATTCACAAGCCTATACTTGGCACGATTTAGTATTTCCCAGCGAAGAGCATATATCACATCGCTCGGATGTGATAAAAATTTTGGTTTGTTAAACGTTCTGCCAGTGGCTTTATATAGCATCTCTCGGATTTTCTCTTCAACTTCAGGATGTTCATGCCAGGTTTCCAAAACCTCGTTATATAATCCGAAAGAAGTGACGCAGGATGGTATAAAATTTTCATAACCCGACTCACTCATAAGTGAAAACTGCCGGGCAACTATTGTCATTGTTGTTTCCAGAGGAACTACATCGCAATGATATGCTATCCCTGAACACGTGGTGTGATGCTTTTCATCCTTGATATCCTTGCCCAACTCCCGTTCAAGTATTCTGATAAAAGTTGTTTCTGAACCAGGCCAGAAGTTTTGACGGATACAACTTCTTGCATAGTAATAACTATCCAACGGAATTTCTTTCTGATACTTCTCCCAGATTTTTTCTTTTCCCTTTAAATTCATCATTTTTTATCTGAGTTATAAGAATAAATATGTTTAAAATATTCACAATCATGGGTTTTATCAAATTGCATTCCCATTTCTGCTGCCTTGCGCTCAGAAACTTCTTCAATGATCCTGAAACGCTCATTTGCTCCGGTCACTTCATATATCTTTTTCAACTCGTCCAGGTCTTCTTCAGGTACTTTTCTCATTGCACCGCTCCCCTCCTGCTGATATTGGGCTCCCTGCTTCTTAAACACAAGGTTTATGTTATCAAGGACCCACTGCCAGTTGGGACCCTGCTCCGGAAAAAGATTCAGATGCAACTTATCACCCACCACACAATACCCGTATTCAACAATCCATTCACCGATTGAACGCTTAATCATCAACTGCTGTCTTCCCTTCTCTGATTCGGCAAACAACCCTGTATCCTGTGACAAGGCACGTAAAGCTTCAATAATAACTCCAGGAGTATTGTCTCGCGGACATCTTGTCTTGCATGACATACATTCACCGCAATACCAGATATAATTCGATTTCAATAGATCTATAAGCTGATTGTCATCATTCCGGGCAACTGTTTCCTGTACGGTTGCAGCCAGTTCACGGGGATCATAATCATAAAATGAAGCTGCCGGACATATTGCTGTGCAGGTGCCACAATGAATACAGGCATTTAGCGACTCCTTTATTCTCACATCATTTTTCAGTCGTTCTACCAATTCTCCCATATTTCTTTTCTCTACTAAATTGATAGGCAAAAGTAAAAATATTTGTTGGTTTTTAAACTATAAATCATAAACTAATTCATAATGTTTTATAGAAATAAAAAAACAAAATTATCAGAATGTAAGTTATAGTTTTTCAAACTAGATATTTTCATTGGTTTGTGCAAAAAAAACTCCCCGAACTTATACATCAGAAATATAAGTGCTGTCACCAATTTCGATTATCCAGTCTGTCTCTTTGAACTGGAAGAAGATCAATGCGATCATCCTAACACATGCTTTGTCTTTGCTCATTGTAGTATTTCCAGAAGGATTAATATCCCTTTTTATTATAAGATGATTGACTGGCTGCATGAACACTATTCTTTGCTTCATATTGATATTTCATGGATCAATTTCGATGGGGCCATTTGTAGCCAAGTAGATTGAACTGGCTGAAAGCTAGAGCAACAGAATTTGGCTTGGTTCTGATCTTGTCAGTAGGCTTCAGAGATTGGCTATCGAGTAACAAAAGGTATTATGTCTTTCTTTATTAGTAGTCTGAAACCGCCAGACACAGTAAATTTGCATGAATACTGCATAAAGAATTTATGAAAGTGAAAGGTACTGACTTTAAGAAAAAAATTGAACATAATTTTTACAATTTATGCTTGACAAATTTAGTGGTTGGAAGTAAAAAATTCATGTTTGCACAGTCAAGTGTTGAAAACTATGCAAATCATTTGGGACGGAACATATAATTATACGTAAATTTGCACATTAAATTAAAGTTCAATGAACCTGATTAGCAAAAACAAAGGACACCTGATACTGATCGGCGGAGCTGAAGACAGAAAAGATGACAAACTTATTCTCAAAAAAATTGTTGCTCTTAACAACGCAAAAACTGTTACTGTAATACCTTCGGCATCATGCTATCCCACTGGGGTCAGTGAGGATTACTTCAATGCTTTCAGAAGTCTGGGCGTTGAAAACATACAGATTTTTGACATCCGCGAACCTGCTGAGGCTGATTCAGAAAAATATCTGAGAGAGATTGAAAGTTCCGACCTTGTCTTCCTCACAGGCGGGGATCAGGTGAAGCTTTTTCATGTTTTTCGCAACAGTGAACTTCTTGAAAAGTTGAAAGACTTGCATTTCAATCACGGGCTGAATATTGCAGGCACCAGCGCAGGAGCTGCCATTGCATCCAATCCTATGATCTATGACGGCAATATTCACGGCCTAAAAAAAGGGAGTGTACACTTTAGTGAAGGATTCGGGCTTATCAGAGATATTACGATTGATACACATTTTATCAGCAGAGGTCGTCTGGGCAGGTTAACCCAGTTTCTTTGCACCGGAATTACATCCTATGGCATCGGGCTGGGTGAAAATACTGCCATCTTCATCCGTCCTGACAATACTTTTGAAGTGGTAGGAACCGGGATGATCACAATCGTTGACACAAAAAATGTTAGTTTTTCCAATTACAAGGATATTCGCGAAGATGATCCTATTGTCATACATGGTATCAATGCCGGATTTTTACAGCACGGGAGTGTCTTTGACCTTAACACATGGAAGGTTGTTTCAGCGCAGGCGGAAACTAAAACAAATATTCAGGCGGCTACTTCTCCCGATGAGATCGTCATTGAACGAAATCCGGGTAAAAGATATTCTTCAATCTGATACTTTATTAGGTCTCTGATCTATAAAATACTACATCTTGTTACCTTTGCCTAATTTTGTAAATAAACCTGTTTCATTATTATGAAAACTCTCAGAATAGGTGTGAACGGCGCCGGCAGAATCGGCAGACTGGTCATCCGCCTGCTGGCAAACCATCCGAATATTGAAATTGCCTGCATCAA
Source organism: uncultured Bacteroidales bacterium (assembly GCA_964428185.1). Taxonomy (GTDB): domain Bacteria; phylum Bacteroidota; class Bacteroidia; order Bacteroidales; family DTU049; genus CAYMAZ01. Next base: position 7,374 of record CAYRXH010000051.1, read on the forward strand.
TGATCTCATGGATATTGAAACACTCAGATATTTGCTGATACATGATTCTGTTCATCAGAGATTTAACGGCAGTGTTGAAATTGAGAATAAAAAACTTGTAATTAACAATATGCACATCCCATTTGAGCAACATCGTATTCCTTCAGAAATTCCTTGGAAAAAATTCGGAGTTGATGTTGTAGTTGAATCATCGGGTTTATTTGTCACCACATCAGGTTTGACTGCTCATCTGAAAGCAGGTGCAAAAAAGGTTATCCTCAGTTGTCCTGCAAAAGATCCCGAAATAAAAACCATCATTGTGGGAATCAATGATCATGAACTAGTTTGTGATGATCATATTGTATCAAATGCTTCCTGTACTGCAAACGGCATTGCCCCCATGATTCAGGTAATGAATGACAATTTTGGTATTGACACTGCATTTATGACCACAGTACACCCATTCACCAACAATCAGCGGATTATGGATGCTCCGCATTCAGATCCCCGACGGTCAAGAAGTCTGGCAAACAATATTATCCCCACTCATTCAACTGCCATTGAAGCGATACATAGTGTATTTCCTTTTCTGAAGGGAAGATTCGAGGGTATAGCCATCAGAGTTCCTATACCTGCAGGTGCTCTCCTTGAACTCATGGTAAAAACAAACAAACCTGTGAGCGTTGAATCTTTAAATGATGCGTTTCTTGAAGCATCAATAGGCCATTTGAGACACGTCCTCTCATATACTGACGAAGAAGTTGTATCCACAGACATTATTGGAAATCCTGCCAGTTGTGTGTTTGATTCGGGGATGACAAAGGTAATCAGGGAAAACTACTGTTATCTTGCCGGATGGTATGATAATGAGTTCGGATATGCCAACAGAGTGGTCAATCTTATTGAAACAATGGGGACCATGTGCTGTTAAGTTCAACACCCCATTCTACAATCCATAATTTTTTTGATTTTATTATTCAGACCGCTGATGTTTGGTATTGCCAATATTCCATTTTTTCATTCAGGTTTCAATAAATCTTGCTATTTTTACAAACAAAAATATCAGGATGGTTAAATTTATTTGTCCCTGTGAGAACAACTCGATTCTGAATCAGTTTGTTGCTGAGATGCGAGATTTAAACATTCAGGCAGACAGCATGCGATTCAGGAGAAATATGGAACGTATAGGAGAAATTTTTGCTTATGAGATCAGCAAAACATTACAGTATGAATCACGTGAAGTGACCACTCCCCTTGGCTCTGCCTTAATGGAACTTCCTGCCGAGCAACCTGTTCTTGCCACCATACTCAGAGCCGGGCTTCCGTTTCACAATGGCTTTCTCAATTACTTTGACAAAGGAGGAAATGCCTTTGTTTCAGCATACAGGAAACATCATAAGGACGGAAAATTCACGATTCAGATGGAATATATCTCAAGTCCTGTCCTTGATGATAAAACACTCATCATTACCGACCCCATGCTTGCAACAGGTTCATCTATAGTGCTTACATACAAGGAATTGCTTACAAAAGGAAAACCCAGACAAACTCATATTGTCACAATCATTGCCTGTACTGATGGGATAGAATATATAAAACGCAATCTGAGTTTTGAGAACATCACAATCTGGGCAGCGGCCATCGATTCCGAGCTCACTGCACAGGCATACATCGTTCCCGGTCTTGGTGATGCGGGCGACCTTGCATTTGGAACCAAAGAATAGATACTACTGTAACCCCCACTGGCAATGAAATTACACCTGCTGACAGAGAATCTTCGGATAGGGCTTGTGTCAATACGTTCACATCGCCTGAGATCTGTCATTACAATACTCATCATTGCATTCGGAATTACTGCACTGATCGGCATTCTAACTGCTATTGACGCAATCAAGTTTTCACTGAACACCAACTTCTCAAGCATGGGTGCCAATACATTTTCTATTAGAAACCGTGAAATGGCAATGAGAGGAAGGGGTCAGGTTTTTGAAAAGATTTCATGGAATGAAGCAGTATCCTTCAAGGAGCGCTATACCTATCCCGCAACAATCAGTATTGAAACATGGGTGACTTCAACTGCGACGATTCAGTTTCGCTCCGAAAGCACCAATCCCAATATTTCAGTGCTGGGGATTGATGAAAACTATTTTCTTTCATCCGGATATCATCTGATGGCAGGGCGTAATTTTTCATCTGATGAGGTGATGCGGGGAAGCAATGTCATAATTATCGGAAGTAATGTCAGTGATCTTTTATTCAAGGGCACTATCAGGCCGGTGGGACATTTTGTCCTTTTGGGAAACCGACGTTATCAGGTTGTTGGTGTATTGGAAGAAAAAGGTGCCAGTATTGGTTTTTCGGGCGACAACACTGTATTTGTCCCTATTCAGAATGCACGGAATATTGCATCCAGAGAACTGAATTTCACCATTTCAGTCACTGTGAATGACCCTGAGCAACTTGATGCTGCCATTAACGAAGCCACACAAATGTTCAGAATCATCAGAGGCGATATGCCTGGCAAGGACAATAGCTTTGAAATCAGCAAAAACAACAGTTTGGCACAGATGCTCATTGAAAATATTCAGTATGTCACCATGGCAGCCACTCTTATCGGACTCATAACATTACTGGGTGCTGCCATCGGGCTTATGAATATCATGCTTGTCACAGTAACAGAAAGGACACGGGAAATCGGAACCCGAAAGGCAATCGGCGCAACTCCTTCCAGAATCAGACAGCAGTTTCTTATTGAAGCAGTGCTGATCGGTCAAATGGGAGGTATTGTAGGTATGCTGATTGGTATTCCTCTCGGAAATATTATCTCATTGTTTATAGGAACGCCCTTTATTATTCCTTGGGGCTGGATACTTTTCGGAATTATTTTGTGTTTTGTTGTTGGTGTTGCTTCGGGATGGTATCCTGCCCGAAAAGCAGCTGCCCTCGACCCGGTTGAAGCCCTTAGATATGAGTAAATGCTTCCATTCCATAAGAACTACTGCCAGCATACTATTGCTGTCATCCTTCATCGGATTGATTTCTTCATGCAGAGTTCACTATGAACAGGCACGTGTGAAGCAGGTTGAAGTGAATACCATTTCTGGAAATTTCAATCAGTATGAGCTTGAATCATATATCAGACAGCAACCGAATAAAAAAATATTGTTTTTTATCCCCTTTCATCTGACAGTTCACAATCTGGCATCTCATCTTGAAGATCGTTCGGCTACCAAGGAAGAACGTGTCAATAAAAAAATTGAAAAGCTAAAAATCAAAGGCCGGAAGATTGATATGATAAAGTGGGAACGCAAGAAAACACGCACTGTCCGTTCTTGGCTTATGGAAACCATCGGGGAAGCTCCTGTGCTTCTTGATACCACAAAAACAGAGTACACGCTCCGGCAGATGGAACTGTATTTAAAAACAACTGGCCATTTTCAGGCTCAGCTCAGCAGTGAATATATTTTTACAAAGAACAACAGAAAGGTTACAGTTGTTTATCAGGTTGACGGCAGAAATCCCTATTCAATCAGAAACTTCACATGGGTTACTGAAGACCCCGGCATACGAAGAGAAGTATCTGGGATAATGCCTCAAAGTCTGATAACTGAAGGGGCACTGTATAATGAAGATATCTTTGATGCCGAGCGTGACAGGATAACATCACACCTCAGAAATAGAGGTTATTATCATTTTTCAAAATCTTTTATTGTTTTTGAAGCTGACACCGGCATAGGAAATCATCAGGTAGATCTTTTCATGACCATCAGACCCTATATGATACCATCACCTGACAAGCCGGATCAGTTTGTTAGTTCAAGGCATCCACGCAGCAAGGTGGGCAATATATGGTTCAATCTCGACTTCAGGCTTGATGGATCAAACATTTCTGAACTGGACACTGTAAAGATTGATTACAAGAAATTTAAAAGGGACAGTATCTCAAAGACATTTTATTTTATTTATGAAAATAAAATGTCCTTTACACCCAGAACATTACTCAGAAAATGCTTCATCCGCACCGGTGATTTTGTAAGTGTGCAAAACGCTGTCAAGACTAATAACGGGCTCTCTTCACTAGGCAATTTCAAATACATCAACATCAGATTCGAGGAAACAGGAAAAGACAGTCTGGGATATACCATTCTTGATGCTTATATTGACGTGAGCAGAACCAAGAAACAGGTCTATTATGCTGAAATTGAAGGCACCAATTCATCTGGCAATCTGGGTATTTCAGGCAGTGTATCATACAGAAACAGAAATACATTCAGAGGTGCTGAAGCGCTTTCTGTGAAACTGAGAGGGGCTATGGAAGCACAGACAATAGCTGCCGATCCTGAAGAAGATGATGACAATATCATCAACACTTTGCCCTTTAACACCATTGAACTGGGGGCTGAAACTGAACTAGGTCTGCCAATCTTTCTCTTTCCGCTGGCTGATAAATATTTTACAGAACGAAATGCTCCAAAATCTAACATTGCCACCGGTATTTTCTATCAGATGCGCCCCGACTATACCAGATATCTGGGAAATTTTTCGCTGACCTATGAGTGGAAAGAAACTTCGCAGAAGCTTCATCAGTTAACACCTGTATTTATCAATCTGGTCAGAATCTTCCCTGATTCAATTTTTTCTGCAATGATTGAACAGTTTTCAAGGCCTCTTCAGACAAGTTATAAAGACCACCTCATTGCCGGGGGAAGATGGTCATACACATATACAACCAAAAGCAGCAGTCATTCAAGAAAATACATGTTACTCCGTGCCAATATTGAAACAGCCGGCAATGTCTTCAGGTATTTTTCCAGCGAATTCGGGGGTGCAATGGAGGGAGAAACCTACTATTTGCTTGGAATCCGCTTTGCCCAGTACACAAAAGGCGATATTGACATCAGGCAGTATTTTAATTTTACAGAGAATACTTCTCTGGTTTTCAGGTGGTTTACAGGCATTGGTTTCCCTTATGGCAATATTGACGTACTCCCCTTTGAAAAGCGCTACAGTGCAGGCGGTTCCAACGACATCCGTGCCTGGAAGTTCAGATCCCTTGGCCCGGGAATGTATTCTGACAGCTCAAGTTTTGACAAAACAGGAGATCTTTCAATGGTTTTCAATTTGGAATACAGATTTCCAATTTACAACATTCTTCAGTCTGCCATTTTTATTGATGCCGGCAATATCTGGATGATCCGTGAGCTTGAAGACTATCCAGGCGGCACATTCCAGATGAGTTCATTTTATAAGCAAATAGCTCTGGGTGCCGGAATCGGCCTCAGACTCAATTTTGGATACTTTATTTTCAGACTGGATGCCGGGGTTCCGCTTCATGATCCCGGAATGAGAGAAGGTGAACGGTGGCTGGGAATCAAGGATGCACCCAGACGAACAAATCTGAATTTTGGTATCGGATATCCATTTTAATTCAATGGCAGCAAAAGAAAAATCCCTTACTGTTTATGATCTGCTCAGATCAAATTTTCCTCATTCGCCAACCGAAAGTCAGAATGAGGCAATACAAGGTTTTTCACGCTTCATCTCGTCAAAAGAGAATATCCAGCTCATGATTCTTAAGGGATATGCAGGAACCGGAAAAACCACTCTGGTAAAAACTCTTGCCGATACTGTCACTTCTGCAGGTAAACATGTTATTCTCCTCTCTCCCACCGGCAGAGGAGCCAAAGTGATGACAGATATTTCAAAACATGATGCGTTCACTATTCATAAACACATTTATACATTCGAGTTGAAACCCAATGGGTCGGCACAATTTAAGATGGCTTTCAACAAATACAGCAACGCACTTTTTATTATTGATGAAGCATCCATGATTCAGGGCGGCAACAACGAACCTGAAGAAAGTGGATTCATTATGCCGGACAGTGGTTTACTCCGTGATTTGTTCGATTATGTTCACAGCAATAAAGGAAATAGAATACTGATTATCGGAGACCCTGCCCAACTGCCACCTGTGAATCATGAACAAAGTCCTGCCCTCAATGAAACATATATGGCTGCCGAATTTGAATGTACTCCACTGGTTGTTAGTCTGCATGAAATCGTCAGGCAGGCAGAAAACAGCGGAATACTTGTCAATGCCACCATTGTCAGAAATCTTATTGATAACAAAAAAGCCGAATGGCCCGAATTTGACATTGATGGATTCAAGGACATCATCAGGCCTGAACCGTGGCAAATTCGCCAGATGATTGATCGGGCATTTAACGGCAAAAACAATGATTCGGTTATCATTACAGTTTCCAATAAAATGGCCAATAAATATAATGAATTTATCAGATCTGTAATTTTTCAGCGCGAAAATGAACTTGATGCCGGAGATATGATTATGGCAGTGAAAAATAATTATTTCTGGCTCGACAGCACCGGCAAGGATTTTATCGCCAACGGTGAAATGATGCAGGTGATGTCATTGAGAAATAAAGAAGAGAAATACGGATTTCGTTTTGCAGACATCAGTGTCAAATTATTATATCAGAAGGGAGAGCCTGTTGTTGACATGAAAGTATTGCTCGACACATTGCACCTGCCCTCTCCTGCCCTGCCCCATGAACAGTTTATGGAATTATGGAATCAAATCATGAAATCGCAGGGCGGAAAACTATCAAAAAAGAAACAACTTGAAATTTTGCATGAAAACCCATACATCAATGCACTTCAGATCAAGTTTGCATGGGCACTTACCTGCCACAAGGCGCAGGGCGGACAGTGGAAACAAGTGTTTGTGGATACGGAATTTCTCATGAAACGCCCTGCTGAAATTTCGGGGCTGAGATGGCTGTATACGGCCATGACCAGAGCTCGCGAAGAACTGATTATGCTGAGATAGGCAAACTACTTTCAGTTCCCAGTTCTGTAGTATAACAGTACAGAAACTAATAAAGCATCAGTCTGGTCTGACTCCTGTTTCCTGCACTGTCTTTCACTGATAGTATATATATTCCTCCGGGAATATGAGAAACATCTATGGTTTGATGACAGGAAAGCATCAGGTGTGAATCTATTACACGTCCGCTCACATCAATCAGGGTCAATTCAATTGGAAGCTCAGAGCGTGGATCCAGATTTACAATCAGAAATTCATTTGCAGGGTTTGGATAAACTGAAAGCATTGGTTTGGTATTTTCATCCATTCCTGTCAGCCCCCAGCTAAAGTACTTAAACGTATAGGTCTCCATCCTTTCTTCATCAGGATTATGATGCAGATTTAAATAAAGCAAGGCTCTTGAGTTGCCTGGAACATTAAATACCACATCATTGATTTCGATATTTGCTTTATTTCCCTGCACAATCTGCCAGCTTGTAGTGACCTTATCCGGCCCCAGATCAGATACTGATATCAGAATCAGGTCATCAACAGGTGCCTGATAATCAAGTTGATCGTTGTACACATAGGCTGCAACTGATTGATAATCTGTGTAAGGAGGTGCTGGATTGATAACGAGGGTTGTGTTGGACATGGGACATCCATAGCCCGTAAGGTCAAAAAATTCTCTCACATGTTCTGTCTTTTCAACAAAACCAGGATAATTAGCAAATCCAACGCATGCAGAAGTATCTAAACAATCTCTATTATAGACATAAGCAAGATCTAAACAAAAATCTGAACCTGACTGCAGATCAATCGGTCCAACTGTTCCAAGTCCTCTCCTGTCATATACCTCATTTCCAGCACTACTTTCATTCCAAATATTTGGATCGTTTGGATCTCCCGGAAAAACAAAATAGGTTGGTTGGTTTGTGTTGGGATTAATATAATTTGTCCCGTCAATTTTTTTCCCGGTTAACAAATTATAGTATTGATAAAACACATTTGGATTTCCCATTCCTGGATTACTAATATTGTAGTATAAAACAAATGAACTCATTGTATGACTAAGGAAAGTGATTCCCTGAACAGGTGGGTTATGCAAATAATGTCCAATTGTATCCCATCCATCAATTTCTTTTCCGTTATACCCGAAAAAACAGTTCAATACTGTATCGCAACCCATAAAGTCATCATAAGCGTAACCAATATCAATATCTGCCCAATGTCCAAGATAAAGTTGATCAAAATCATTGCTTTTCCTGTTGAACAATAAATATTTAACAAACAACACATCATTAAAAACAGTATCATTATGAACATTTACCACATAAGCAATTGCATGAATTTCAATACCCGTTTTCTGTCCCTGTGTTTCAGTATGATCATATCTATCGTCATTAAAAATCATATACACCGCCTGCTCACCAGGAATAAGGGGATAATCTCCATTTACTGGATCATAAATTCCATTCTGATTGTTATCAAAAAATGGAGCCAGGTATGGAGCTTGTCCCTGCATCACATCACCAAAAGCAGGCCATGTTAAAAAATTATCGGGAATTGTATATCCTGGGGATTGAAATGAATTGATATGATTTAATATTTCAGTACGCTTAATTTTCCAGATTCTTGAATACTTATTATCATATTGACTATCATAAACATCACTTACCGGCCCTGCAAAAAAATCCCGTCCCTGCTGTGAAAATGTCTCGGCAGCCACACACAACTGATTCATCTGATTGAAACCTCCCAGCCAGATCTGAGAAGCAAAAACTGTAATTTTCTCTTCATTTTGCGGAAAGTTTAAATGTACATTGGGATGAGTAAGAATATTTTCACTACCATCCCAGAAAAATCTGCCTGCCTGTGTGAACATTGCACTGAAATTACCATGATCCAGCACTGTAATCAACTCATTTTCAAAAATTGAAACATCATTCATATATAATCCATCATCTGTACATAAGAATACAGTTGAATTTGAAATATATATTTCATTGACTTCTGATTGAATAAATCCTCCGTATCTTAGTTCATTGGAATTCAGATTTAAGCAATACAAAGCTGTTCTACTCCCCGTTAAATTTAAGGTAAAAATGATACTATTGGACTGAGAAAGATATGAAAAACCACTTAGATCCACATATCCAACTACTGAAGAATAATAAAGCTGTATATATTGATTAAAATGTTTGAGATAAATACTGTATTGGGTTAATATTAATAGCTGATTGCTTAATGGATTTAATGTCAGGTCATTAATTTTATGATCAAATGTAGAAATTGTATCTATACCATTATTGTCCACAAGCATGAGATGCTTTCCGTGCTTATAATAAAAAACACCGTTCTGATTTGCTGGACATGCAGAAGGCTGATTAAAACTACTCATTGTATTTAAGAAATAATAGTGCTGAAAATGAACCCCGTCATAATAACTTATCCAGTCTTCTTGAATAATCAAAAGATTACCTCCCGATTCTGCAGTAAAATATACATCATTGGATTTCAGGCCATCACTTACAGTTAAATGTTTTGTTGGCATTCCCTGTTCCCAGATATACAATCCTTCGGATGTTGAAAAATACAGTTTACTTCCTGCCTTCTGCATTTTATAAATGTAATTTGTCTGAATTAGAGGGATACTGAAAAACATGTTGTTTTCATACTTATAAATCCCATCAATACAGGCAACAACATAACCCAAACCTGGATAATATTCTACAGACTGAACATCTGAGATACCGTAATTCTGTGATATATTTGTCCAGTTTTGTGCTGATATAAAACACATTGACAAAATACATACGATATGGAGTAAAATCTTTTTCATAGTATTTAATTTAAAATTCACCGATAAAAATAATAATCAGAGCCTGTGCAATCAAGTCAAAAAAAGTAATCGGTCAATACAAAAAAGTTAAAGGATAAAACCAGAAAACAACGGCTTTCCAGAAACTCAAGGACTTTATGAAAAGCACTGGCTCTTTGACTCATTGTATTTTTCAGATCAGAGGGCATCTGTGCAAAAGTCTGATCATAGCCTTCATGAATAAACACAGGGTCGTAGCCAAACCCTTCATGCCCAATAGGTTCTTCGATGATGTGACCATCCACCCTGCCCTCAAACAGATATTCGGTGCCTTCGAGGATC
>CAYRXH010000052.1:0-9089 GCA_964428185.1 uncultured Bacteroidales bacterium
GAGTAAAACAGGGACCATGAAATTCGCCCCAAACACATTACAACATCATGTTCAATCAGTTATTGAAGGAAAGCTGAAATTTGAAAACATTTTCCAGGCTGTATCCCGGATGATACTTGGAGATCCTGCAGGCATTAAAAAAGTTATTGTCAATGGACGAAGCACCTATGATTTTTCAATATTCCGCGAAGGAAAAAAACATATCATCGGGATGTATGATGAGATCAACAGTTTTGTTTCTTTTGTAAAAGATGCGGCCGAGGGAGGCTCATCTTCAGAAATGGCGTTTGTGCTGATAGGTGAACCCGGCAACGGTAAAACTTTTTTTGTGGATTTTCTCTCCAAATTATACAGGGACTTTATTTCTAAGCCCGAAAACAGCAGATATACATTCAGATTCACAAATCTTAACAAACTCGGGAATTACGGTAAAATTCAGAAAATAGAATCACAAACCTATGAAGATCCCTTGATTCTTGCCATGAATCTGACAGAAGACAAGGCATCAAATATTGAGTTTCTTTCATCACTTGGAGCAAAGCCCAAACAGTTGGAGCAGTTTTATCGTAATTACAGATCTCTTGGCTCCTGCTCCTATTATATCTGGCATCAGATCCTTGAATTCTGCAACGGAAATGTTGAAAAAGCTCTGGCGGACTTTGTTGAGATAGTCAAAGTGCCGGTGAGTGAATCAAGAGGAACACTCACAGGAAAATATGCGGCCAAAGATAAAATTACATCTTCGGCAGTTGATTTGCTCGGTGAGGAATCTATTTCACGCTTACTTCACATCACTGACACTGACAATCCATACCGTTTTGATCTTCGCAGGGGAGCTCTCGCCCGTGTTGCGGGAGGTGGGATTCACTTTGCCGATGAGATCTTCAAAAACAAAAGAGACCTTGTTCAGGTGTATCTGGGTGTGATTCAGAACAGAACCATTGAAATTGAAGGATTTAGATGGCCACTTGACACCTTGATTGTTGCTACAAGTAACAATGCCGAATTCGGAAGGTTTCTTGAAGAAAAGGAACAGGCTCCCATTGTTGACAGATGCAGACTGACATATATGTCTCACGTTACCAATTTTCATCTTCAGAAGGAGCTCACATCGTTTGCTTTGGGGAGTGTTGAAAAAACCACATTTACGGGAGAAAAACTTCATATAGATCCCAATCTGAACAGTGCCATTTCCACTTCTTTTACTCTTTCAAGAATGCCAAGACATGATAAACTCACTCCAGTAGAAATGATGCAGCTTGCAGCAGGTGATGTGGCTGGAGAAAAAAGTGTGAGAACACTTGCAGAAGTCATCAGTGATCTGAATACTGATCCTGATATTACACGTCGCTTTGGCCAGAAAGGTCTTGGACACCGTAATCTCGGACGTGCTATACAGATACTTCTTGAACAGTCTGAAACTCAGGAAGGTCATTGTATGTATGCCGGCGATATCTTTCCTTCCATTGAAAAGATTATACTTGATTATGTGCAGGATCCAAATGACAGAATCAAGTATTTTGAGGATCTGAAAATTGCCAAAACTCTGCACAGAAAGAACATCATGACTGAAATTTTCAATGCATACATGGATGAGCCCAATGCAATTCAGAAGGATGTGCTGAATTATGTCAATATGGTTATTGGAATAGATGCAAAAAACCTGGGTGCCGATAAAATGTGGACATATCAGGATCCCCAGACCAAACGTCTCGTATCAATTAAAATTGATGAATCGTTTATAAACAGTGTTGAAGAACGTCTCGGACTGAAAAATAATGAACAGAAACAAAGTTTCAGAACCACCATCACGAAAATTTATGGTCAGAAAATGATTACTGACCCTAACTATAATTTTATGGACAACAATGAGCTTGTCAAAGCAGTTACTGATGTCAGATTGAAAAGTGACATTGCAGGAGCTGGAAGTCTTGTGGGGGCTCTTGCAAACAGATCTAATGAGGAGAACCAGAGACTGTACAACAGAATGTTGAACACCATGATGGATAAACTGGGATACTGTCAGACCTGTGCTCAGAAAACCATTGAATATTTCTGCACACAGGATGATGCCAGTTAATCAGAATATTTTCTGTCAATTTGACAAATTGTGTACAACTGAAAAACATGAACAAGGATTTTGAGGCATACAGACAAAAGAAACTGTCTCCGGAGCAGATGAAACTTATTGAACGGGAGTTCGGAAGTTTGCAGGATGATGGCATACCCCATCATGACAATTTTAATATTGAGAATAAAATTTATACTTTGACAGACTGGGATGTTCTTCCAGGATTTTCATCTTTGCCAAACTTTACTTCAGCCCTTCAGACTCTGGAAGGACTCATAGAAAGGGACAGAAAGCGGGAGGAAGATGGTTTTCCGAGAAGAATCCGACTGGGGAAAATTACGAAACGCACAAGAGATAAGAAAAACAAGGTTGTTATTGTTCCAACCACCACCGAACCTAAATTATATCATGACGATAGTATTACCGAGGATAATGAGCAGCAAACCGGAGGTTCGGGTGAAGGTGAGGAAGGAGAAGTTATCGGACAACAACAAGCGCAACCGCAGCAGGACGAAGGCGAAGGGCATGGTGCCGGTCAGGGTGATGGTTCTGATCATGAAATGACATCACAAGCATTTGATCTTGGAAAAATTCTCACTGAAAAATTCCGTTTGCCCAATCTGAAGGATAAAGGGAAAAAGCGGGCATTTTCCAAATACACCTACGAACTGACTGATATCAATCGCCGTTACGGACAGTTGCTTGAGAAAAAAGCAACCATGAAACGGATTATCCAGACCAATATTCTGCTTGGCAATATCATTCCCTGCGAACAGGTTAATACCGATGAACTTGCCATCAATCCTGATGATCTGGTGTACAGAATCATGTCACAGGAAAAGGATTTTGAGACCCAGGCAGTTGTATTCTTTATCCGTGACTATTCAGGTTCCATGCATGGAAAACCAACTGAAGCAATCACCACCATGCATCTGTTTATCTATAGCTGGCTGATGTATCAGTATCAGAACAATGTCATTACCCGGTTTATTCTTCATGATACTCAGGCAAAGGAAGTCCCCGATTTCATAACATACTATCAGTTGCAGGTTGCCGGAGGAACAAGAGTAGCCCCTGCGTTTCAGCTTGCCGAAAAAATTATTCATGAAGAAAACCTGACAAGGGACTATAACATTTACATTTTTTACGGCACCGACGGAGATGACTGGGACGAAGATGGAAAGGAGTATTTAGAAGTTCTTGAGCGACTGTGTAATATTACCAATCGCATTGGAATTGCTGTTGCCAAAAACTCTTGGTCAGGAGGAGGTCAAACAAATGTTGAAAAAAACACTGAAAAAAGTGGCTTATTACAGAAAAAACCAGAGCATCTGAGAATTGATTCCTTTTCTGCAGAGACTGTTCAGGAAAAAGAAATTATTGAAAGCATCAGAAAAATTGTAGGATAACATGTATCTCATAGACCAGAGAACAAAAAAAATTATGGAAGAGTGCAAAGCCAGAGCAAAAAATGCAGGGCTTTCGTTCGGACATGAAACGCTTGAATACATTGTCACCAACCGTGATATGATCCGTTTATCACCCAAAGTGATGATTCCTACACTTTATGATTACTGGGTTCATGATGTTGAAGTGCTTCAGGGCGAGGGAAAATATAAGCTGTATCCGGCAAATCCGTATGAAACAGTGATCAACAGCAGGCCTGCCATCTCATTTTATAATGACAACAACCCGGACTGGCTGAACATTATGATCTTTTATCATGTGATTGCTCATATTGACTTTTTTCAGAACAACAAACTTTTTGAACATACCTGGAATGATGATTTTGTAGGTGTTGCTCTTGCTGATAAAAGACTGACTGAATCTCTCAGGAGTAAATATGGCCGATGGGTTGATTATATTATTGAATTCTCACGAAGTATTGATAATATCATCGGGTATTTTAATATTCTCAGCCGACTTTCCTACCCTGCGGCAATGGATCCTGATGAAAAAGTGATGTTTTTCTTCAACACATTTCTTCAGGATTTTGCAAAGGTGAACTTCACTGAGATTCACCGGCAGAAAGAAGTGTACAACTCATTGACTGAGCAATACGGAGATGTGGGAAAAAACATGTTTTTTTCCGATATACGCAATACCTATCCTGAATTTGAAAGCACATTTAACAGGTACAGAGGAGCACCTGAACCTGAAGATGATATCCTGATGTTCATCAGAGACAACAGCCCCTTTCTGAAACGTGAGGAAAACAAATGGATGCAGCAGATTATGACTGTGGTCCGCAACACAGCATTATATTTTGCACCTCAGATACGCTCAAAAATAATGAACGAAGGCTGGGCAAGTTACTGGCATGACAATCTTTTTATTACAGATAAAAGAATCAGCGGGCATGAGGCAGATTACGCACGCATCAATGCAGGTGTCACATCAATCAGCAGGGTTGGACTGAACCCCTATGCTATCGGATTGAGGATGTTTTATTACGTTGAAGATCTGGCGAATAAGGGCAAATTATCCTATTATTTCCAGAAACTAACCAATGCAGCTGCAATAGAATCCTGGGATGAAAAAACAAATATGGGGAAAAATACAATTTTCAATATCAGAAGAGATTTTTCAGATTTTTCATTTATCAACACTTTTGTTGATCAGGAATTTGTCAACCGCTATAATCTTTTTGTTGTTGGCAAAAGATTGAATACCGGAACAGGAATGTTTGAATATTATATAAAAAGCCGGAAAGCATCGGATTATAAGGAAATGTTGCTGGACAGTCTCTATCATCCACCACTCATCAAGGTGAATCACTCTCAGACAAATGCCAAAAATCTTTTTCTGGTTCATGTTTTTGAAGGAAAACAACTTGTCAAAGATTTTATCCCTGATGTTCTCATCGGACTTGAGTTTTTGTGGGGCTCACAGGTTCAACTGGAGACTTCAAACATTATCCGTGTAAAGGACGAATCGCTTCCTGGTGAAGTGAAACTGGAAGAAAAAAGAATACTCTATACGTGCAAGAACAGACAAATATCAGCAATTGAACTTTAATCCAGCGTTATGAAACAGAAAAGGCAGCAAAGCAACAACAGAGAAATGTCACTGAACGAGATTCAGCAGTTGATTGCTTTGTATGGTAAAGAAATTCACAACACCCGGATTCAGACAATGATGCCTTTTGATCAGTTCATGTTTAGGGCATCACGAAAGCCCGATAAAACATTTCGTGATATTTTCCAGTTATTTCAGGATATGGTTGAGTCCTATGTTCCTGAGGGTTTTGATGAATATCCTCTCACAAATGAATCGGCCGGATTTTTGAATTTTGACATGGGAAATCTATTTGTTGAAAAATGTCCGGAACCTTTTTACGCTGACAGAATTTTTGCAAACAGATTTATGTCAATAGCCTCTTCATTCAAGAAAGGGGTTCAGAACAATCAGATATACTTTTTTGAAGGGCCTCCGGGCAGCGGGAAAAGCACATTTCTTAACAACCTACTTCACAAATTCGAAGAATATGCACAATCCACCGAAGGAGCAGTGTATAAAATAGCATGGACACTCAAACTGAATGATCTGCCTGGCATGAAAATCAGTGGTGAAGCCGCCGAAAATTCGGAACTCATCATTTCATGTCCAAACAATGATCACCCTGTCACACTCATCCCCGTAGAACTGAGAAAACAATTTCTGGATGATCTGATTGCGGATCGTGGCTTCAAAAAGCAACTTTTTCAGAACAAAGAGTATGAATGGGTGTTTCGGGAAAAACCCTGCGCCTTCTGCAGTTCAGTTTTCAATCAACTCCTTTTGGTTTATAAAGACACTCAAAAGGTTCTTTCTCATGTTTTTGCCCGAAGAATGGAGTTCAGCAGACACTTTGGCAAAGGAATCAGTATCTTCAATCCGGGTGACCCTCTTGTACAGGGGGCCATAGAAAATAAGGAATTACAGCAACATATCAACCGTATTTTCAGTACGGATGAAATTCCTTATCTGCATTCTTACCTTGCATATACCAATAATGGGATTCTTGCTCTCATGGATATCAAGGACAATAACAAAACCCGTTTGATGAACCTTCATGGAATTGTCAGTGATGGTGTTCATAAAGTAGGACACCTTGAAGAGCGGATACGGTCCCTCTTTATCGGGGTAATTAATCCCGAAGATACTTCAACCTATGAAAATGTTCAGTCGTTTAAAGACAGAATTGTGACTATCCGGATACCATACGTGCTTGACTATAACACCGAAGTCAATATCTGGAAGCATAAATTCGGAAACTCAGTCATGGATGCTTTCATGCCTCGAACGCTTGCCAATTTTGCCAAAATTATCATCAGCAGCCGGATGCTTACTGATACCTCTGTCTTTGACTCCTGGCTCAATCAGCCTGAGATCTATAAAAATTATATTGATGAACATCTTTTACTCCTAAAAATGGAACTTTATACAGGGAAAATCCCATCCTGGCTTGATGAAAAGGATGTTGCCAATTTCAAAAAGGAAATCAGGAAGAGAGTAATTTCAGACACCGAAAATGAAGGAAAAACTGGAATTTCAGGCAGGCAATCTCTAAATCTTTTTAATAAATTTATCTCCAAATCTGACCTAAAAAGCCAATCTATCACCATGGTGCAGATCATGGATTTTATCAGAAATGAAAGTTCTTTCAATTCTCCTTCAATACAGAAATTTTCAGCAGCATTATTTAATCTTTATGAATTTAATATTCTTGACGAGGTGAAGGATTCAATGTATTTTTACAATGAAACAAAGATGAAACGTGACCTTAAGAACTATCTTTTTGCACTTAATTTTGAACCCGGAGAAAAAATTAATTGCCACTATACCGGAGATACAATTGAACTCAATGATGATTTCTACAATTCAATTGAACCGTTTATTTTTGGTGATATTTCTGATATGAACATCATATATGATCTCAGAAAACAGGAACATACCACATATATTACACAGACTCTGAGCAACGAGATCAAACTTCAGGACAAAAACATAGAACAAACAGAACAATTCAGCATTCTGCTGAAAAAATATGCCGATAATCTGAAGCGTTCATCTCTCACTCCATTTGAAAATAATGATCATTTTAAACGATGTATTCTTGCTTACAATTCACCTGCATTTAATAAATTTGAATTAAGTCTGAGAAAAACTGTCAATAAGATCATTGACAACTTGGTTCGTAAGTTTGGGTATAATGAAGAGAGTGCCCAATTCATCATTCTTTATGTTTTGGAAAACAAACTTAATGAACGATTTAAAAACTTCGGTATATCCTGAATATTTAACATTATTTAACAAAAATTTCCTTTAAACTTTTTATTCACAGACTTGTCTTAACTGAAATATTTATTTTTATGAACCGTATTTACCCCCTGCTACAGATAATTTTCTTACATTTTTTATTCATTTCAGGGATTTTTTCAGTCAATTCCCAAAACGTCGTCAACAATGGTAACGGCATCGTGATCAATCAGGGTGCATGGCTTGTCATAGGAGGCAATTTTATTAATATGAACGGAGGTCAGGATGGTTTTGTTGATATTGATGGGAAGATGGTTGTCAACAAGGATTTCATCAACAATGCTGGCAACGAAGTGTTTGTTTCCATCGAAGCCACTCCCGACGGGGAGACCATACTCAACGGCACTTCCATCCAGAACATTGACGGCACCACTCCTACACGTTTTGAAAATCTGAACATTAAAAACAGCCGCAAAGTGCTTCAGACCGATTTTTGTCAGGTTGCTGGCAAACTCACAGTTCAGGCAATTCTTGATCTGAACTCCAACACCTTTGTCATTGACAATTCTTCACCCTCGGGCATTACTTATCAGTCTGGATACATTCTCAGTGAAACAGACCCGTCACAGGGTCTGGGGAGCATACTGTGGTCAACAGGTGGTGCATCCGGTAATTTTCAGGTACCTTTCGGTTCGGGCAATGCATCTGAGAATGATCTCAATCTGAATCTTGACATCACTTCGGCAGGCAATGATGATGGTTTTTTCAGCTTTGCCACCTATCCCACTTCTGAAATGAACATGCCCCATCCCCCATCCGTTGGTCCTCTTTCACCGTTTGATCCTTCACTTGTTGCAGACAGATTCTGGCTGGTGGAACCCACATACACTTCAATCCCATCTGCAATTATCGGGTTCATGTATGATTATGCCAGTGTTCATGACATTAACAGAACTACACTGAAGGCAATCAGATACAACGGCACCTCAGGAGGTTGGAATGACTGGGGACCTGCAGGTACTTCAAACATCAATCAATATACAGTGATTACACCTGTCATCAGTCCTGCCGATTTTTATTCATGGTGGACACTCACTGGTGAAGAACAGGCTGAATACATTTATGTTCCCAATGCTTTCACTCCCAACGGAGATGGTTTTAATGATGAGTTCAGACCATCCATCAACGGATATGAACCTGAAAACTACACGATATATATTTTCAACCGCTGGGGCAATCAGATTTTTGAAAGCAGTGATCTGATGCAGGGATGGAACGGCACATACGAAGAGTCAGAAAGCCCACAGGATGTGTATGTCTGGCTGATACTGTATGATGATCTGAACAAACAGCAAAAATCGTTAAGAGGAATAGTAACACTGATCCGATAAATCAATAAATAATCAATCAATAAATAATCAATAAATACCCATATGAAGCAAAAAAAATTACTCAGAGCAACAATTGTTATATTGATGCTCTTAAGTTACAGCGGAATAAAAGCGCAGTACAATGTTGGTATTAATCCCACAGGAACGCAACCAGACCCATCAGCAGCGCTGGATGTTGTAGCCACAGATAAGGGGATGCTGATACCAAGGATGAGTAGCGTTCAGCGTCTTGCCATTGTGAATCCTGCCAACGGATTGATGGTTTATGACACAGATGCGATGTGTGTGTTTTTCTATCAGGCAGCAACAGCCACATGGTATAACATATGTGATATTACCGGAGCAACGGGGCCAATGGGGCCTGCCGGGCCACAGGGACCACAGGG
>CAYRXH010000052.1:9189-17211 GCA_964428185.1 uncultured Bacteroidales bacterium
GGACCCGCTGGACCTATGGGGGTTCCTCTGAAACAAGGTACTTTTCTTACAACTTCATACACCGTATCAACCACATCATGGACAACCATCCCAGCCATGACATTCTCATTTACTGCAGTCAATACAAGTGCATTTGTTATGTTCAGTGTTGCTGGGTATGGTTATACCAACTCAATGGCATTTGTTCAATTCAGGGTTCTTAATAACGGAGCATCTTTGGGAGGCACCAATTCAAAAATTCAAAGCTATGATGATATGACTGGTACTGTCACTCCCTGGAACTGCACTTTTTCCAGAATGCTCACAGGCCTTACTGTTGGTGCAAATTATACACTGTCAGTTCAGGCTCAGAGAAACGGAATTCTCGGCACCTATGATGCTATTATCAATCCTGCTCTGGATGGACACCATATGTCATTATCTGTTATTCAATAAAGGAAATAATGAGAACAATACTGGTATTCTTCATCTTTTTTGCAATGTTCAATTGCTATGCACAGCAAAACAACAATACTCCTGCTTTGGGGAACTCAGGTTCTTTGCAGGCAGATTCTTCCAAATACTTGAATTCAACAACACCAATTCAAAAAACACCTGAATTACAAGTATCTGAAAAAGCTGAGGGTGAAACTGACACGACCAGAATAGCCCGGCCTGCATTGTCAAATTCAGCAAAAAAAGAAGAAGAATAAATGTGATTACTGCCTTTTTACTTTTGGCAGAAGAGATTCAAAATACTCTTTGCTGATAGGCATCCCTCTTTCTGCAGCAAAAATAAGGTCTTCAAATGCAGCCTGATACATCATCAGTTCATTATAAACCAGGCTTCTGTTGACATATGATGTAAGTTCCTCTGGATTCAGTTGAATTGCTTTGGTGTAATCAGCAAGTGCACTTTCATATAACTTCAATTGAAAAAATGATAATCCTCTCCATGAGTATAACTCATAGTTTTCAGGATTCAGGCGGATTGCTTCTGAAAATGACTGAACAGCGTCCCTATAGAGCATAGAAGTATGCAAAGTGATGCCAAGCCAGTAATGACCCTCATAATCTTCAGGGCTTACAGAAACAACATATTTAAAATCCTTCATAGCCAACTCATTATTTCCTGTTTTGGAATATGCAATACCTCGCCATAACCATGCTTTGGCATCATCCTGCTTAATCTGAAGATATTTATTGTAATCCTCAATAGCTTCGGTGAATTTGCCAAGTGTGCTTAATGTATTTGCTCTTCCAATCAAGCCATCCTTATTTTCAGGATCAAGTTGAAGAAGCACATTAAAATCATCGAGTGCCTTTTGGGGATTTGCTGTGTTATAAAATAAGACTGCCCTGTTTAAATATGCTCCCGAATACACAGGATCCAGCTGAATAGCCATATTATAATCATTCAGCGCCTTTTCAACATAGGCATTTTTCTTAATCTCGTTGTCAGGATATACTTTCAAAGCGTAATAATCCCAGTATAAAAAACCTCTGTTATTGTATGCATAAGGGAAAAAGGGATATTTTTCTATCACATCACTGAAGAGAACATCACCATCTTTCCAGAATTTCACTCTTTCGGCGGATAAATAAGCAAAAGTCAGTAATAACAGAATCAGAAAGATCATATAATTCTTTGCCCTTTTCATTAACTTTTCAGAGATGCTTCGGCTTTCAAGTTTTTCAAGAGGCCATACCATGATAAAGAACAACCCAAGATAAGGCACATAGGTATATCTTTCAGCAATAATTGCACCCCCGACGGGCATCAGCTGTAAAACAAGTGAAATGGTGATAAAGAAAAAAGCAAAACCAAAAATAACTTCTCTTCCCCATTTTCTGGAATACCAGACAAAAAATCCAAGGAGAGCTACAAAAACAGGTGAGACATAATAATACCACGGAAGCATATCATTCACCTTCAGCGGATATGGATAAAACGCTGAAAGTTCAACAGGAACCACCGTTTTTGCAATGTAAAGAAAAATTCCCCAGCATACAATTAGAACTCTCTCTCCAAGTGATAATATCGGTGTCAGATCCTGTATTGCGGTGTCCTGTGACAGAATTGCAAGAATACCAAAGACAAGAGAAATAACAAAGAATGGGATTTTTTCCAGAATTACTTTTACATTCCACTTTCGGTGGTAATACCAGTCAATTGCCAGAAGAACTACCGGCAGAGTCACTGCAGCGGATTTACTCATACAGGACATCAGAAACCATAATCCGGTTATGAGCAGATTTTTTGAAGATTGCGTTTTCAGGTACTTCAGATATCTGATCAACGAAAGCAAGAAAAACAGTGTGTAGAGCAAATCCTTTCTTTCAGATACCCAGGCAACCGACTCAACATGCATCGGGTGTAAAGCAAACAAGGCTGCTGCAATAAGTCCGGGCAACAGAGATCCTTTCAGAAGTCGTGAAATAAATATAAAAACTAGATAAGTGTTTATAATGTGCAAAATCAGGTTATTCAGATGAAACAACCACGCATTTTCACCCACAATGGAATACTCAATAGCATAGGTTAATGTGGTCAGAGGATGATAGTTGTGTAGATAAAACACAGAAAAAATATCAGCAATGGAAGAGAAACTCAGGCTTTTGATATAATCATTTTTAATGATATAACCCGCGTCATCCCAATTATAGATAAATCCGTATCCTATGGCTTTTGCATAAACCATTACGGTTACAAAGCCAATCAACACAAGTATAAATTTTGGAGTGTTTGCATTGCGGAAAAAACCTTTTTTTACTTCTGTTTTCGGAAGTGCCTGAGGCTTCTTCTCTTGCAGTTTTCTGGATTTTTTTTGATGATAGTTCTTTCCCATAGACATTCAATTACTGAACATGAATTGCTTTATAGGCATAGTGCTGAATTTTCACACGCACATCAAGTGTATTGAGCAAACTGTTTTCAACATCCGGATGAATTCTGTTACTGAGAAAAACCACGATCAGCCCATTCGCAGGATCTGCCCATGCATATGTGCCAGTAAACCCGGTATGTCCGAAACTCATTTCAGAAGCTTCTTCACATGAATTTCCTTCGCTTTTTACCTTAGCAGGTTTATCAAAGCCCAAGCCTCTTCTGTTATTGGGATACTGCTTTGCAGTAAATTTAGATATGACAGTAGAGTCAAGATAGACCTTCCCTGAATACCTACCATTGCCCAAAAACATCTGCATCATTGCAGCAACATCCAGTGCATTACCAAATAATCCGGCATGCCCTGAAATGCCTCCAAGCATTGCTGTTGCCTGATCATGCACATAGCCGTGAATGAGCTGCTTTCTGAATACTGTATCATTTTCAGTCGGAATAATTCTGTCTGCCGGAAATCTGTCAAGTGGTCTGAATGTTAGGGTTGCCAACTGCATCGGATTGTAAAAATTCTTTTCAAGATACTCATTAAAAGCCTCTCCACTCACCTCCTCTATCAACTCCTTTAAAAGAATAAAACCGAGATCACTGTATCTGTATCTTTTTTTTAGCAGCTTTTTATCTAGAATTTCTTGAAACATAGTGTCTTTGTAGCTTTGAAGCATCCACATATTGTTTGCTACCGGAATTGAAAAACCTTCCCTTTTTTCATCTGAATAGAACAACATTCGTAAAGAGTCTGTTTGGATTGTATGCAAATAAAAAGGAATCCATCTTACAAGACCACTCTGATGACACATGATTTCTGAAATTGTGAGTGAACCAACTGCAGATTGTTCAGTCCATGGAAGAAATTTTGAAATTTTGTCATTTAATTGTATCTTTTTCTCTCCAAATAACTTCATCATTGCAGCTGTTGTGGCAAGAATCTTTGTGAGTGAAGCAAGATCATACAAATCAGAATTCAAGACTGGCTGCTTTTTATCGTATGTATGATAGCCAAAGGATTTGTAGTAAAAAACTTTCCCCCATTGTGCGATTAATATCTGACATCCGGGGGCTGCTCCTGCTTCAATCAACAATCGTGCAATAGTGTCAATGGACATGAGCGCATTCATATCAATATTCAGTTCTGAAGGGTGTACTATTTGCAAACCTGATTCTATGTGATTGATCTGCCCTGTTCCGTATGAAAATCCACCAGCAGTCACAGGCAATTTCCCTCTGAATGGAAGCAAGCCTGCAATGCCCAGTGCTACGGCACGTTCTGACTGATCCCTCTCTTCATAAGCAACAATAATTGACTCGCTTTGTTCAGGGTTGATAAAATAATTCAATCCATAAGCATTTCCAAACAACACAGTGATTGCCTTTTTTTGCTCACTTATCCGCTGAATAAGGCTTGTATATCCTGAATTCATTCCGTATTTTTTTACTGCCGAATTATTCATTCCATAAACGCAGATAATCACCTTGCTGAATTCCTGTACGGCAGATAAAGTCCTGTGAATCTCCATTTCACCCGGTGCAGATGATACAATTATCTGCTGAACTGGATGATATTGTTCCAATGTTCTTACAAACTCGGTTTCTGTCTGTTTCCCCAATGTAACCACCCCAACAGTGCCATCACTTTTTTCTATCAGCGGAAAAACAGAATCTTTGTTGAAGACTAGAGTCATTGAGTTACTGTAAATTCTGAACATAAAATCACTCACATCCTGATTGTTCAGATCTTCGGGTATCCGGCTACAGGAACCTTCAAATTTCATACCTTCAAGATATATATATTTGAATTTCAATAATTTATGACACTTTTCATTAATCATTTGCTCACTCATCCTTCCCTGTCTGATGGCAGTTTTTATTGAATCAATGGCAAGTTGCGGATTCTCAGGCATCAGCAATATGTCATTTCCAGCCATCAATGCCCGTATTTCTGTTTGCCCCGGCTTGTTGTATTTGCTGACACCCTGCATTCCCAATGCATCAGTCATAACAATTCCGGAAAAATTTAACTGACTGATAAGAAGTTTATTGAGCATCTGTTCAGATAAGGAGCTTGCTCTGTTTTCTCTTGAATCAACGGCAGGAACAAACAAATGAGCACACATAATTGCAGGAATTCCAAACCTGATCAATTCCTTAAACGGATAGAGGTGCACTTGATCTATTATCTCAAATGAATCCCGAATCACCGGTAACTCAATATGAGAATCTGTATCTGTATTTCCATGACCTGGAAAATGTTTTGCCACAGAAATGACACCTGCATCATTCATCCCCATATAATATGCCATTGCTTTCATTGCCACATTGGCAGGGTCCTCACCAAAAGATCTGTAATTAATCACAGGATTTCGGGGATTGTTGTTAACATCAGCAACAGGTGCCATATTCATATTGACCCCGATACGAAGGCATTGCTGAGCAACAAGATATCCATACTCCCTGATAATATGATTATTTGTTATTGCGCCAAGGGTCATTGCATAAGGCAAACGCCAGATACTGTCTGTTCGCATGGAAATACCCCATTCGGCATCCATGGAAATCCACAGTGGAATGTCAGCTTGAGAAGAATAACGCTTGCTTAACTTTGCCAGTTCTCCCGGTTCTCCTTTGAAAAAAATGATCCCGCCAACTTTTTTATCCCTGACCCACTGGTCAACATTTTTATAATGATTTTCATCTTTTTTGGGGTACACATCAAGTATGATCAACTGTGCAATTTTTTCATCAAGACTTAATGTTGCCAGTACAGAATCAGCAAATATATCAGACATCATATCCAGTACAGCCGGTCCACTATCTATAGGAGCTTCCTGATAAAGTTCATCATGTCCATGAAAGCTGGGGATCAGAATAAGTCCCGTGACCAAGGCAGTTATTATCCCTAAAAGTTTCAACGAATTTATATTTAACATAGTCTTTTCAAAAGTATTAAAAAATCATCATATTATTCAACATAAAGCATCAGTCCTTTCAGATATTTACCTTCAGGATGTGTCATTGAATATGCATGACATGGTGCATGAGACAATTCCTGCACCACACGTACATTTCTTCCCGAAAGAATTGCTGCTGACATCACGGTGGATTCAAACAAACGCTTGTCAACTACCTGGGAGCAACTGAATGTAAATAACAAACCACCAGGTTTGACGACTTTCAATGCTGCCAGATTAAGCCGTTGATATCCTTTTACAGCCCTATGGCGGGCATCTGCATGCTTTGCATAAGCCGGAGGATCAAGTATAATCAGGTCATATTCATTGGGGTGTGCATCAATATACTCAAATGCATCTGCTATAATACATTCATTTTTCTGAGGATCAAAACCGTTTAGTTCCAGATTTCTGCGTGCCAGCTCAATGGCTGATGCAGATGCATCAACTGAATGAACAAGGGATGCTCCGCCCCTAAGTGCACTGACTGAAAAACCACCGGAATAACAGAACATATTTAGAACGTTACAGCCCGCAGAATAAAAGCTGACCATGTTTCTGTTTTCCCTCTGGTCAATAAAAAAACCCGTCTTCTGTCCATGTATCACATCAATATAATATTTGCAACCGTTTTCAGTAATTATAAGCTCTTTAGGATGACTTCCGTATAATAGACCTGCTGCATCTTTTGATACATCATCCTGAACACCTGTATCCTTCGGCTTATGATAGACAGCTATAAGATGATTACCAAGCACCTTCTGAAGGCATTCACTGATCAATTCTGTTATTCTGACAAAGCCTTCACTATGAGGCTGGATAACAGCAACTCCATTATAATAATCCACAATCAGACCGGGCAAACTATCTGCTTCACCAAATACAAGTCTCCATGCATTTCCGGCTCCGTCAGCACCAAAACCCAATCCCAGTTTCAATCTGAATGACAGTGCATTTTGAAGCTTTTCTGTAAAAAAAGCCTCATCAATTGTTTCTTTCTTCAGACTCAGCATCCTGACCATTATACTACCATTCTGAAAATGTCCTGAACCAAAAAATTCACTTTTAGAACCATAGACATCCACAACATCTCCGTCAACAGGACTACCGATAATTTCCTTAACAGCACCTGAGAACACCCATGGGTGCCTGCGTTCAAGCGAATCGTACTTTCCTTTTTTTAATATTATTCTTGATTTGCTCATTTAATAATCAGTTTATTTAAATACTCTCCATCTATTATGAATCTGTAAGGCAATTTTGCATCTTCACCTGCATAATCAACTCCTATTCTAGGCAATGCCAGTATCTTTTTCTCAGGAATTTGTATCCCTGTATCAACAATCCTTATATTTCCGTTCACAAGGCTTGTTGCATTGTGCTGAAGTCCTATTCCCAGCAATTTGCTCACCCTGCCAGGACCTGTTCCTGATTGCAGCATTTTTTTAAAAGTTGTAAACTCAAATCCGGAAGCAGGAAAAACAGAACGAATAAGCACAGCATCCGGTACTTCCTCATCTCCGGTGACAACATTAAACAGAGAATGAATCCCGTAACAAAGATACACATAGGCATGCCCACCTTTCATATACATGGTTTCTGTTCTGGCTGTCCGCCTGTTGTTAAATGCATGACTGGCCCTGTCTGTAACCCCTGCATAGGCTTCTGTTTCAGTAATTATTCCTGACACCACACATGAACCCATCCGGTGCATCAGTTCTTTTCCCAAAAGTTGACGACCAATAGTCAAAACATCATTGTTCAGATAAAAATTTTCTGTTAGAGTTTCTGCCATAGATTTGCAAAGTAACAAAAAAAAGGCTGCAAAATGCAGCCTTTTCAGTATTTTTTTTCCGAAAATTATTTTTCTCGAAGAATCGTCAATGAACCGTGGTATTCCTGATCCAGATACCTGAAGATGTAATAATACGTTCCATCAGACAGATCACCACCGTCCCAATCATTTTTATAATCCTTGGCTTCATAGACCATCTTTCCCCAGCGATTGAAAACAGTCAGGTAGTTGCTTGGATATTTGTCAGCATTTGCAATAACAAACAGATCGTTGAATCCGTCGTTGTTGCCGGGCGTAATGACATTGGGAAAAAATAAAATATCATCAATGATTTGTATTACATGAGTTAAGGTGTCAGAGCATCCGTCAGTATTTGTAACAATCAGTGTAACAGTATA
>CAYRXH010000053.1:0-4624 GCA_964428185.1 uncultured Bacteroidales bacterium
AATAATCTCCATTAATCATATTAAAACCATTATATTTGCTGATAAATATAAAATTTCATGTATCGAATTGTTGCTGTTTTCAGTATTCTGCTTTCTTTAGTTTTTGCAGGCGATGTGTTCAGGAATACTGCAGGAGGTGTTCCTCCTCCAGGAATAAACCAAACTGATACCAATATTGATGATGCCATAAAAATTCTTGAAAATGACAAGTCAATGAACGGGTCTCAATGGAGTTTTTGTGCTTACAATCTGAGCAAACAGACATGGGTGGCTGACAAAAACTCCGGTGTCAGGCTGGTTCCTGCCTCAGTTTTGAAAGTTTTTACAACCATCAGCGCTTATGATATTCTTGGATTTCAAACTACTTTTCAGACACAATTGCTTATCCGCGGTCTTATTGATGAAACCGGCGTTCTTCATGGAGACCTCATCATCAGAGGCTATGGTGATCCTACAATAGCCTGTGATCATTTTGGAAAACCTGCTTCGGCTCTGACTGTTTTCACAAATTTCAAAGATGCCGTTATTAGTGCGGGTATTACATCTGTTGATGGAAGCATTATCGGAGATGCTTCTATATGGGGACCAATGCTTCAGGCACCCGGATATATGTGGGAAGATCTTGGAAATTATTACGGAGCCGGGTCATCATCTCTCAACTATAATGAAAACAAGCTGAAAGTAACCTTTAAGCCCGGAAAAGCAGTTGGAGACTCAGCCGGTATTCTGTTCATTACTCCACATCCATTTCAGCCACAATGGATCAACACAGTGACAACAGCAGGTGCTTCAACCGGAGATAACGTCTATATTTACGGATCTCCATTTCAGAAAGTCAGATATCTGACAGGAACAGTCCCTGCAGAAAAATCAGAATTTACAGTCTGGGCTTCTGATCCTGATCCTGCTCTTCGGTTTGCAGGAGATTTTCGTGATTTCCTGATTACAAACGGAATCAGCATCAGCAAGAATGCAGTTTCAATATATCAACCCGGCTGGTCGGGGAAAGACAGTCTGAAACTATTAACAACCCACTATTCTCCTTCAATAAAGGATATTTCAAAATGGACCAATCATAAAAGTCATAATGTCTCTGCAGAGAGTGTATTCAAACTTTTAGGCATCAGGCTGAAGAAAACAGCGGATTGGACCAACATTTCAGACGCATTGTTAAAGCACTGGCAATCGAAAAACATCAATGTTTCCAATGTAGTCATCACCGACGGGAGCGGACTGTCGCGAACCAACATGATTACCACAAAATTTCTTGTTGATCTGCTGTTATATGCACATAAACAAAGTTGGTTTCAGGATTTTTATTCAATATTGCCTATTGCCGGAAAAGACGGAACTCTCAAAACCAATTTTCTTGGCACATCTGCCGAAGGCAATATGCATGGCAAGAGTGGACTACTTAATGGGGTGAGAAGCTATACCGGTTATGTCACGAATAAATCAGGAGAAATGATTGCTTTTGCAGTAATTGCAAACGGGCATATGCTCTCTAACAGTGACATCAGAAAAAAACTGGAAAAGCTTGTGGTATCACTTTCTGATTCAACGTGACGTTTTTCAAAAAAAACAAGTATTATTATAAAAAAATAGCCTAAATTAGCAGCGGTTTAAATATTTTAAAGATTTTGTCATGAATATAGATTGGAAAAATTTACCTTTCGGTTATATGAAAACCGATGTGAACGTCAGGGCATATTTCCGTGATGGGGAATGGACTGACATTGAAGTTACAGATTCCGAATACATTCCCATTCATATCGCTGCGACGGGGCTCCACTACGGACAACAGGCCTTTGAGGGAATGAAGGCTTTCAGGGGAAAAAACGGTGATATACGGTTGTTCAGATGGCAGGAAAATGCTGCCAGATTAAGGCGCTCTGCACAGGGTATCTTTATGGCAGAGGTCTCCGATGAACTTTTCTTCAATGCTATCAGGGAGGCTGTTTTACGTAACGAAAGGTTTATCCCTCCTTATGGCACTGGTGCTTCACTCTATATCAGACCCCTTCTTTATGGAAGCGGAGCAGAAGTTGGGGTAAAACCGGGCAAGGAATACACTTTTGTTGTTTTTGTCACCCCGGTTGGTCCCTATTTCAGGGAAGGATTCAATCCTGTAAAAATTCTGCTTGAAAAAACAAGCGACAGAGCTGCTCCCCTTGGTACAGGAACATTCAAAGTTGGCGGTAACTATGCAGCCAGCTTACGTGGAGTAATGAAAGCTCATAAAGAAGGCTGCGGATCACCTATGTACCTCGACTCTAAAGAAAAAAAATACATAGATGAAATCGGAGCTGCCAATTTCTTTGCAATAAAAAACAACACCTATATCACTCCTGAATCAACATCAATACTTCCTTCAATAACAAATAAAAGCCTGATTCAGGTTGCTGAAAAACTGGGAATGAAAGTAGAACGAAGACCTGTGGCTTTTGATGAGTTGGAAACATTTGAGGAAATTGGCGCATGTGGCACTGCAGCGATTATTTCTCCCATTGGATGTGTTATTGATGCTGAAAACCAGAAATTTTACAATTTCTGCTGCGATGGAAAGGCAGGACCCATAAGCACAAAATTATACAATTATCTTGTAGGACTACAGACCGGCGAAATTGAAGATGAATTTGGGTGGATCACCACTTTATAGTTCAACCTATAATAAAAAAACAGAGAACGATGTGTTCTCTGTTTTTTTCTCAAGTACATTTTATAAATCATCCAACTCTTCCTCCTCAGCATTTGCTCCTGCTTCAAAATACTCAGTACGGATGACTTTCCCCTCCATATCGTAAATCGTCCAGTTTCCGACTTTTACATATCCCCCGATTCCGGGTGCCCATTTTTTCTCCCCTTTCGACTTCACATTTCCGTTATTAAAATACTCAGCAGCATCGTAAACAACAGTCTTTTTATCAAGCAATGTCATTGTACTCTGTGGATTCCCGTTGATATAATAAAAATTATACGTTACGTAATACTCCAGTGATTTGTCGTATTCCTCCCAGTATTCAAGATTCCCGTTAGGATAATAATCTTTCCACATGAGGACTTCACCTTTGAAGTATTCAATTTCAGACCTTATACCACCATCAGAATAATAAACAACCACACTTCCTTTATTGGATGCCAGTGCTTTAAACTTTCTTTCAATCTGTCCGTTTTCGAAAAAATTCTCATAGCCATTGAGTAACTGCCCGTTGTTATAATAGCCTTTATGTTTGATTTTCCCATCCGGATACTGATCAGTAATAATACCATTACATTTTCTTCCGTTACAAATTCTCAGAGAATCTCCACCAACAATAGGATTATACCTATCATAAATAACAATGGCCGACATCCCTTCTTCTTCAGTAATATCGCCGGAATAGAAAAAATCATCATGCTGGGCAACAACACAAAGTGCTGATAAACAAAAAACAAAAAACGCAGCGTACTGACGAATCATTGTTAAATAATTTTTGATAAAGATAAGTATTTTTCCATTTCAATTTGCATTTTTTTCACTTCATTGTTGGATTTTTCTGCAAAATCTGTTTCCTGTGAAGCAAAAATAATTGAGCGTGAGGCATTTACAATCAGCCCAATTTGTTTATTTATTCCAAAACTGACCACATCACTCAAACTCCCGCCCTGTGCCCCCACTCCGGGAATCAGCAGAAAATGTTCGGGAACATATTTTCGGACAGCAGTGAGCATTTCGGCCCTAGTGGCACCGACAACATACATAATATTGTCTTGACTACCCCATGATGAGGATGTTTCAATCACATGCTCAAAGATGTATTTTCCTTTATCTGAACGTATTGTCTGAAAATCATCAGCTCCCCTGTTAGATGTAAGGGCTAAAATGACAGCCCATTTTTCGGGATATTCCAGAAATGGCGATACTGAATCAATTCCCATATACGGAGCAACAGTCACTGCATCAAAATCAAGTCCTGAAACTTCCTTTTCAAAAAATGCTCTGGCATATTGTTTTGACGTATTCCCGATATCTCCTCTTTTGGCATCTGCAATCAGAAACACTTTTTTTCCGGAACTCCTGATATGATCAACTGTCCTTTCAAGACTTCGCCAGCCTTTTGCGCCCATGGTCTCATAAAAAGCAATATTGATTTTATAAACTGGAGTATAATCAACAGTCGCATCAAAAATTGCCCTGTTAAACTCAAACTGAGGATCTTCACTACGGGCTACTATTGACGGCAGCTTCTCAATATCAGTGTCAAGCCCCACACAAAGAAAAGATCGCTGTTGTTTCATGAGGCTGAAAAGTTCATTTCCTGTCATAAAATGTCAAGTTTAAAAATTACAATACTGCTTCTTTGAGTCTTTCGGCATTTTCAGCAAGCTGAAGACCATCAATTATCGTCTGAATATCACCGTCAAGTATCCCAAACAGATTGTATGAAGTTAACCCAATCCGGTGATCTGTCATTCGCCCCTGAGGGTAGTTATAGGTGCGGATTTTGGCTGATCGGTCTCCTGTTGATACCATAGTTTTTCTTCTTGAACCCACCTCGTCTAGATATTTCTGATATTCAATTTCATAAATTCTGGACCTGAGCACAGCCAGTGCCTTTTCATAATTTTTAATCTGCGATTTCTG
>CAYRXH010000053.1:4724-16599 GCA_964428185.1 uncultured Bacteroidales bacterium
TTCTGGACCTGAGCACAGCCAGTGCCTTTTCATAATTTTTAATCTGCGATTTCTGGTCCTGACAAGTGACGACTATACCGGTAGGAATATGTGTCAGTCGAACAGCAGAATAGGTGGTATTGACAGATTGACCGCCGGGTCCAGAGGAACAATAGGTGTCTTTTCTGATGTCAGACTCTTTGACTTCCACATCAAATTCATCGGCTTCGGGCAATACAACAACAGAAGCTGCCGAAGTATGAATTCTTCCTTGTGCTTCAGTGTCTGGGACTCTCTGAACACGATGAACACCGGATTCATATTTTAATGTCCCAAACACCTTTTCACCTCTGATATTGACAATGATTTCCTTATATCCGCCCACAGTTCCTTCTGTATAATCAACAACTTCCATTTTCCAGTTTCTGGATTCTGCATATTTGGTATACATTCTTAAAAGATCGCCTGCAAAAAGGCTGGCTTCGTCTCCACCTGTCCCTGCTCTGATTTCAAGAATTGCATTTTTACTATCCTGAGGATCTGCAGGAAGAAGTAAAATTCTGATCTCTTCTTCAAGTGATTCTTTTCTGTTCTCCAGAATCTCCAGTTCTTCTTTGGCAAATTCGCGCATCTCCTCATCCTTGTCGTTTCTAAGAATATCCTTCGCAGAAGCAATGCCGTCAATGATCCCCTTATATTCCTTATATGCATCAACTATCGGCTGAAGATCCTTATACTCCTTGTTCAATCTGATATAGCGCTTCATATCAGACATCACTTTGGGATCATTCAGTTCATCCTGAATGGTATCACTCTTCTTTTTAATTTCATCTAATTTGTCCAGCATAGTAATTAATCATTTCTTCGATTTGCAAAGATACAACAATACAGTGAAATTTAAGGATTCTGTAAAAAAGCTTGTTTTACCAGGAAAATACCTGTTCTCCTTTTCTGATTGTCAGTGATTTATTACTGGCAGCTTCACAATGTCCAACAATCCGGGCATCAACGTCAAAGGATTTGCTGATAGAGATCACTTGTTCGGCAAATTCTTCCGGCAAGTATATTTCCAGTCTGTGTCCCATATTGAACACACTGTACATTTCCTTCAAATCAGTTGCAGCAGAACGCTGAATTAGGTCAAACAAGGGTGGAACGGGAAAAAGATTATCCTTGACGATGTGGAGATTCTCAATAAAATGAAGCACCTTTGTTTGTCCTCCCCCTGTGCAGTGTATCAACCCATGAATCTGAGGTCTTAACTGTCTGAATACCTCTTTCATTACAGGTGCATAGGTTCTTGTAGGAGATAAAACAAACCTTCCCATATCCATATCTTTCACAGGTGATGAGTCAGTGAGCTTGTAGTGCCCTTTATATACTACCTCACCAGGTATTCCCGGGTCAAAGGTTTCAGGATATTTGTCCCTGACTGAAGGACAAAATACATCATGCCTTGCAGATGTCAGACCATTGCTTCCGATGCCGCTGTTGTAATATGTTTCATACTTTGATTTGCCAAAAGATGCCAGCCCAACAATAACATCTCCGGGTCGGATATTCCTGGCTGCGATTATTTTATTTTTATGTATCCGGGCAAATACAGTGGAATCAACGATGATGGTCCGCACAAGGTCTCCAACATCAGCTGTTTCACCCCCTGCAGTTCGTGCATCAATCCCCAGTGAATTCAGAAATTCTGCTAATTCTTGCGTTCCCTGTATAATTGCGCTGACCACTTCTCCGGGAACAAGTCTTTTATTTCTTCCGATGGTTGAAGAAATGATGAATCCGGATTCAACACCGGCGCAGATCATATCATCAATGTTCATCACCAGTGCATCCTGTGCGATTCCCTTCCATACTTCCATGTTCCCTGTTTCCTTCCAGTATGCCCAGGCAAGAGATGATTTTGTCCCTGCTCCGTCTGCATGTAAAATAATGCCATAGTTGCTATCCTGAAGATCAGGAATGATTTTACAGAATGCTGTGGATTCAAGCCCCTTGTCAATATTGCTGATGGCCTTGTGAACATCAGATTTTGAAAAACTCACTCCTCTTTTTTCGTAATTGTCACTCATAATCGGGCTTCAGCAAAAACAGCATTCCGGAGAATGCTGTTTCAATATTTTCAGAAGTCATTTTTTACTGTGGATTTACAGGTTGCTTTATAGTATCAACATTTTTGCCATCCGGATTATCAGTGCCACCATCAGGATTATCCTCATTGATAATCTCAATTTTTACAGGTCCCACTTCAGTGTTTCCACCCGTTTTGGGCACATAATCAGTTCTGAGAATCTGGAATGTGGTTCGACGGTTCAGCTGATGCGCAGCTTCTTTCTCATTATTGGATGAAAGGCCGTCAATATATTCTTTTGTGAGCACTGTTCCTTTAACAAAGGTGAAGGTTTTGTTGTTATAGGTAATAGTGATATCTTTTTCCAGCACACGGGGTACCCTTTCACCATACCCCTTGGCAACCAGACGATCAGGAGCAATATCCATTTCAATCAGATAATCAACAACAGACTGGGCACGACGTTGGGACAGAGTATCATTGGTCATAGCAATGGGACGAATATCAGTATGTGATCCCAATTCAATCACAATATTTGGGTTTTCAGTCATAATCTGTATCAGACCATTGAGAGAATCAAAATATTCAGGCTTAAGATCCCATTTTGCAAGATCGTACCTTATTTCAGGAAGAACAATAGGTTTCTTTGGAATGGGTACAAGATAAAAATCTCTGGTCAGGTCTGTACTTTTATTGAGTCCAACAGTTGTTTCACGACCTTTTTCCATAAAATAGTCAGGCTTTGTTACTTCAAGGACATAGGATGTATTTTCCAGAATTTGTGCTTCGTTAAATTTATAGAACCCTTTTTCATCAGTTGTGTCAACATAAATATTTCCGTCAGAGCCCATACACTGGACAATAGCTTGGGGTATTACGGCTTTGATACTGTCATCATACACAATCCCTGACAGAGTAAAGAGGATTGGAGGAAGTTTAAAAATCCAGATATCATCACCACCACGTCCACCCTTACGGTTGGAAGTAAAGAACCCCATTTCCTTGGCATTGGCCTCCTTGAGCATTTTATCATCAATATTAAAGACAATATGAAAATCATCAAAAGAAGAATTGATGGGAGACATCATGTTTTGAGGTGTAATCCATTCGCCGTTGACTTTTTCTGTTTTAAAAATATCAAGTCCGCCCATACCCGGAAGATAATCAGAAGAATAAAACAGAGTGTTGTCATTTTTAAGTGTAGGATACAATTCATTGCCTGGAGTATTAATGTTTGGCCCAAGATTGACCGGATTTTCAAATGGCCGGTTTTTCTTTTGTCTCTGAATCATCCAGATATCCTTTCCTCCGTATCCGCCTGGCATATCAGAAGCAAAAAACAGGGTAAGCTCATCAGATGTCAGTGCAGGATGTCCGACTGTGAAACTGTCAGTTCCGATGGGAATTAACATAACATCAGCCCATTCTTTTCCCCTTTTTGTTGCAGTAAATATCTGACAACCCTTACGTTTTTTCTTTTCAACTTCGCAGCGTGTGAAATAAATGGTATTGAATTTTTCATTAAAAGTGACTGCACCTTCGTTGAATTCTGAGTTCACAGCACCTGTTTCATCAAGCGGCAGAGGATTTCCCCAGTTTCCTTTTCTGTCTAGTTCAACAATAAATACATCAGTAAAGGGTTGACCTGTCCATGCATCATAGTCATTTCCGCTAACTTCATCGCGGGAAGTGGTAAATACCAAACTTCTGTATTTTCTGTCTGCATAGGCCGGGGCGAAATCATTGGCTCTGTTGTTGAGTTTTTTGTTGTTCTCGATTTCGTATCTTGTGGGATTATCCCGCCACTGAATAGCAAGTGTGCAGGATTCTATGCCAATATCCGCTCGGGGATCTTCGGGGGCTTTCTTTTTGTATTCTGTATACTGAATGACGGCATCTTCATACTTTTCATTCACTTTCAGTGCATCAGCATAGTATAAATTTACAAGAGGATCAGGATAATTGGCAACTGAAACTCTCTTAAATGTTGATTCTGCATTTTTTGTATCACCAATCATCCGATAGCAGATACCTATGTTGAATAAAATACGCGCACGTTCCATTTTGTTGCCCTGAACCTTGGAGTATGCTTTTTTATAAATCGGGATAGCATCATAATACTGTTCGTTGCGGAATTTTTTATCAGCTTCTTCAGTAAAATTTCTTTGGGCAAAGCCTCCATAGGCTGCTACCAATGCCACTATCAGTGTGAATATTAATTTTTTCATAAACCCCAGAACCTATTTAAAATGATTTCTTAAGAGATTGCTAAATTAAAAAAATTATTTATACCAACAATAATTCACGAGATTTTTATTTTAACGGTGTTTTTTTTCGGATTTTTTACGATAAAGTTACAATAAAAACCAATTATTTTTGCATGTCATTGAAATCAAAAACCAATGAACCTTAAATCCG
Source organism: uncultured Bacteroidales bacterium (assembly GCA_964428185.1). GTDB lineage: Bacteria > Bacteroidota > Bacteroidia > Bacteroidales > DTU049 > CAYMAZ01. The sequence goes on from CAYRXH010000053.1 coordinate 9,202, forward strand.
GACCCGGACAGGGTCTTATCCAGCTAAAACTCCATTTTATAGTAATAATTCTTGGATTCTCAGCGATACTGGGAAAACTTATAAGCATTGATGCTGTTGGTCTGGTGCTATTCAGAACCCTCATCGCAATCATTTCAATGATTCTTTTTTCAGCATTTATTAGAAAATCTTCGATGTATAACCGCAGTGCTCTGATCGCCGGATCATGGATCGGATTCCTTCTTGCTGCACACTGGATTACTTTTTTTCATGCCATTAAAGTGTCAAATGTTTCCGTAACACTTGGTTGTCTTGGAACTTCCACTTTATTTGCTGCATTGCTTGAGCCTCTTACTGACAGAAAAAAAATCAGTCCTGCAGAAGTTTTTGCAGGAATTGTTATCATTGCCGGTATTTATATGATTTTCAGGTTCGAATTCAGATATGTGGAAGGAATCATTTTTTCAGTTATTTCATCTTTTCTGGCCGCATCATTCAGTGTATTCAACAAACACCTTGCAAAGAAACATGATTTCAGAGCAGTAGCACTTAGCGAACTCTCTGTGGCCTGCGCAGCAACATGTATTTTTGCCATGGTTTTTATTGGTTCACCAGTACAATACTGGATAATGATGAATTCAAATGATATTTGGTGGCTTCTTCTGCTTGGAAGCATAGGAACCGCATATGCATACACTGCCACCATTTCGGTCATAGAAAAACTCAATGCTTATGCAGTTATTCTTGCAATCAATCTTGAACCGGTTTATGGCATATTACTGGCACGATGGATTTTTGGAGAAACAGAACACATGACAGGTGGTTTTTATGCAGGTGCCGGGATCATTCTTCTCACTGTGCTATTGTATTCTTTCAGAAGCAGATTACTGTTACTCTTTCAGCAACATTATTTCACCAGATAATACTTTCTGAAAAAGTCAAGATAGGCCTCTTCGTCTTTGTCTTTATAGAACACAGGATAATTATCAGTGGAAATTACAAAATAGACAGGGTTGTTAGCTTCAATACCGTTCATTATATCATCGCTTGAAGCAAAAATTTTGTAATAACTCTCTGCATCTTCCTGATTGCTGAATCTGCTAACTGTGAGGACATGCCGTTTATCACTCAGAAACAAACTACTCACAGTTAAGTTTTTGGTAATGAAATACTGAGTGTTGTGATCAGATAAAAGTGACTTCACAGCATTCATATCAGCAGTTTTCACATCCATAATTAGAACAAACAAATGAAAACTTTCAGGTGTCGGCTTATATAACGGAGCAGAGGGTTCCTCTTTGCTATCGTCTGAAAAACCGGCAGTAGTATCTCCTGAACTGGATTTTTGATAATATTGATAAATATTTTCAGCAAGAGGTTTAATATCACTATTGGGATAAGTGGTGATGATGTGCTGCAGCTGAACAAGCATTGAGTCAATTCCTTCTGTTTTAGCCAGACTCAGGGCTTTCAGATATTCAAACTTGGGAATGTGAACAGGATCATTATATTTGCTGATTGCTGAGTCAGAATAAAAAATAACAGACTGATATTGTCCGTCCTGATACATCTGCCATGTTTTCTTATAGTAATACTTCACTTCATTGGCCTGCTCAATAATTTTCTTGTAATAATCAGGGTCAATGATGATTTTGGCAAAATTACTGTCAGGAAATTTCTGAAGAATGAGATTCTTATATTTTTCAGCAGCAGAATTATTGTTGAGTTTTCCATAGATCACATAGAGGTTATAATATGCCTGTAATTCAAACTCACAAAGAGGAAATCGCTCAAGAAGGGTTTCAAACATTTGGGCAGCCGGAATAAAATCTTTCAGTTCGTCCTTATAAATTGTTCCGGCTTTATAATATGCGACTTTGATTTTCTCGTTAGATTTTGCAATTTTTTCAGGAGTATCGGGAATATCCTTGAGGTAATAGGCTCTGTCCTTTGGATTTTTTGCTTTAGCAACAGAATCATTCATCAAGGTATCATTTGGGTTTTCCAGATCGCCGAACTCGGAAAACACAGACACTTCCTTGTCAGTTAATCTCCAAAGGTCTTCCAGTTTTCTCTCACCCCACATGCGCATGAATTCATTTTTACCATAATTCAGAGCCGATGGATTGTAAAAATACCAAGAACTCCCCGGAGCCTGTGCAATTTGCTGATTTGGATCATTCTGCTGCATGGCGGCTTGTTGTCTCTCGCGTTCCTTTTGTTTTTTATGTTCTTCCTGCTCTATCAGATCAGCAATAATCTTGTCAATAACTGCCAGTCTGTCTTTTTCGTTCATATTGGCAAGTTTCTGCAAACTATCTTCCAACTCAATAGTATAAAGATTATCAATGAGTCCTGTTAATATTTTTGCCTTTTCTTCAATAGCAGGATAATTTTCATGTTTTTTTGGCATAAAAGCCAGTGTGGAATCATAAAACACTTTTGAGTCCTGATATTTCTTCATATCAAAATGAAGTGTAGCGAGCTTATAATAGCTCAGCCCCTTTTGCAAATCATTGTTTACACTACTGCTTACAGAAAGCTTAAGGTATTCAACTCCTTTTTCAGTATTGCCTTTTTTGAGTTCAATATTTGCAAGTGCATAATAAATCTCATCAAAATAATCTTTGTTTTTGGAATCTTTCAGCATTTTGAAGAGCTCATTAATGATGGCATTTCCTCCACCCATTCCTGCATCATAACATTCGGCTGAAAATATTTTTGCATGAAATGCAATGTCATATTGAGGGTTCATTTTTAAGCATGCCTGATAAAATTCAAGGGCTTTTTCATTTCGTCCCAGCTTTTGATTGACCTGAGCAGCCACAAAAGTGATTCTTATTTTTTTTGATCTGGGCTGATTCATCGCAAGAGCCTTTTCCAGATTAACAGCTGCTTCTTCAAGATTCCCTGTACGAATAAGATATTGAGATTTAATAATATAAAAATTCTTTTCAACCCATTTTGTAGTTTCTCCCTTTTCGATATGAGGCTCAACCATACCAAATAAAGCATCACACTTGGAAAGTTTTCCGGCATACATATTTGACTTCGCCATCCAAAGGATCGCATCAAAACGAATGGGGTTTTTTGTAAATCTCTTAGACACAAAATCAAACATCTCATTGGCTCCGATATAATCTCTCTTGAAAAACCTTGCCTTTCCGATAAGCATATAGGCATCATCCACCCAGTGATTGTATTCATTGCCTCCAAAATTCATGGAGTGCTTTAAGATCAGTTTGGATCCCTTTTCAGAAGCTCTGTCCATCATTGGAATAACAGAATTTGCCTCATTCTCTCCGGCATATTGGAATAACTCCAGAATTCCGGTGTAATCATCTCTGTGATTCTGTTGAAGTTGCAGTTGTCCCTGCCTCAATGCTTCACGGCCATTATAATAAATATTGTAACGGCTGACCATATTGTGATATGACCGCCTCATTGCAGTATTCTTGGTCGGTGCACAGGACCAGACCATCAGAAGTCCCAGAATCAAATATCCAACAAGGTGACGTTTGCCCATACGTATAAAAAAACATCCAAAATTAAAGATTTTTTCAATAACTCTGGAAACGGAATTTTAGTATGTAAAACCGCAAAAGTTATCAATATGAATGAAAAGACAAAATTCAGTTCTACTGATTATTCTGCTTTTCGGATTCCACCCTCTTTTCATAACGGGCAGAGAATATCCTGACAACATGGTATGTGAAAAATATTAATACCGGCCAGGATAAAAGCCATACTATCTGAATCAGTTTTTCCATTATATGTATTTATTTATTTGAAACCTATTACAATTAACTAGTACAAATGTTCTTCTTCGTCCATTTCAGCCCTGTCAATTTTTTTTCTGTCAAGTGCCTTCCATACATACCAGATATAGGCAAACACAAAGGGGACAAAAAGAGACACATATCCCATGACGGTTAGTGTATACTTGCTTGAGCTGCTGTTATAGATTGTTAGTGAAGACTGCATATCTGAAACTGATGGATAAAATGCTGTATTATTATATCCTGCAACCAGGAACAACATCACAACCACAAGAACAACTCCGGTTCCTGACCACCAGATGCCCTTTTGGGGCTTTGAACTGCACAAAATATTTCTGATTATACCCCAGAGTGTCATCAAAACACCCACGACAAAAATAACAGCCACTAAGGGCATTTCAACAAAGTTGTTGAAATATTTGTATTGTTCAATAAAAATTTTGCCCGAAACAGGATCTAAAGCATATCCTACACTAAGCAGTGTCCATACAAGAAAAATGAGAAAGAAAACCACAAAAGGCACTGCATTAATTAACAAATGCTTGCGTGATCTTTTCAGGATAGAATCATCCTGAATATTATTCATAAAATACAGAATACCCAAACTTCGGGACAGAAAAAAGATTGCCACTCCCAGACTGAGGTTTCTCAGACAGAAAAAAGCTTCAATACCCCTGAGGGAGCTATCCCATCTTACTGAATTTAGTTGAGTGAGATGAAACCCGCTGCCTGTAAAAAAAGTTGCAACAGCTACTCCAAGGGCAATAGTCCCAACAAGTCCGTTGAGAAACAGAAACACCTCAAAGGTTTTATTCCCTAAAAAATTGCCTGGTTTCGTTCTGTACTCATAAGAAACAGCCTGAATGATAAAACTGAACAGAATAATTATCCATAACCAATATGCCCCGCCAAAACTTGAGGCATAAAACAGAGGAAAAGATGCAAAAAATGCGCCTCCAAAAGTAACAAGAGTTGTAAATGTGAACTCCCATTTTCTTCCCAGTGAATTCACAAGCATGGTTCTTTCTGTTTCATCTTTTGCAATGGTATATATAAGAGTCTGGCCTCCCTGAACAAAAAGAAGAAACACGAGCAATCCGGCAAGAAGTGAAACCACAAGCCACCAATAATGCTGTAAAAATTCTAATGAAAATGCTTCAAACATAATTATTTTCCTCCTTCGTTTGGTCCTTTTTTAATTTGTTTAATTAAAATCATCACTTCGGCTATCAGCAAGGCTGTAAACAATGCTGCGAAAAGAAAGAAAGTGATCTGAACGGCTGATGCATCAATGCGGGTAACAGCTGCCACTGTTGGAAGATAATCCTGAACCACCCATGGTTGTCGTCCCACTTCAGCAACAATCCATCCTGCTTGGGATGCAATAAAAGACAAGGGCATAGTTAGAATTCCCAGTCGCAATATCATCTTTTTCCTGTCAATAACATTTTTCCATGTAAGAAACAATACTATAGCAAAGAAAAGAATGAAGTAAAACCCAAGACCAACCATAATATGAAAAGCATAGAATGTCATTGGAACATTGGGGACTATATCTTTGGGATCATTGAGAAAGCCATAGCCAAAATATCTGAAGTATTCATCAAGGAACACCTTCCCTTCAGGAGAGTTTTTGTCAAAATTTCTGCGAAGAGAATCTGCAAGAACAGTATTTCCTGACTCTTTTGCATCTTTATATTCACTAAGAGTAGCAATGGCAATCTTCCCTCTATTGATTTTCTCTTCTGCTGACATTATCCCGTATTTCTCATTTCCAAGTACAAGATCATTGACACCGGGCACAAATGCATTGACATCTCTGTATCCCAGTAAAGATAATAATTTTGGAATCTCAAACTTAAAATAATATGGTGACTCTTCAGTTCCGATTTCATAGTCAGGCTTAAGGGCACCAAAAACCACAAGACCTGCTCTTTCCTTACCGTGATACATTCCTTCCATGGCTGCCAGTTTAACTGGTTGATGCTGAGCTACATTGTATGCACTGCCATCACCTGTTGCTACCAGATATACAGAACAGATCAGTCCGAAAATTCCTGCAACAAGCATGCTCTTTTTTGCGAACAATATTTCCCGTTTTTTCAACAAAAACCATGAGGATACACCAATAACAAATATAGCAGAAATGGTATATGCGCTGAAAATAGTATGCAAAAATTTATTTATTGCCATGGGTGATAAAAACACATCCCAAAAATTAAGCATTTCATTTCTGGCAGTATCCGGGTTGAAATGCATCCCAACAGGATACTGCATCCATGCATTGGCCACAAGAATCCAGAGAGCACTCAGGCTTACAGCAAATGCGACCAGCCATGTGGAAAGCAAATGAAACCTTTTACTGACCTTATTCCAGCCGAAAAACATCACAGCCATAAATGTTGCTTCAAGAAAAAACGCCAGAATTCCTTCTATGGCCAAGGGAGCACCAAATATATCTCCCACAAACCACGAGTAGTAAGACCAATTGGTTCCAAACTCAAACTCCAGAATAATTCCTGTTGCAACCCCGATGGCAAAATTAATCCCGAATAGCTTCATCCAGAATTTGGTCATCTTCTTCCACTCCTCCTTGCCTGTTTTCACATAAATGCTTTCCATCATGGCAATCATGAGAGAAAGGCCAAGAGTTAATGGTACAAAGATCCAGTGAAACATGGCAGTAAGAGCAAATTGTGCTCTTGACCAGTTAACTAATGAAATATCAACTTGTTCAATCATATTTTTATGGATTTGTTAATTGCTCGATAACGTGTCTGCTCCTTTCTTCATCATTATCAAAATTAGTTTTCAGATAATTAGGAAAGAAAAAAACTTTTAAAACAGCAAACATAATAAATAGCTTTATCAAAATAATCAGCCATAGTTTTTTTCCCCAGGAGGGCATATTCATGAATCCATCTTTGTATAAATAAAATACATTCTTCCAGAATGGCATAGTAATAAAATAAAGTTCTTTCATTTGAGTGCATAAAAGTAATTATGATTTTTTAAACACCAACAAAAAATTTTAAAAAAAATTTGCATTTATTTGTTAAATTTATGTCAATTTTCATGTGGTCAATTTCTTTGTTGTAAATAATTATCTTCTTTCTGTTGTTCACCCGGCTTTTTGGTATCTGAATCAAATACACTTTTTGCATTTTCCAGAAACTCAACCTTCCAACTGCTAATGACATTGGGGTGTACTTCCTGGTGGTCTTATTTTTTGCGACACACAGGACAACAGTCATGAACCATCCTATCAGAGAGGGCTGTTACTGCAAACTGCGAATAACCCCATTCCTGCTCAGGACACTGCATTTGTTCATCTTCCATGTTATTGTCTCAACATGGCTTTGCCTCCACCATCTTTTAACACTGTATATTACATAGGACCTGTTACCATGAATCCTCAGCTTAATCAGGTGATACTGATTATGTCCACTAAGCAATATCCATACGGAGAAGAAGGAAATATTCAAAGCATCGTCTGGAATATTACCGACAACGGACAAACTCTGACCCCTCAGGATATACAGTATCTCAATTCGCTCCCCTAAAGAGATTACCTCTTTACATTGTATAATAAAAGGCTGTTATCTCAAAACAGCCTTTTTCTTTTGTGGCTTCATTCAGT
>CAYRXH010000054.1:0-16428 GCA_964428185.1 uncultured Bacteroidales bacterium
TGGACTGGATTTTTATCCCGTTTATGTGTAATTAAAATTTTATGTAAGTTTGTAACTGAAAAACGGAATAATTCTTGATGCTCACACAAAAAAATTCAGTATGAAAACATTTCCAAAACTTCTTTTTTTGATTTTTTCAATACTGCTTTCCGCTCTGATCTGGTCTTGTGAACCGGATGATCCGGATGATCCTGATACAACTGATGCAAGGGAAAAATTTACCGGCACCTGGACATGTGTTGAGCAAAGTCAGTTGACTTATTCAGTCGTTATATCGCTTTCAACAACAAATACAACCGAAGTATATTTGTCAAACTTTCATCATTTTGGGGAATCTGAAAAAGCCATTGGTTCTGTTGCTGGGTTTGCAATCACCCTCCCTGAACAACCCATGTGTTCGGGAGAGTGGATAATAAAAGGAAGCGGAATGATGGGTGCAAATGAAAAGACTATTGCATTTCAATATACTGTTGCAGGTGGTCCTACTATTGATACAATTAATGCTACATACACAAAACCTTAAATTAGTTTTCTGTAATTTTTTCAATCCATTCAGGAGATGATGTTTGTTCTGGGATTACCATTTCTAGATCTGAACCATTGCTTTCTTGTGTCGTCTGAATATCCAACTCCATAAGTGTACTCACAACTTCCTGCATAATTTCCTCTATTTCTCTACGCGATGTATAATATTCAACTGATTTTAAAATTCTTCTTCTGTTTATTTTATTCTTCGCAAAAAAACAATCATAGTATGAGTTGGAATAATACTGAATATCTTTTCCTTCAATTTGTGCTTTATAAATCGATCCCTCAATAAGAAATATTTCAACGATGATGTTCTTTAATAGTTCTTTTTCAATAACAGAATCTCTCTGAAAATCAACTGTTACAACAATTTGATCTCTATTCCCACATGACAATAGAAATATGGAACCGGCTACAAACACAGAAATAAATATACTTCTCATCATTGATGCTTTTATTTATGTAAACCACACTCCTTATTTTCGGGCTGTTCCCACCACCATCGACCTGCCCTGATATCTTCACTTTCTGATACAGGTCGGGTACAGGGCAGACAACCAATACTTCTGTATCCCGTATCTTGCAGTATGTTGTATGGGATGTTTCTGCTTTTCACAAAGTCTATCGTTTGCTTTTCTGTCCAATCAGCAATTGGATTAAATTTGATGAGTCCGTTTTTTTCATCATATTCTATTTTCTTCAGTCCAAATCTTGTAACGGATTGTTCACGCCTCAGGCCTGTAATCCAAGCTTTTTTATTCTTCAAAACACGCTGCAGAGGTAGAGTTTTTCTGATATTACAACATTCCTGCCTGTTGGCTACACTTTTGTAAAATAAATTAATACCCTTACTATTAACCATTTGCTCAATTCCATGTTGTTCAGGACACACTATACGAATTGAAATATTAAAAAAAGAATTTGTCTGCTCTATAGTATCATAGGTTTCCTGAAACAATCTGCCAGTATCAAGAGTAAATATATCTACATCTCTTGTTTGTTGCAATAACATGAATAAAACAGCCTGATCTTCCCATGCCAAACTGCTTGCAAAAGCCAAGGATCCTGAAAAATTTTCAACTGCAAGTTTAATAATTTCTTCGGCTGAAGCATTTCTGTATTCCTTTTCAAGTTGGTTGAGCTTGCTAATATCCATGTTTAGAAATTTGTAATCAAAATTACTAAAAATTTATAACCTTGAATTCTGTCCTTCGGTTAAAGGCCCTCCCCTGCTCTGTTGAATTATCTTCTATAGGTGACGAATCACCATATCCTTTATACGTCAACCTCTCCTTTTTTATGCCCATGCCAAGCAGATAATTATATACAGACAGAGCCCTCCTTTCCGAAAGAGCTTTGTTATATTGCGGATTTCCCACGTTGTCAGTATGACCTCTGATTTCAATACACATTGTGGGATTTTCCACAAGCAATTGTTTCAGTTTCTCCAATTCGATCAATGACTCGGGGTTTATTGCATCACTGTCAAAATCAAAGAAAATATTTCTCATAACTACGATACTTCCTACTGTTATTGGTTGTAGTTTAATATCTTTATAAACGGGTTTATTTCCTGTACCTTCGTTATTAAATTCAAAATGCTCTGAATAAAACAAATATCCTGGTTTGTTCACATTCAATGCATAGGAGGCTCCTGTGGGAATACAAACAAGAAATGACCCATCCGCAGCATCAGAGACAGATGAAACCACCAGATCACCAGAGTTAAGATTAAATAAATCAAATTCAGCCCTTATGGGCTGTCCCGTGTTCAAATCAGTAATTGTGCCTTTCAAAAAATAAACGGGATCAGGTCTCAGGTTGTCTGGAAGATCAAACATATAAATATCAAAATGACCATATCCATCTAACTGATCAGAAGCATAATATGCTTTTTTCCCCGAAGCACTGACTATAAAAAAACCTTCATCATTATGCGTATTAATTGGATACCCGATGTTTATTGGTTGTTCCCATGTATCATCTAATCGTTTTCTGGTCATAAAAATATCCATCCCTCCCATGCCCGGGTGCCCGTCTGACATAAAATAAAGTGTTCTGCCATCGGGGTGAATAAATGGTGAATTTTCCTTTTTCTCTGTATTTATTGTTAACCCAATATTCTGAGGTGTTGACCAATTTCCTTTATCATCACATATTGTCATATAAATATCCTGATTCGAATTTGACCGAGCACTGGTAAAATACAGTGTTTTTCCATCAGGAGCAATGCTGGGCTGCGAATCCCATGTGCTGCTGTTTACAACAGGACCCATATTGCTGGGGCTTGTCCATGTGCCATTTTCTTTTCGAGAAATATACAGGTCACAGCTTCCGTAGCCGTCATCTCGATTACATGCTGTAAAAATAAAAAACATACCATCTGGAGAAATACATGCTGCTCCTTCATTTCCATGAGTATTTATCGGGTGTCCTAATGGAATGGCAGTGAGCCAGTTGTCATTTTTTTTTTCAGAGACATAAAAATCTTCTTCATACTGATGTCTGTGCACCGTATAGGAATCACTGGGTCTTAATTTTGTAAAATAAAGTTTTTCTTCGTCTGCCGTAAGGGTCATTGAGTATTCTCCAAATTTCGTATTAATCGAAGCTCCCAGATTGATCGGATTAAAATCTACGGGCTGATTTTTGAGTGAAATGGCAAACTCTGCCTTGGAAATATATTCATTACAATATTGCTGCAATGCAATATTTGCATTTTTTTGCTTTTGATATTCCTTAAAATTGTCTATAGACTCCTCATATTTTCCGGTTATTAGTTGAAGATTTGCCAAAAAAAAGTAGTTCGCCGGATAAAATTCCGGATCCAGCTCTATCACTTTTTTATAATTCTCAATGGCTTTTTCATACTGTCTGTCTTCTTCATAAACAGTTGCCAATAATTGATATGCCTCAAGAAATTCAGGATCAATAGTTATTGCTTTCGAAAATAATGCTGCTGCTGCTTTCAGATCCTGCAGATCATATTTGTCTATACCATCATAATAAGCAGTGATAGCTGCCTTCTTTTTAGTATGCAGTTTTTCCTTTTGCGCAGAAGTGCTATGTATAATCAGAAATGAAAAAAACAACAAAAAAATTAGTTTAGTGATATTTTTTTTCATGATAGCATAATTTGAATAATCATCAGGGAATATTAATAAATTTGTGCAACTGTACTGATAGTCTCCATTTGGAATTGTGTTTTATATAACGGATTATTTCAGGTAAAATTTCATTGATTCTGCTCCATTCGGGCTGTAGGTATAGTTCAATATTTAATCTGGTCTTGCTTGCATTTTCTTCTGCCCACAAAAAATCTTCTTTTTTCTGAACAACAACCTTCAATTCGTTAGCCTGTAATAAAGACTGGGGGAGGGGAGGATGCTGTTTTTTAGGAGAAACAGTTATCCAATCCCATGTTCCGGTTATAATTTCTGTTCCTGATGTTTCTACCATACATCGAATATTTCTGCTGACCAATTCATCTGTGAGACTGGTCAATTTGTGTCTGAACGGCTCTCCGCCTGTTAATACAACAGTAGAGGAACCGCTCTGTTCAACAAGTTTAATTAATTCTATGGTGCTCATCCTGGGAAAGATGGATTCATCCCATGCTATTTTTTCATCACACCAGGTACAACAAACGTCACACCCGCCAAGCCTAATAAAGAATGCTGGTTTCCCTGTATTCAGGCCTTCGCCTTGTATACTGTAAAATGTTTCTACAACCGGAAGTTTTTCTTCTGTTGTGTTCATTGAATGTGTGTACTCATTACAATATTACTAAATTAATAAATTTTGTATCAGTGTTCTAATATGAATCAAACCAAGCAAATCAGAAATACTAAATACAATAACTATGACAATCACCCATCGGACAAAATTTGTTCCCCATTGCACAGCATATTTTGAAGCGACATAAGCACCGATTACATTTCCCACAGCATGAATCAATCCATATTCCCATACAATCTGATTCTGAAAAACAAATATCACAAGTGTAAAAGGTACATACAGTAAGACTAAAAAATTCTTTACGGCATTGGCCCGAATGAGATCAAAGCCACAGTTTAATACCAATGATGCCAAAAGAAAATAACCTACACCAACGTGAATGAATCCTCCGTAGATACCGACAAGAAAAAAAAGAAAAAAACTTTTCCAATTTAATTGGCTGTTCATAAGAATTTCATTTCCTCTAAGCCATTTTTGGGGTCTTGCAATCATAAACACCAACATGAGAATCATCACAAATGCAATGGACTTTTCAATAATATTTTCATTAAGATTAACAGCAATTTTGGCCCCCAGAATTGAACCTATTATTGTGGGAATACCAAGCCAAAGGGCTTTCCTGGTATGTATCATTCCGCTTTTATGAAAATTTCTAACAGCGACCATATTTTGAAACATCACTCCAACTCTGTTTGTTCCATTGGCAACGGGAGCAGGTAAACCCAGAAATAACAATAATGACAGGGAAATAATGGTACCACCACCCGCAAGAGTATTAATAAAACCCACTAGGAGTCCGGAAGAAATTAATGCAATAATTACAAAAACCGACATTTTGCAAAATTAGATAAAACTAAGATTAATATTAAAGTTTGCTTCTTATCCGGTATTTTAATCAAGACTCGCTGCCGACCTACTCTTAATTCTGGCTATTCTTATGTTAAAAACAGCAAAAACAATACTCATAATAGGGCTAAAGATATTAAAAAAACAAAACGGCAGATAAACCAAAGTAGAAATGCCCAAAACACCGGATTGAGTTGCCCCACAGGTATTCCAAGGTACAAGTACAGATGTTACTGTACCCGTATCTTCAAGTGTTCGGCTCAGATTTTTTGATTGCAAGCCTCGTGTTTTATAGATTTCTGTAAACATTCTGCCGGGTATCACAATACTTAAATACTGATCGCTTGCAGTTACATTTAAAAACAAACACGTTCCTGCAGTTGAAATAATGAGCGAAGCTGTATTTTGTGCAAAAGAAATTATTGAACGGATTATACGCCCCAACAAACCTCCTGCTTCCATAACACCTCCAAAGGTCATAGCACTGATTATCAGCCATATAGTATTCAACATGCCTTTCATTCCACCGGTTGTCAACAGATTGCTGATCATTTCGTTCTCAGAAGGAATGCTGGTACTTGAATACATTGCTTTCATTATGACTACATAAGATTTTTTTGCAAATTCGTCATTTCCTTCATATAAATAGTGGATAAGATGAGGCTGGAAAATCAATGCAAATAGTGCACCGGATAGAGTTCCAATAAAAATTGCAGGAAGGGCAGGGACTTTTTTGACAATGAGAAAAATTACCAAGGCGGGTACTAAAAATAACCAGGGGGAAATGTGAAAAAGACCCTTCAGTGAGTTTTGTACCAGAATAATATCATCCTGAGAAAGGGTTTTCGTTTCTCTGAAGCCCAAAAAGAAAAATATAATTAGAGCAATTGTAAATGAGGGAATTGTTGTCAGGAGCATATATTTGACATGTGTAAAAAGCTCTGTCCCTGAAACTGCTGCCGCAAGATTGGTCGTATCAGAAAGAGGAGATATTTTATCACCAAAATAAGCACCTGAAATTATGGCACCTCCAATTAAACCCTCTGGAATACCCATGGTTCTTCCTATGCCCAGAAGAGCAATTCCAATTGTTGCAACTGTTGACCAACTGCTTCCTGTTGCAAGAGAGACAAGGGCACAGATTACAGCTGCTGATACCAGAAATACAGAAGGATTAATTATTTGTAGCCCATAGTATATCATTGCTGGCACAATGCCACTTATTAGCCAGGTGCCTGCCAAAGCTCCAATCATAAGCAATATGAGTATTGCGGGAATAGTAGAACTCATGCTTTTAACGACCCCCTGCAATAAATTCTCCCAAGAATGACCATGAAACAGACAAACAAGCACAGCCAAAGCAGAAGAAATCAGTAATATCATCTGATTGGAACCGGAGAGAGATTCATCCATAAATACAAAAACATTCAGTGAAATAGCCGCTGTAAGAAAAATTACAGGGATCAGTGCAACAAACAAGGTCGGCTCTTTGGCTTTTCTGGTCATTATTGATTTCTTGCTTTACGGATAAAAACTACACTTCTGCAAATATATAATAAGTCTGACTGATGAATGCATTTAAATTCTCCGAATTCATATTATCTTTGCAGCCGAAAATGAAAAACATAAGAAACTTTTGTATCATTGCCCATATTGATCATGGGAAAAGTACGCTCGCTGACCGACTGCTTGAATTTACAGGCACCCTGACAGAACGGGAAACGCAGGAACAGGTTCTAGACAGTATGGATCTGGAAAGAGAAAAGGGGATTACCATAAAAAGTCATGCTATTCAGATGGTATATAATAATGGTGAACAGGATTATATTCTTAATTTAATTGATACACCGGGACATGTGGATTTTTCTTATGAAGTTTCACGATCAATTGCTGCTTGTGAAGGAGCCTTGCTGGTTGTGGATGCAAGCCAGGGAATTCAGGCGCAAACTATTTCCAACTTATATCAAGCCCTTGAACACGATCTGGAGGTTATCCCTGTGTTAAATAAAATGGATATGCCATCAGCAATGCCAGAAGAAGTAAAGGAACAAATTGTTGATTTGCTGGGATGCAATATCAATGACATCATTGAGGCAAGTGCCAAAACCGGTTATGGTGTTGATAAAATACTCGATGCTATTGTTGATCGTATTCCTGAACCCAACGGGGATGCTGATGCGCCTCTTCAGGCATTGATTTTTGACAGTATTTTTAACTCATACAGAGGCATTATAGCCTATTTCAGAATTTTTAACGGTACGATATCAACGGGAGATTTTGTGAAATTTCTTTCAACACGAAAAGAATATCATGCGGATGAAATTGGTATTCTTCAGCTTAAATATGTCCCCCGTAAAATGTTATCTGCCGGTGATGTTGGATATATTATCAGTGGCATTAAAACAGCAAAAGAAGTCAAGGTTGGAGATACCATTACACATGTTGATAATCCATGTTTTAGTGCAATAGAAGGGTTTCAGGAAGTTAAACCAATGGTTTTTGCAGGTTTGTATCCTATTGATGCTGATGACTTCGAGGAACTACGTGCATCAATGGAAAAGCTTCAACTGAATGATGCATCTATAACATTTGAACCTGAATCTTCTGTCGCTTTGGGATTTGGATTCCGTTGTGGTTTTCTTGGTCTTTTGCATATGGAAATAATTCAGGAAAGACTTGACAGAGAATTTGATGTTGATGTCATTACTACTGTGCCCAATGTTTCTTATATCGTCAATACCAAAAAAGGAGAAACAATTGAAATACACAATCCCCTTGGCCTTCCGGAAGTAACAAAAATCGATACTATAGAAGAACCTTATATTCATGCAAGCATCATTACCAAATCTGAATATATCGGTCAAATCATGAACCTTTGTATTGAAAAAAGAGGTGTTTTCAAAAATCAGGTATATTTGAGTACAGATAGAGTGGAGCTTAATGTTGAAATGCCACTGGCAGAAATTGTTTTTGACTTTTATGATAAATTAAAAAGCATTTCAAAGGGATATGCTTCTTTTGATTATTATCACAGCGGATATAAACAGGCTAAACTGGTGAGACTTGATATTTTGCTTAATGCTGAGCCTGTCGATGCTTTATCTTGCCTCATTCATCAGGATAATGCATATCAGTTTGGAAGAAAAATATGTGAAAAACTTAAAGAACTTATTCCGAGGCAACAATTTGATATTGCTATTCAAGCAGCAATTGGTGCAAAAATTATTGCCCGAGAAACAATTAAAGCCTATCGAAAAGATGTAACGGCCAAGTGTTATGGTGGTGATATTACCAGAAAAAGAAAACTTCTAGAAAAACAAAAAAAGGGGAAAAAAAGAATGAGGCAGGTTGGAAATGTTGAAGTTCCTCAATCTGCTTTTCTTGCTGTTCTGAAAATGGATTAATTAGATCTTTTTTTGTTATAGCTTTGCTTTTCAAATCGGGGCATCTCCCGGTGCTGTCCCCAATTTTTCCTGAAAACCAATTTGATTCCGGTATTTTTTGCAAACGAAGGCCATCGTTCCATTCTTTTTCTTTTCAATAGAATTTTATGGATCTTTTTAAAAAGTTTCCTTTCAGAAGCATTGTTTATCTGCTGATTTACAATATTTTGTCTTTCTCTAATCAACAGAGAAGTTAAATCAATCATTGCAGGGCACACCTCATTACATTTTCCGCACAATGTTGAAACATATAGAAGGTGTGCAAACAGATTTTTACCAAAAATATAGGGGGAAAGTATCGAACCTATAGGTCCTCCGTACACAGAACCATAAGCATGTCCTCCTATTTGCTTAAATACAGGACAAAAATTATGACATGCACCACATTTTATGCAATATGCAGCTTCTCGAATTATAATATCCTGAAAAATTCCTGTTCTTCCATTATCTAAAAGAATTACATATGTAATTGAACGGGAATCACCCTTGCTTCTGCTTCCTGTAAATAAATGATTATAGGCTGTAATATTTTGACCAGTTCCATGGGACGCTAGCATTGTTTGAAAAAGTTCTAGATTCTCAGCAGAAGGAATTATTCTTTCAATTCCGGCTACTACAATATGAACTCTGGGAGAAGTTGCTGACAAAAGAGCATTCGCTTCGTTTTCTGTTACTGCTACACTTCCCTGGTCGGCAATCAGAAAATTTGCTCCTGTTATCCCCGCACCGGCTTTTCCAAATTCCTCTCTAAGTAAATTTCTTACAAAACGCACTAGAATTTCCGTTGATGTATCTTCTGTAAATTCCTGAATATATTTTTCATTCAATAAGTTACAGATATCTTTTTTTGACATATGCAAAGCAGGCGCAGTAATATGAGAGGGTTTTTCTCCTGCCAGCTGAACAAGAAATTCGCCCAAATCTGATTCCAGGGTGGAAATGTTTTGAGTTTTTAAAAATTCTTCCAGTTCTATTTCCTCACAAACCATTGATTTGGATTTAATTATTTTTCGAACTTCATGTTCTTGAAGAATATTGTTAATGTAATCTAAGGCTTCTTTTTTTCCGGGAGCAAACAATACTTTTCCCCCAGAATTATTAAATTTTGTTTCAAATTCTATAATAAGCTTTTCAAGATTTTCTATACTTTTATATTTAATAAAATGAATTTTTTTTCTTGCAATGTGCAAATCCGCAAATCGGCTTCTTCCACTATTCCATTTTTTATAAAAATGTCCCAGATTTTTCAATAAGATTGCTTTTTTTTGCTCATTTTCACAAGCAATTTTTGAAGCATCAGAAAATATTAATTTCCTTTCTGACATGATTTTTTATTATATTTTTTCTATCCTTCGTTGATGTCTTCCTCCTTCAAAATCTGTTAACAAAAAAACATCAACAATTTTTATTGCTTCTTCCTGACCTATAAATCTTGCAGGTATGGCTAAAATATTTGCATCATTATGTTTTCTTGCAAGAATGGCTATTTCTTCATTCCAACATAAAGCACAACGAATTTTGTTATATTTATTAACTACCATACTCACACCGTTACCACTTCCACAGATAACTATTCCACGATTAAACTTTCCTTTGTTCACCGCATCGGCCAGAGGATGTGCAATATCAGGATAATCCATGCTTTCTTCTGAAAAAGTCCCATAATCTAAAACATCAATATTTATCTTATTCAAATGCTTTTTTAAAATTTCTTTTAATTGAAATCCTGCATGATCAGAAGCTATACATACTGTATTCATTTTCTTTTCTTTATTATATGCAAAGGTATTGTTAATAATTTAAAAAACAATAAATCAATGCATTAAATACATTATTCTTCTAACTTTCAGTCTAACTTTTTAATAAACAGATAAATATAATTATTTCTCTTTGTTTATTAATATCTTAAATGTCCTGTTTTTCTGTTGATAATTCATAAAAAAATTTTTTTTCTTGATGACTTGTTTTTTTTCATAAAAACAAAATGATTCTTTTACAATTTTATCAACATCCAAAATTCATACATTGAAGCAATTTTTTTCCACCAACTAAATACTAACATGTTGTTGAAAACTCTCTAATTATATTAAAATTAAGTAATTTTGCTATCATCAAATGAACATTCCATTTATTACCTAAACAATAAAAAAAATCTATTAACCGTTTTAACGTGCTTATAATAACAAGTAAATAAATTTATAAATTGAATAATATTATTTATAATTCTGTTGAAAAACTGAAAAAAGAAAAAAATGCTGTCATTCTGGCCCATTTCTATCAAATACCGGAAATACAGGATATGGCAGATTATGTTGGAGATAGTTATGGATTATCTTTGAAAGCAAAAGAAATTAATGCAAAAATAATAATTTTTGCAGGTGTAAAATTTATGGCCGAAACTGCAAAAATACTTAATCCATCAATAAAAGTCATATTACCGGAAAAAGAAGCAGGATGTTCTCTTTCAGATTCATGTGATCCTGAAGATTTTAAGAAATTTAAGGAGAAACGTCCCGATCATTTGGTTATTACTTATATAAACTCTTCAGTTGAAATTAAAACATTGTCTGATATTGTTTGTACTTCAAGTAATGCGGAAAAAATTGTAAGATCCTTACCTTCAGACACAAAAATTATATTTGCACCAGATCGTAATCTGGGCAGTTATATTATGAAGAAAACCGGAAGAGAGATGGTTTTATGGAATGGATCTTGCCATGTACATAATCAATTGCATGTTGATCAAATCATTCAATTGAAAAAGAAAAATATAAATGCTTTTGTTGTTGCTCATCCTGAATGTCAGGGTCCTGTTTTGTCAATGGCAGATTTTGTTGGTTCTACCAATCAGATTGTAAAATATATTTCAGAATCAGAACAAAAAGATTTTATCATAGCAACAGAAACAGGAATTTTGCATGAACTGAAAAAAAAATCTAAGAATAAAAAGTTTATTATTGTTCCTGCTGATGAATCATGCAAATGCAATGATTGTAATTTCATGAAAATGATAACGCCGGAAAAAATTCTGATTGCTCTGGAAGAAGAAAGAACAGAGATTATAATTGATGAAGAAATAAGAAAAAAAGCATTGTTACCAATAGAAAAAATGATACAATTAATAGAACAATGATAAAAAAAATAACAAATTTTATTTTATTGTTAGGAACAACAATGTGTCTTTATTCACAACAGGATACTGTCTTGAAATATGTGGAATTTTTTCATCCCGGAGGAAAAAAATCCAGTGAAGGATATCTTAGAAATAACAAACCAGATGGTTATTGGAAAACATATTATGAATCCGGATTATTGAAATCTGAAGGAAACAGAAAGAATTTTTTATTGGAAGGAGCTTGGAAATTTTACAATACAGAAGGAAACCTTGAGCTGGAAATAAATTATTCAAAAGATAAGAAAAACGGCAGAAGAATATCTTATCTTGAAAATGAAATTATAGAAGAAAATTTTGAAAACGATATAAAACAAGGATTTACATATTTTTATTATACCGATGGAAAAATTAAAAAGGAGATATATTACAAAGATGGACTAGAAGAAGGTCTTGTGAAAGAATATGATACGAACGGAACAATTATTACACTGTACACATACAGGAAGGGTTTTATAGTTAGCAGAGAAATCATCAACAGAAATAACAGTCAGGGAAACAAGCATGGTCAATGGATGGAATTCTATTCAAATGGAAAAGTTAAACAATCATCAGAATGGAGAAATGGAATTTTAAATGGATTTGTAAAGAATTATAATGAAAACGGAGATCTTTTGACAGTTGAAAAGTATACCAATGGCATCATTCAACCAGAAGCAACGGAGATTCAGGTGTATGAAATCCGATATGATTATTATGAAAACGGAAAAGTGAAAATCATAGGAAGTTACAAGAATGATCAACCAGATGGAATCAGACGAGAATACGATGAAAACGGAAAGATTATCAAAGGATATATTTTTAGAAATGGTTTTTTGGTTGCTGAAGGGATCATTGACGAAAAGGGTTTAAAACAAGGAGAGTTTAAAGAATTTTACGAAAATGGCCAATTACATGCAGAAGGTGCATATTTTAATTCTCTACCTATAGGTCTATGGAAATACTACTATCCGGACGGTACAATAGAACAAGAGGGAAGTTATGATAATAAGGGAAATAATATAGGGGAATGGATTTGGTATTATAGCAACGGACAAACCTTAAAGAAGGAAAATTATGAAAACGGCTTATTAGAAGGAGATTATATTGAATACGATATAAGTGGAAAAATTATAGTGAACGGACAGTATTTTGATGGTGTAGAAACAGGAAACTGGTATTGGGAAATTGGTGATACCCGGGAAGAAGGAAGTTTTGTTGATGGACAGGAAAATGGAAATTGGATAGTTACAGATACGTTGACTCAAAAAAAAATATTTGAAGGGAAATATATTGATGGGGAACCCAATGGAAAACACACATATTATTGGGAAAATGGACAAAAGCGACTGGAGGGACATTATATTATGGGCAGAAAAGAAGGAGAATGGTATTTTTATGATAATGAGGGAGTTATTATTGTCAGAATAACATATAAAAATGGTATAGAACAAAAGTATGATCGTGCGGTATTACTGCCTATAGATGAAGATTAGGAAAAAAAAGTGAAAAAAAATTTGCAAAAGTCATCTATTTCTTTTTATATTTACATTAACAATCTTTATTTTCTTTTCAATGAGTACCCACCAACAAGCGTTTCGTATTTTTAATAACGCATATGAAAAGATTTTATATTCGATATCGAATTTGATTTTTGTATTTGACGAACATGGGAATTTTTTAGAGTTTTATTGTGATGATCTATCAACTTTGTATATTTCACCACCAGAATTTTTGGGAAAAAATATTGAAGAATCTGGTTTACCCTCAGATATTGTTAAAAACACCAAGCAGCAGATAAAAAAAGTAATAAAAACCGGAAAAGAAGGTTCTTTTCAATATTCTCTTGAGTTTCAAAAAGAAACCAAACATTTCGATGCTCACTTTTTTCTTTTGGATACCAAACAAGTATTTGCAATAATTAGGGATATATCGAGCATTAAAAGAAGTGAACTTTTTCATAAAGAATTAAAAAGATATTATCAGGATATACTCAATCGGATGGACCATGGAATCGCAGAAACAGATGAAAAGTGGATAATTCAGTATGCGAATAGGGCATTTAAAAAAATGATGGGAATTGAGGAAGTTGATTTTGAAAAAGAGAATTTTTTTAAAATTATTCAACGAAAAGAAGAACAAAAAAAAGCAGAACAACATTTTGAAAAGCAAAAGAAAAGAAAGAAATTTTATACAATAGAGAGCCGCTTTTCCATAAAGAATCAAGAAAGAATATTAAAAATAAATATTGCCAAATCCAATTGTAATATATCAAAAAAAATTTTGCATAATATTTACATTGATGATGTTACTGAAGAAAGGAATAAAAGAGAAATTTTAGAAAAAAAAGAACAAACCTATAGAAGTCTGGTGGAGACTTCACCCACTGGAATTTTAATCCGGGATAAGAAAAAAATACTCTTTGCAAACGCTACAGCAATAAAAATTCTTGGGTTTAAGAATCTTGCAGAAGCCACAAATTTTTCCTTGGAGAATTTATATTTACCCGAATATTATGAACTTATAAAAGAACGATTAGAAAGTGCATCTGCAGGGAAAGAGGTTCCTTATATGGAAGTAAAAATCAAACGCCCTTCAGACAATCAGATTGTGGAAATTGAGACCATTCCTGTAAAAATATATTATGAAGGCAAAGAAGCATATCAGATAGTAATTAAGGATGTTTCAATTGAAAAGAAGTTTCTTGAAACAAAATTGCGGGCTGATATTGCAGAAGAAAGTTATATGAAATTGCGAGAAGAGATAGTTGTGCGCCAGGAGGTGGAGCATAAACTATCAAGATCACTTGAAGAAAAAAACCTGTTGTTGAAAGAAGTACACCACAGGGTCAAAAATAATCTGCAGATTATTTCCAGCATTCTGAATCTGGAAATCAGATCACAGTCAAATCAGGATGTTGGGCAGGCACTAAAACGTATTCAAAACAGGATAAGCAGTATTTACCTGATTCATGAAATAGTATATCAAACCGATATGTTTAGCCGGGTAGATCTGGGGCAATATATAAAGACAATTTCAGAGACAATGATTCGTTCTTCAGCCTTTCCGGATATGAAATTTTTCTTTAAACTTGATAATGTTTATGTTACTTTGGATATAGGTGTACCAATAGGGATGATATTAAACGAATTATTTTATAGTTTTTTCGAAAATATTTTAGAGTTTGATCTAAAAAAACAATTATTAATTGATCTTAAATACAAAAATAATTTGATAGAATTAAAAATTACATATCCCAAAAGACTAATTTTAGAAAAAAACAAAAAATCTCCTGAAGCTACTCTATCCGCTCAACTTATTGATGCACTGGCAGATCAGATAAATGGAACATATATAATAAAGAATGAAATTCAAAAAAATGAAGTATTTATACTGAGCTTTTAGAAATTCTTTATATCTTTGCAGATAAATTGATTTTATCCAAAAAATAATTTAATCTATAAGAAAATGGGAAAAATAAAAGTTGTCGTTGTTGAAGATGAAAGCATCGTTGCAAAAGACATTCAAAACAGTTTAAAAAACATGGGTTATGGTGTACCCGCAGTAGTATCATCAGGAGAAAAAGCCATTGAAGCAGTTCACAAATTTCGTCCAAATCTGGTGTTGATGGATATTATGCTCAAGGGAGAAATGAGCGGAATAGAGGCTGCTAAGATTATTAAGGATAGGTTTGATATACCTGTGATTTTCCTGACAGCTTATGCTGATGAAGATACTTTGGAAAAAGCCAAGCCTTCTGTACCTTATGGATACGTTATTAAACCGTTTAAAGAAAAAGAACTTGAGACAACCATTGAAATGGCAATTAACAAGCACCTGGAAGACGCAGAAATCAGAAAAGAAAGAGATTTATATCAGGCTATTGTTTTAAGAAAGGATGAGCCGGACAGCATTTTTGTAAGAGCTGATTACAGGCTGAACAAAATCAAATTTTCTGATATTTATTTTGTTGAAGCTCTGAAGGACTATGTTGTCATCAATACTTCAGACAACATCTATACAACCCATACAACCATGAAAGAAATGATGAGAATTTTGCCTGAAAAAGATTTTGTAAGGGTTCATCGCTCTTTCATTGTAAGGCTTGATAAAATTTTCTCAATTAAATATCCGGATCTGGTGATTGAAGGAAAAATGAAAGTAATTCCTATCGGAGGCTTATACAGAAAAGAATTGTTCAGCAGATTGAACCTAGTATAATGCAATTTTAAACCGAGTTGAAAAGGCTGTTTGTATAAACAGCCCTTTTTATTTTTTATAAGGCCATATCCTTGTTTTAACCCAAATCCGTCATTAGACTCATTATTTCTAATGACCGTCATTAGAAAATAATATTTGTAACATTTTGATTGTCAATGGTTTTGATGCTATATATCTATTAAAAAATTTTGTTTTTTTGCTGTAAGATTTTCTTACTAGTTATGAAAGCATTACATTTAGATTCTACCGACAAAGAAATAACTATCAAATAATTCCAATGACGGATTTGGGTTTAATTCATGAAGAGTATGTGGCAAAAATTTCCTAATTTTGAAAAAAAAATTATTATGCCGATTGTTGGGTCAATTCTGAAAAAGGCTCTTGAGTTAAAAAGTAAATTTCCCGGAGAACGAAAAAAAATCGATCCCCAAAGAGAACAGTTAAAGCAATTAAAAAAACTGCTTCGAAAAGGACAAATTACTGCTTTTGGAGAATATTTCA
>CAYRXH010000055.1:0-16178 GCA_964428185.1 uncultured Bacteroidales bacterium
TCTGCAAGCACAACGATCACTGTCAATGCAAATCCTTCTGTCACTCTGACACCATCTGCAAGTGCTATTTGTAACGGGCAAAGCACAACTCTCACTGCCGGCGGTGCTTCTTCCTACTCCTGGAGTGGCGGACTGGGACCAGGAAATCCACAAGTGGTTAGTCCTACTTCAACTACCACATATACTGTTATAGGAACCGATGCTAACGGCTGTTCTGCTTCTGCAAGCACAACAATTACAGTTATTGACCAGCAGGATGCCACTATCATCACCACAGGGCCTTTCTGTACCAATGACAGCCTTGTTCAGTTCCAGTCAGAAGACGGCGGTGGTTCATGGTCGGGCACGGGTATTTCGGCCACCGGTATGTTTAATCCTGCAGCAGCAGGTCCTGGAACGCATACCATCACTTATGTGATAGCAGGAAGCTGCGGTGACACAGATACTCAAGATATTATAGTCAATGAATCGCCCACAGTTAGTATTACACATAATGATGAAAGCTGTATCGGAGCAGGTGACGGCGATGCAGTTGTAGTAATCACAGGAGGCACATCTCCGTTTACAATCTTATGGAACAACGGCAGTTCCCTGCAAACGCTGGAAGGATTAATTCCGGGCAATTACAGTGTGCTGGTAACCGATCAGAACGGATGCAGCAACAGCGGAAGTGTGAGTATATTGGGAGGTATAGAAGAATGCAATCCGCCACATGTGTGGGTGCCCAATGTATTTTCTCCCAATGGTGATGGCGAAAATGACGTGCTGTATGTGAGAGGCGAAGGAATTGAGTACCTTGAGTTAATTATCTACAACCGCTGGGGAGAGGAAGTATTCGAAACAACCACCAAGGAAATTGGATGGGATGGTACATATAAAGGAAAAGTATGCGATCCCGGAGTGTTTGTCTACTATCTCAAGATTACTTTTACAAATGCTACAATTTATGAAAACAAAGGAAATGTTACATTAGTTCATTAATAATTAAGCCCCTCTAAAAACTAACCTTATGTTTAATAAAAATATAATTGTAACTAAATAACAATTTTTTCAAGATATAATATCACTATTGTCCGACAAAACATTAAAAGTTTAAAAGACCTAAAGATATTGTGTGTTTTTGAGATTCTTTTTAAAGCTGGGCTTACTTATGAAAGTGGCAAATTTGCAAAATATAAAACACACACATTCAGAATGTTTTGTTATGAAAAAAATATTTTCATTTTTTTCGGACAATGTGAAAAAATATATACCATAAGATGCCTGCAAATAACGAAGGAATATTCGATTTTCACAGCCAAGCCCCAAAGATAGTTTTATCTTAGATCAATTTTGTACTCGGTTTTATCATGAATGAAAAATCACTAATTTTGAAGAAAAATTCTCACATGCATACATCAGAAGTACTATATCTTGATAATCTGCGCACCAAATATACCCACATTCGGTCAGGAGCCGTAGTGATGACTGATGCTCCTGCCGATAATCACGGAAAAGGGGAAATGTTTTCTCCTACAGATCTGGTGGCAACCTCTTTGGCGGGCTGTATTCTCACCATTATGGGAATTATGTCAGAAACCTATCATTTTGATCTGAAGGGAACCCGTGCTGAAATTACCAAAGTAATGGGTACAAACCCCAGACGTATTGCAGAAATTCATATTGATTTTTATTTTCCTCCCAATAACTACACCGATAAGCAGAAGGAAGCACTCAAACAAAGTGCAAAAAGTTGTCCTGTTTCGCTCAGTCTGCACCCTGATATTCAACAAAACTTCTCGTTTCATTTTTAAATTCATTGAAATCTTATGGAACTGAACTTGAATGCCATCAAACCCGGAATCAAATTTGAAATGGAAAAACAGACTCTCGCTGAAGACTCTGCCTCGCGGTATGACTCGGGGCTCGTAGACGTGTTTTCTACTCCTGCAATGGTGGCTTTGATGGAAGGAACATCCTATCGCTGTGTAATGCCATTTCTTCCTGAAGGCTATTCTACTGTTGGAACTGAAGTAAATGTCAGACACCTGAAAGCGACTCCCATTGGAATGAAAGTTCGGTGCAAATCTATTTTGAAAATTTTAGATGGGAAGCGGCTTGTTTTTGAAGTGAATGCATGGGATGAAAAAGGGCTTATAGGCGAAGGCACTCACGAACGATATATTATAGATTTGAAAAAATTTATTTCTCGACTGCAGGAGGACTAGCCATGAAACATTGGTTACTGATGCTTTTGGTACCAGCGCTTATCTCTGTGTATGCTCAGGAAGCAGATACTGTCAGATTTGTGAAATATGATAAGAACTACAGGTTTCAGGATGGTGTTTATTTGACTTTTCAGGAGTTTAAAGAGAACAATCCTTCAGTCAGAGATTTTAAAGTGAGCAAAAGCTCTCAGTTCTTCGGGGAAACTGTGCTTGAGACTGTTTGCTCCGATGGTTCAGGTTATTGCGAGATAAAGAATTGCTGGGGGTATGTTCAGAATAATGCCGTGTATATTTCCCAGGGATTCAGTGGATATTATTACAGACTTCAGATTATTGGCGCGCTGATCCACTTTTTTGCATTAAATACATATTCGGTTCCAACCTATGATTATGCTTATGGTTATCCGTACTATCGCAATCAACGAAGTGTTGAGAATCAGGAGTATGTGATTGATTTTAATACCGGAAGAAAGATGGAGTTTTCATATAAGACTTTTCTGCAGTATCTGCAGGTACATGATATTGAACTGTACGAAGAGCTGCGGAATGCCAAGAAAAAAAGAAAAATGATTTATCATTTTATGCTGAAATATAACGAGCGTCATCCCGTGTATTTCCCTGAAAGATAATACTGTTAATACTCTATTGTATTGTCGTCTGATTCGAAAGAAAAGGAAGGACTGAATACAAAACGGAGCAAAAGTCCACCGTGGATACCAAACTGCTCGTTGTATCCCTCAAGATTCACTGTTTTCAAATATGAAACTGCTGCCGTTTCTATGGCAAACTGTTCATTGATTGAATAGCGGACTCCAAGAGAAGAATATAATCCAAAACCGATACCCCCCTGCCGTACATCAAATTCACTGAGGGGAGTGTTTGGAATATATGAATTGCTACCATAAATGTTGATTAGATTGTATTCCTTGTCAAAAATTCTGATAAAATTGCGTTTCACATTGGTGCTGTTAATATTGATTCCCATTTCTATAAAGGGAGTAAATGGTTTTTCGGGGCTGAAGGTATAAAGAAAACCAGCGTCAATATTTGTTCTGGCCTCAATGCCATATATTCCAAAATAAACAAAACTCTCAATCATTCCTGAATAGGCCGGAAACACTTCAAGAGTAAACATGTCTCTTGTCTGAAGTTTTGCGAAATTGAAGCTGAAATTCAATGCGAGTGCTCCAGAATAATGATATCTTCCCGAGAATCCTACGTACATGCTCATGTCATATTTTATGTCTGCAGGAATTTCATAAATCTGAAATGAATCCCGCTGGGCATGAATGATTAGCTGGTCAATAATTTCCTGTCTCCAATAATAATTTGAAAAAACATAGTCGAGATTATTCACATTCTGAGATGCTCCGTTATAGAACTGTGCATGATGCTTGTTTGCTTTGTAAACACCGAAGTTGCCTGAAATTTCCCATCCTGATTTCTGATTACCATTCATCCGGACACCCTGATTCAAGGAAGCCATATTGTAAAGAACAGTGTCATTTCCTTCACCATAGCAAAATGAAGGAAAAACATATAGTGTAATAAGCAGATAAAATACTTTCATAGATGCAAAGATAATAAATACTGCTTTCAGACAATAATGCCTCCGCCAAGACATTCATCACCGGAATAAAACACTGCAGACTGCCCGGGAGTGACCGCTGATACTTTTTCAAAAAGATTGATTTTTAGCCATTTGCCTTCAGGGTTAATAACAGCTTTTACTTTTCTTGTGTTGTATCTAATTTTCACCTCAGCTGTGAATTCAGAGGGGATTTGTTTGAAACTGTTGAATCGGAAGTCTCTTACAAACACAATATCTGTGAGCAATTCATCCTTGTCGCCAATAGTTATTGTGTTTCCCACAGGGTCAATTTTCAAAACATAAACAGGCTTGCCTGCAGCATATCCGAGTCCTTTTCTTTGCCCTATGGTATAATGGGTGTATCCCTTGTGTTTTCCAAGAATATTTCCTGAAACATCCAGAATGCTTCCGGGTCCCGGATTTGAAATGCCAGCAGGAAATTCTTTTTCAATAAATTTTCTATAGTCATTTCCCGAAATAAAACAAATTTCCTGACTTTCACGTTTTCGGGATAAATTGTTAAAACCTCTTGTATTCGCTGTTTCACGAACCTGTTCCTTTGTCATTCCGCTCAGGGGAAAAACTGTGTGTTCAAGTTGTTCAGAAGTCAACATCCATAAAAAGTATGTCTGATCTTTGGTAGTGTCTTTTGCATTGACAAGAACATAGGTGTCTTCCTTCATCCGGATTCCGGCATAATGACCTGTTGCAATTTTACTGCAAGACAATTCTTCAGCTTTGCCGAGCATCAGCTCCCATTTAATTCTGAAATTACACAAAACACAAGGATTGGGTGTCCTTCCTGAAGAATATTCATTCACAAAATCAGCGATAACAATGTCTTTAAAATCCTGTCTAAAATCAAATATATAATGTTCAATGCCATGTTGTTCTGCAAATGTTTGTGCTTCAATAATAGCCTCAAGGCTACAACAGCCTGTGTTCTTTGAAGTACAGCTCTCAGAAATTGAATCCCATGTTCTGAATGTGGCCCCAACAACTTCATACCCCTGTTCCTGAAGCAACAGGGCGGCTATACTGCTGTCAAGCCCACCACTCATGCCAAGTAAAATCCGTTTGTCTGAAGACACTTTTTTTATGTTTTCCGCAAAATTAATTAAAAAGAAACCTGATAGTGAAGAAATAACTTGATTATAAGATTTTTTATATGTAAATTTGTAAACGAATACATAAATAGGAATTTGAAATATAAAAACCGCAGGATACCTAAGAATTTTTATTATATTTATGCTTACTCAGGGATCATCATGTCAAAACACTAATAATAACAGTATGGTATGCAATCAACTTACACCTGAAGAAGAAAGGGTAATTATTTACAAAGGAACTGAGAAGCCCTTTACCGGCATATACACTGATCATAAGGAACAGGGTGTATATTTATGCAAGAGGTGTAATCAACCCTTGTTCAGTTCGGACAGCAAGTTTGACTCTCATTGTGGATGGGCATCATTTGATGATCAGATTGAAGGAGCTGTGAGAATGCTCCCTGACGCTGACGGTCATCGCACTGAAATTGTTTGTTCGCAGTGTGATGGACATCTTGGACATGTGTTTTACGGGGAAGGATTTACAGCAAAGGACACCAGATATTGCGTCAATTCGGTGTCTTTAAATTTTGATTCTGGCAAAGACACAGAACAACACATTGCATATTTTGCTGCGGGTTGTTTTTGGGGGGTTGAATATTATTTTCGGCAAACTAAAGGAGTGATTTCTGCAACATCAGGATATATGGGTGGACAAAAAGAACAGCCCACGTATGAAGATGTATGCACAGGAGGTACTGGTCATGCAGAAACAGTAAAAGTGGTGTATGACCCTTCAGAAACAGATTTTGAAACACTATGCCGCTTGTTTTTCGAAATTCACGACTTTACTCAGGTGAACCGACAGGGACCTGATGTGGGAGATCAATACCGATCTGCAATATTTTACAATGATATCCATCAAAAAGAAATATCCATGAAACTTTTCCAGCTTTTGCAAACAAAGGGATATGATGTGGCAACAATCATTGAACCAGCAGGAACATTCTGGGAAGCAGAGAAATATCATCAGGAATATTATTTTAAAACTGGAAGAGTGCCTAATTGCCATACAAAACGAGAAATATTTTAATTTTAATTAGTTATACCAAATGAATTTTAATTATTTTTGGCAAATTGATTGAAAATTATTTCAGATGATTGATACCAGGACATTTTTAACTCTCAGTTATGGAATGTATATTGTTACTTCCGGAACTTCAGATTCTCCATGTGGATTTGTTGCCAATTCGGTATTTCAGGTTACATCATCTCCACCTAGATTTGCTGTAAGTTGTAATAAAGAAAATTTTTCTGCTTCGGTGATTCAGTTATCCGGGAAGTTTTCAGTTTCTGTATTATCTTCAAATGCTCCTGCTTCACTAATCACAGATTTTGGATTCAGGTCAGGAAAGGATTATAATAAGTTTCAGAATACAAGCTTTATTGTTGGTGAAACAGGTGTTCCTGTCATGACCGAGCATTGTGTTTCATACTTTCTTTGCACACTCATTAATGTGTTTGATGTGGGGACACATCTGCTTTTTATTGGAGAAGTGGTTTCTGCAACAATACTTAATGAATCTGCCGAGAGTATGACTTATAGCCATTACAGGAGAGAGATCAGGGGGGCATCTCCGGCCAAGGCACCCACATATATCCAAGCGGAACAGATAATTGACAAGGATGAGCATTCACGTGCATTTAAACAATATAAGTGCAGGGTTTGCGGATATATTTATGATGAGAAGGAAGGAGATCCGACGCAACAGATTCCTCAGGGAACACGTTTTGACGATCTTCCTCAAAACTGGCTTTGCCCGTTGTGTAAAACCGGGAAATATGATTTTGATTAACAACTAAAAAATATATTTTATGACTACAAGAAAATCTATTAAGGGTACAAAAACCGAGCAGAACCTGCTCAAATCATTTGCCGGAGAATCACAGGCAAGAAATAGGTATGAATTTTTTGCAAAAGTTGCAAAACAGGAGGGTTACGTGCAGATTGCAAACATTTTTCAGGAAACTGCAAATCAGGAAAAGGAACATGCCAAACGATTTTTTAAATTTCTTGAAGGAGGAATGGTTGAAATAACTGCAATGTATCCTGCAGGAGTGATCGGTACCACTTTGGAGAATCTTAAAGCAGCAGCTAAAGGAGAAAATGAAGAATGGACATTGCTTTATCCTGAGTTTGCGAACATTGCACAGGAGGAAGGTTTTGTAGATGTGGCAACAGCATTTAAGGCGATTGCAAAAGTTGAAGCGGAGCATGAAAAGAGATATCTGAAGCTTCTACAGAATCTCTCCGAAGACAAAGTATTTGTGAAAGACGGGAAAGTTCTTTGGGAATGCATTAATTGCGGATATGTTTATGAGTCAGCCAAAGCACTGAAGAATTGCCCTGCTTGTCTGCATTCAATAGAATATATGCAATTGAGATCTGAAAATTACTAATTGAAGCATAGATACTGATTTATTTGAATTGAATTGTTTATTAAACCGAAGCGTTTTTTATGATACCATAATCATTGAGCGGCCTGATCGAAAGAATTTCGAAAGCAGAACTCCACCTTCACATCGTAGGAACATTTAAGCCTGAACTGAAGTTTGAAATTGCCAGAGCAACAATATTAACATTCCCTTTGCTACTGTTGATAAGCTGAAATCAGCCTATGTTTTTGGAAATCTGCAGGATTTTCTGGATATTTACTATAAGGGGGCGGGTGTTCTGCTGAAGGAGCAGGATTTTTATGATCTGACAATAGCCTATATTGGTAAGGCAGCTTCACAGAACATAAGGCATGCTGAGATTTTCTTTGATCCTCAGACGCTTACAGCAAGGGGAATCGGATTTGATGTGTTTATGAATGGGATTACCGGTGCAGTTGCAGATGCCCGAACCGAAAGTGGTTTCAGCGTTCATCTGATTATGTGCTTTTTAAAACATCTTCCCGAAGAGTCAGCATTACAAACATATTTATAGGCACTTCCCTATCTGAATGATATTGTTGCTGTGGGACTGGATTCTTCAGAACTTGGACATTCGCCTTCAAAATTTGTGAGGGAATTTGATATGGCCAGGGCTGATGGATTGCTGACAGTGGCACATGCAGGTGAGGAAGGCCCTGCTGAATACATCCGCGAGGCTCTGAATCATTTAAAAGTTTCACGCATTGATCATGGAAATCATGCTTTGGATGATCAAGATCTTGTGAAGGAGCTGGCAAAATGGAAAATGCCTCTCACTCTGTGTCCTTTGTCCAACCCTTATCTGAAAGTTGTCAGTGAGATTAAAGAATATCCCCTGCGTACAATGCTTGAAAATGATATGCTTGTTACAATCAATTCTGATGATCCTGCCTGTTTCGGCGGATATGTGAATGAGAATTACAAAGCAGTAACCGATGCATTAAAACTTACTGCAGCAGACATTGTGTTTCTGGCAAAAAATTCATTCGAAGTTTCTTTTTTGTCACGAAATATGAAAGATAGTTTTATCAGCGAAATTGACAGTATGCTTTGAAAAAAAGCCTGTTAATTCTTTTTTAATGTTTCTGTCCGCTCCTTCAGAATTCTAAGTTTGTCAAGAGCATCCTGCTCTTTTTGCCTTTCTTTGTCAACAACTGTTGCCGGTGCACTGTTTATGAATCGTTCGTTGGTTAATTTGGCTCTGATTGAAATGAGAAAGCCCTCATAGTAGTTGATCTCTTTCTCAATTTTCTTCAGTTCGTCTTCAGCAGAAAGAGTGTTTTCAATTGATAGGCAAAATTCTGTGGTTCCTGTCATGAACTGAGAATATGATTCATTAAGCTTGTCAGTAATTTCTATTAAACGGAGGTTAGATAGTTTATTGATCAGTGGAAGATATGGTTGAAACTCTTCATGGTTTCCTGACTGAATCTGTAAAACAAGTTCTGTTTTTGGAGAGGTGTTAAATTTCGCTCTCAGATTCCGGATATTACTGATAACTTCTTTAACAGATTCAAATTGTATGATGATATTTTCATCATATTTCTGAGCCACAGGAAAAGCAGTAATTATAAGATCATCACCTATTTTGCGTTGAGCAAGCTGATGCCATAATTCTTCAGTTATAAAAGGCATATAAGGGTGAAGCAGCTTTAGAATAGTTTCAAAGAAGTAAATTGTTTTATTGTAAGTGACAGGATCAATCGGCTCGCCATAGGGAGGTTTTACAATTTCAAGATACCAACTGCAGAAATCATCCCATGTCATCCTATACATAAGCATAAGACCATCAGCTATTCTATACTTGCTCAGGTCTTCTTCAAGTCTTGCAATGGTCTCATTGAGTTTGTTTTCAAACCAGATGCAGGCCCTTTTAGATGCATCATCAGGTGTTCTGGCTTGGTCAGTCTTCCATCCTTTAACCAGCCTGAGAGCGTTCCAGAGTTTATTTGAGAAATTACGTCCCTGTTCACAAAGTGATTCATCAAAAGGGAGATCATTGCCGGCAGGAGAGGTAAGCAACAGACCCAGTCTGACCCCATCAGCTCCATATTTTTCAATGAGAGAAAGTGGCTCTGGTGAGTTACCAAGAGATTTTGACATTTTCCTGCCGAGTTTATCACGGACTATGCCTGTAAAATAGACGTTTCTGAAAGGAATTTGACCCGGATATTCCAGCCCTGCCATGATCATACGCGCGACCCAGAAAAACAGAATTTCAGGTGCTGTGACAAGATCATGGGTAGGATAATAATATTTCATGTCAGCATTGTGGGGATTTCTGATTCCGTCAAAAACAGAAATTGGCCATAACCAGCTTGAAAACCATGTGTCCAGAACATCTTCATCCTGTTTCATGTCTGTGATTTTCAGATCAGGAAGGTTATATTTTTCAGAAGCCAAGGTATGTGCTTCTTTCGCATTTTTGGCAACCACATATCTCCCGTCAGGAAGATACCACGCTGGAATTCGTTGTCCCCACCACAACTGTCGACTTATGCACCAGTCGCGCACATTTTCCATCCAGTGACGATACAGATTCTTAAATTTGGCAGGATGAAACTGAATAGTATCATTCAGAACAACCTCAAGGGCAGGTTCAGCCAATTGCCGCATGCTCAGGAACCATTGTGTGGAAAGCTTTGGTTCGATGGGAACATCTGTACGTTCACTGTATCCCACATTGTGGTTGTAATCTTCAATTTTTTCAATATAACCATGCTCTTCAAGCATTCTGACAATAATTTTTCTGGCTGATATTCTGTCTTCACCGATCAGAATTTCAGCCTTGCTGTTCAGTGTCCCGTTGTCATTAAAAATATCAATAAC
This sequence comes from uncultured Bacteroidales bacterium, assembly GCA_964428185.1. GTDB lineage: Bacteria > Bacteroidota > Bacteroidia > Bacteroidales > DTU049 > CAYMAZ01. The sequence continues at coordinate 10,152 of CAYRXH010000055.1, forward strand.
AGGGAGATTGTGTTTTTCACCAATGAGATAGTCGTTATAGTCATGAGCTGGTGTAATTTTGAGACAGCCCGTTCCGAATTCCATATCAACATATTCATCTTCAATAACCGGTATTCTTCTGTTTATTAGAGGGACAACAACATGTTTTCCTTTGATGTTTCTGAATCTCTGATCAGAAGGATGCACACAAACGGCGGTATCACCCAGCATAGTTTCAGGACGAGTGGTTGCAATCACCACATATTTTCCTTTTTCCCCTTCAACAGTATATTTGATATAATATAGTTTGCCGGGAGTATCTTTAAAAATAACCTCTTCATCAGAAAGGGCGGTGAGAGCCTGTGGATCCCAGTTGACCATTCGCACACCTCTATATATGTGTCCTTTATTGAACAGATCAATAAAAACTTCAATAACTGATTCATATAAAGGTTCATCCATTGTAAAAGCTGTACGTTCCCAATCACATGAAGCACCAAGCTTTTTAAGTTGTTCCAGTATTATGCCCCCGTGTTTTTCTTTCCATTTCCAGGCATGAGCAAGAAACTCTTCCCTTGTAAGAGAAGATTTTTCAATTCCTTCTGCCTTGAGTTTAGCAACCACTTTGGCTTCTGTGGCAATTGATGCATGGTCGGTTCCTGGAACCCAGCAGGCGTTTTTGCCCTTCATCCTGGCCAGACGCACCAAAACATCCTGAATGGTATTGTTAAGCATGTGCCCCATGTGAAGAACACCCGTAACATTGGGTGGAGGAATCACAATACAATAAGGTTCTCTGTTGTCAGGTTCAGAATGAAAATAGTTCATCTTCATCCAATGTGAATACCATTTGTCTTCAACAGTTTGTGGATTATATTTTATAGGGATAGATTCTGACATAGATGGTGGAATGGTGTGTTTTTGGACTGCAAAATTACAAAAAAAGCATCTTTTCGGCTTACTGTTTGATATTTTTAAAAGCAAACAACATGAAATAAAAAAATAATATTAACTTTGCACATTCAAAAAATCGGGGTGTAGCGTAGTCCGGTTATCGCGCCTGCTTTGGGAGCAGGAGGTCGCAGGTTCGAATCCTGCCACCCCGACCCCAAAAAAATAAAGAGAAACTTGTTTCTCTTTGTTTTTTCCTCAACACTCACACTCCCCTTTTTTTTGCAATCTCTTATCACAAGTTTTCAACCATGCTAAAGGAAAACAGAGATGGAGAACACAAATTTCATGTCGTTGTTTAAGTTTTTTTTTAATTTTGCACATTGAATTCACGAACATCTGTTTTCAATCAAAAAAACGGTTCCGTAGCTCAGCTGGATAGAGCAACAGCCTTCTAAGCTGTGGGTCATAGGTTCGAATCCTATCGGAATCGCTAAAAAGGGATAAGATAATTGAATATTCAGTTGTCTTTTTTCTTTTTTTGTACGATTTTTTCATGCTTCATTCTAATAATTTTAAGCAAAAAATTATTTATTTTTCACTATCGTCTCATAAAAAAAGGAGAAAAAAACCTGAGATTTTCCATTTTCTTTTTTAGAGTTTTATTTTTACATAAACCAATGAAAAAACTTAAACTGAAAAAGCTAAATAGCTTACATTCAAATAATTGTGTTTTGAGATTTTTTTATTTTTATCGGGCATAAATTATTTTTAAATAAAAGTGCAACTAATTGAAAGAAAATGTGTTTATTTGTATAATCATTTTAACCCCGTAATAGTATGAAAAAACTCTTATTTTCATCAGCATTTATTATGCTCATGGGATTGGGGATCAGTGCCCAGACTCCTCTCACCACAGCGGTGAATTTTACAGCAACAGATGCTGTTGGAACATCACACACTTTGTTTAACTATCTTGATGCCAACAAATATGTTGTGATCATGTTTACAATGCCTAATTGAAGCTCTTGCTCGACGACTTACCCGGTCGTCCAAGACAGCTACACATACTACGGATGCAATTCCGGAAATGTATTTATTATGGCAGTCAGTACTGCTCATACGGCTTCTCAGTTAAACGCGTTGGGTCTTGGTTATCCCATGATACCTGGATCTCCCAGTGGAGCATCTATTAACAGTACTTATCAAATTCTTGCCTATCCTACAGTCATTATTATTGCTCCAAATAGAAGCATTGTAGAGCAGGACATCTGGCCCATCAGTAATACAATTCTTAGGAATGCAATTACCGGTGCAGGCGGTGTTCCAACAACATGCCCTTCTGCTGCAATTGAAGAAGAAGCTATAGAATCATTACAATTATTCCCCAATCCTGTCAGTGATATGCTTACAGTTGCTACTGATAGGGAACTGCAGATTGAAATGATTGACATGACAGGCAAGCTCATTGACAGTTTTAAGGCTGATGGAAACAATTCGTATGATTGCAGTTATCTTGGGACAGGCATTTATATGATCAGGGCCATCGACAGTGACGGTCAGTTGATTTCCGTGAAGAAATTCATGAAAAATTAAATTTATTTCCTGTCAAAAAAAGGATTTTTGGCTGACACACTTAGGGGTATTGCATACGCAAGCTTCACCTCGGGGGGTGTCAGTCTTGTTTTTATGGCAGCATATCCGGCAGAATACATGATTCTGTTGTCAATTCGTCTGTCGGCTGCAATACTGACAGCAGCACCAATTGCAATTCCAAGATCCCCTGTGTTAAAAACGCATGGAACATCGGGGTGGTTTCTTTTCTCTTCACAGCTGTTGAATCCGCAGTATCCGCATAATTGTAACCCCTGCGGTTCATACGATGTGCCAATAATAAGAACAGCTTGCGACTGAAGCAGATTACCGGCATCACGTTCAAAAAAATCAGGAGCCCCTTGTTTTATCAAGTTTTTCATTGCCAGAGAAAGATTCTCTATGTCTTTGTCAGTAATAACAGCAAGAAACAATCTGTCGTTCCCTCTTGCTTTTGGTGCCGTACGCGCAGCAGTCAACATTTCTGCAGCCAGACGAAGGACAGTTTCTTTGCGAATGGATTCTTCTTTAATCAGATTCATTGTTGTATATCTTTTGAGATTTAAATTCTCCTTTATCCCAGATGATAATTTTTGCCACAGTTCCGTCTCTGTTGTACCACACTTCATTACCGTGTTTTTCACTGCTGAGATATGGAGTTTTTACAAGGGTATCAGAAGTGTTGTAATAAAAAGAGACATTGATACCAGTTCCTGCTTCATAAAATCCCTTTCCGATGAGAATTCCTGACGGATCAAAGTAAGACCAGTCACCTTCAAATTCGTCCATTATAAACATTCCCTCCACCTTGACCTGTCCGTTTTCATGATACTCAATGTAATTTCCGTTCAATTCCCCCATTGAATATTCAACAAGCATCTTCAACTTGCCGCTGTCCCAGTATTTTTTGGACATTCCGTGCAATGTATCATTGATATAATATTCTTCCCGTTCAAGATTGCCTGAAAAATACCAGCTTTTGTATTCTCCGTTCAGCCTGTCATTGATATAATTGCATTTGATGTGCATGGATCCGTTATTATAATAATAATTGGCATATCCGTGTTTAACGCCTTTTTTATATTGTATCTTAGATTTAATCTGTCCGTTTGAATAGTGTTCTTTTTTTGTCTGAACGCAAGATACCATGAGTATAAAAATCAATCCGGAAAAGAAACATTTATTTAGAGAGAGAGCAGTCATTGTTGGAGAGGCTGGTTTTTTAGCAGTTTAAAAGAAAATTCAGTTCCCGATTGCTTTGAAGTTTTAACTTCAAGTTTGCTTTTATGTCTTTTCAGGAAGTCATCGCAAATAAGCAGCCCCAGACCACTTCCGCGTTCTTTCACCTGTTGTGGTTTTTCAGGAATTTCCCCGGAAAGAATACCCTGCAGTTGCTGATCTGAGATGCCAGGACCCTGATCAAACACACTGACAGAAATCATTTCAGCAGTTTCTATTGCCTGAATTCTGACAACAGATCCAGGTTCAGAAAATTTCAGGGCATTAGATAGAAGATTTCTCATAATGGCAGACATCATGGAAAAATCAGCTTTAACAATGATCGTGGGAGGGATATCTACTTCAATACTAATGTTTTTTTGCTTCGCGAAAGAGTTCATCAGTGCTGTAACTTCAGAGATTATTTCTTCAAGTTTGATTTCGGCAGGAACAAATGAAATTTTGCCAGTCTGAGACAGTGACCATTGTAGCATGTTCTCAAGCAGGGTGTTTATTCGTTCAGTAGTTTTTTCAAGTTCTTCTGTAAGGGTTATCAGTTCCTTTTTAGTCATTGAGGCATGATCTCTCCTGATAAGCCTGACAAAGCTAATAACTGAAGCAAAAGGACTCCGCAGATCATGTGAAATGATGGAATAAAGTTTGTCTTTGGTAGCACTCAAACTTCGAAATTTTTCTTCAGATTCGGTCAGTTTTCTGTTCGATTCAGACAGAGATTCATTGAGTTTGTTCAGTTCCTGTTTCTGTTTTTCAAGGCTGATATTCATGTGGAGCAGTGCCAGGTTTGATGCTTCAATTTCCATCCCTTTAATTTTCAAACTTCTGTTTTTCTTTCTGATGATAGAGAGTACATAGACCAAAAGCAACATGAGTATAACCATTGTTGCAATACCAAAAGTCAGACGATTTTGCAGAGATCGTGCTTTCTGTTTTTCAAGACGTTCCAGTTCGTTTGTTTTTCTTAGTATTTCCAGTTCCTGTTCGGAATTGGTAACTTCAAAAACAGATTGTAGCATTTCAAACGTTTTGTTTTCTTCTGTTTTCAGATGCTTTTCAGAATACATTTTACTGATCTTCAGAAATCTGTATGCTTTTTCGTAATTTCCTGATTTCTGATATGCAACAGAGAGTTGCTCAGTGATTTCAGCCAGCAGGTACATATCATTGGCCTGTTCTGCGATATAATAACTCTGGAGGAGAATTTCAATCGCTCTTTGGTAATTTCCCTTTTGCAAAGTAAAATTCCCAATATCGTAGAGGGTCTCAGCTTCAAGCCTCACATCATTGAGATCCTTGGCAATATTGAAGTTCATATCAAGGTAAATCATTGCTTTGTGAAAGTTCTTTCCGAGTATATAGATTTCGGAAATTTGCTTATTCAGGTTGATGATAAGCCTGTAATTGTGTTGCTGATCGGCTATGGTTTTTGCCCGCATGTAATAATTGAGGGCTTTGTTGGGCTGTTTCATCAGTTTATACGAAAGACCTATTTCAGTAAGGCTGATGATCATTCCCTCTGTGTTCTTTTGTACGGAAAACAAATCATAAGCCTTGAGAAAAAAGTTGATTGACTTTTGATAATATTTAATTTTACGGTATTGTATTCCGGTATTGACATATAAAATTGGCAAATAGGCAGAATTTCCGGTGGTTTCAGCAATCTGAATTGCTTGAAGATAGTTCTCTACAGCTTTTTGTTGCTGGTTGAGCAAGGCATAAATTTGTGCAAGATTACCCAAAGAAAGCACCTGTTTTTCACGATTGTCAAGATTCCGACTGATTTTAAGAGCTTCCAGACCATAATGAAGGGCTTCATAATATTTGCTGTATGACTGATACACCATACTGATTGTCTGATAGGTTTCATACAGCCCGTCTGTATTTCCCGACATGGAAAAATATTTGCTGGCTTTGTCAAGATAATACAGGGCATTTTGTCTATCTCCCAGATAACTGTATGATTTCCCTAATCCCAGTGATATGGTTGCAATTTCATAAACATTGTATGAGATTTCAGCATAATGAAGCGCTCTGCGATAATAATCTGCTGATTCAGCATACTGTTTCTCATGAAAAAACACATTCCCCAGATTACGCAGAGTCATCAGATTCCCCTTAACATATTCAATTTCCTGAGAAAGATGAAGTGCTTTGTTCAGAATATTGATTGCCTCAGAAGGATCCGATAACATCAATTGCAGAGCCTGAGCATTGTGTTGCAATATTTCAGAAGTGTCATTGCCTGAAGCACTCTGCAGGAATATGAGTGAAATCAGAATCAGGATGATCCGTTTCATTGCCAATTGATAATCTTCAATTTTTTACAAA